>NZ_SNWG01000001.1:2792464-3102738 GCF_004362195.1 Microbacterium sp. BK668
GTCGGGTCGCCCGAGACCGTGGCCCGCAAGATCGTCGACACGGTCCGCACCCTCGACGTGCAGCGCTTCGACATGAAGTTCTCGACGGGTACGCTCTCGCACGGCAAGCTCCTGCGGTCGATCGAGCTCTTCGGAACGAAGGTCGCGCCGCTGGTGCGCGACATGCTGGCGTGAGCGCAAGCCGTCTCGCCGGGGACGCGGCATCCGTACCATGACGTTCATGACGGATGCCACGACCGCCACCATCTCGGAGCGCCTCGACCGACTGCCCTTCACGCGCGGGCACCTTCGCGTCGTGACCGGATCGGGCATCGGCTGGGCCCTGGACGCGATGGACGTCGGGCTCATCTCGTTCATCATCGCGGCCCTCGCCCAGCAGTGGGCGCTGCAGCCGTCCGAGACGGCCTGGATCGCGTCGGTCGGCTTCCTCGGCATGGCGATCGGGGCGAGCCTCGGGGGCCTGCTCGCCGACCGCTTCGGCCGCCGGCAGGTGTTCGCTCTGACGCTCGTCGTCTACGGCCTCGCCACGGGTGCGAGCGCCCTCGTCGGCGGCCTCGCGCTGCTGCTGTTGTTCCGCTTCTTCGTCGGGCTGGGGCTCGGGGCCGAGCTGCCGGTCGCGTCGACGTACGTCAGCGAGTTCGCGCCCGCGCGCATCCGCGGGCGCCTCGTCGTCATTCTCGAGGCCTTCTGGGCGATCGGCTGGACCGCGGCGGCGCTCATCGGCTATCTCGTGATCCCGGGTTCCGAGAGCGGGTGGCGATGGGCCTTCGCACTCGGGGCACTGCCGGCGGTCTATGCCCTCGTCGTGCGGTGGGGACTCCCGGAGTCCGCTCGCTGGCTCGAGCGGCGAGGGCGCGTCGGCGAGGCGGATCGTGTCGTGCGTGCGTTCGAGGCGGGCGCCGCACGGGACGCCGCGGGCGCGGCCGGGCGACTGCCGGCGGCTCAGCCCGGAGCGGTCCCATCGACGGACGCGCCGGCGGCGACGACCGCGGGGGAGCGTCTGCGCACCCTCTGGTCGGCGGAGTTCCGGGTGCGGACGGCGTGCCTGTGGCTGGTGTGGTTCTGCGTCAACTTCTCGTACTACGGGGCCTTCATCTGGATCCCGACGATCCTGGTCGCGCAGGGCTACGACCTCGTGCGGTCGTTCGGATTCACCCTCGTCATCACGCTGGCGCAGCTGCCGGGCTATGCACTGGCCGCCTGGCTCATCGAGGTGTGGGGCCGGCGGGCGACGCTCTCTGTGTTCCTCGCCGGGTCGGTCGTCTCGGCCATCCTCTTCGGCACCGCCTCCGGTGAAGCCGCCGTCATCGCCACCGGGATGGCCCTGTCGTTCTTCAACCTCGGCGCGTGGGGCGCGCTGTACGCCGTCACCCCCGAGATGTACCCGACGTCCCTGCGCGCGACCGGCTCGGGGTGGGCCGCCGGCGTCGGCCGCATCGCGTCGATCGTCGCTCCGCTCACGGTGCCGCCGATGCTCGCACTGGGCGGGGCGCCTGCGCTCTTCGTCCTCTTCGCCGCGTTCTTCGCCATCGCCGCCGTCGCCGCGTGGGGTCTGGCCGACCGGCGGGGCCGATCCCTCGACGACCGCTGAGGCGACGCAGGGCCGAACTAGGCTGGGAGGATGGCATCCGTTCGATACGTCGCGATCGGCGACTCCTTCACGGAGGGCGTCGGCGATGAGCTTCCCGACGGGCGCGTGCGCGGATGGGCGGACCTCGTCGCGCAGGGCTGGGCGGACAGCCTCGGCGAGCCGGTCGAATACGCGAACCTCGCCATCCGGGGCAAGCTCGTGTGGCCCATCGTCGACGAGCAGCTCGAGCCCGCACTGGCGCTGAAGCCGACGCACCTGTCGTTCAACGGGGGCGGCAACGACATGCTCCGGCCGCGCACGTCGATCTCGCACGTCGTCGCGGCTTTCGACCGGGTCCTCCAGCGCTGCGATGAGGAGGGCGTGCAGCTCGTCGTCCTGTCGGGCGCCAACCCGTCTGCGCAGCTGCCGATGGCGCGCGTCATTCAGCGCCGCGGCGACCTGCTGTCCGCTGGGGTGGTCGCGAAGCTCGCCGATCGCCCCGACGTGGTCCGCGCTCTCAACTGGCCGGATCGGGAGCTGTCCACGGCGGGCTACTGGTCGGAGGACAGGCTCCACATGAACGCGCGCGGCCACCATCGGGTCGCGGCGCGCGTGCTGTCCGCGCTCGGGCTCGAACCCCCGTCAGCCTGGTGGTCGCTGCCGACCCTTCCCGACGCTGTGCGACTGCGCAACGGGGCGTACTACCGCGATCACCTCGGACCGTGGGTGCGTCGACGGCTGACGCGGACCTCGTCGGGCGACGGCCGCGAACCGAAGTACGCCGTCTGGACCGCGTTCGAGCCGTCACCGGTCTGACACCCGCGCGTACTCCGACCCCGAGCGCGTGCGCTCGATCAGCTCATGATCGACGAGGTAGCGCCGAAGCACGGCGACGTCCGCCGTGAACGGAGCGAGGCGCTCGTTCACCTCCTTCTCGGTCAGCACGTCGTCATCGTCGAACGCCTGGTCGGCGACCCATATCAGCAGTTCGCGACGGTCTGCGTCCCGCACGGGATACCGGTCGATCCGCCCGGACGCGTCGAGATAGCGCTGTGGACCCGTGGGCTTCGCCGGCGGGCTCTCGGCCAGGATGCCGCGCAGCGCCGCATCATCGAAGACCGGCCTGCCCTCGGCGTCTCGCACGAGCCCCAGCTCGGTCAGCCGCGCGAGCGCCCGGTCGCGGCGCGCGGGCGGGAGTGCGGCATCCGTTATCACCTCGGCGAGCGCCGCCCGCAGATCCGGGTTCAGCAGAGCCGCGACGATGCCCCGCCACCGGTCGCTCACGCCGGCCGCCCCACCGCATAGACGAGCTCTGCGAACTGCCCCGACTGGCGGACGGACTCGAGCGTCAGGCGATCGGATCCGAGGACGCGGGGGAGGAGCGGCTTTCCCGAGCCGAGCGTGGCGGGCGCGATGGAGACGCGGATCTCGTCGAGAAGCCCCGCGTCGGCGAACTGACCGACGACGTCGCCGCCACCGACCACCCACACGTCACGGCCCGCCGCGGCGCTCTCGAGCTCAGCCCACGCCTCGCGCACCGCTCCGGAGAAGAGCCGGACGCCGGCACCCGCGGGGACCGGCAGGGCGCGGGATGTCAGGACGAGGACGAACCGCTCGCCGTAGGCGGATCGCCACCGCTCGGGATGCTCGGCCAGCCCCTCGTGGGCGTACACCCACTCGTAGGTGGTCGACCCCATGACCATCGCGCCGATGCCCTCGAGGAAGGCGGGGAAAGAGCTCTCGGCCTCGGCGGCGCCGGGGACGGCGAAGAGCCATTCGAGCGAGTCGGAGTCGTCGGCGAGGTACCCGTCGAGGGTCGTCGCCGTGTTGTAGATCAGGCGCGTCATGCCGACACGCTAGCGGGTGCCACCGACTTCTTGACGCGTTATTCAACCATCGGGTACTGTACCAATCAGTTGAATACGGAGGCCGCCATGCAACGGGATATCGGAGAGGACCGGCTCAGTCGGACCTTCTCCGCGCTCGCGGACCCCACCCGGCGCGAGATCCTGCGTCGTCTCGCGGCCGGCGAGGCCACGGTCGGGCAGCTCGCCGAGCCCTTCGACATGACGTTCGCGGCGGTCTCGAAGCACCTGCGGGTGCTCGAGGCCGCGGGGCTGGTCACGCGAGGGAAAGCGGCGCAGTATCGTCCCGCGCGCCTCGACGCCCGCCCGCTGGCGGCGGCATCGCAGTGGATCGGAGACTATGCCCGGTTCTGGGCGGACTCCCTCGACTCGTACCTCCACGCTCTCCAGGAGCTGACCCCCGCAGAAGACCCTCACGACAAGGAGAACCCCCATGGCTGACTACTTCTCGGTCTCGCGCGAGCTGACCGCGCCGCGCCATCTCGTCTTCGACGCCCTCACCAAGCCAGAGCACTTCGCCGTCTGGTTCGGCACCGCGGCCGTGGAGGTGCCGCTGGACTCGCTCACCATGGACGTGCGCCCGGGCGGCGCCTTCCGTGCCGTCATGCTGCTGCCCGACGGCAATCGGATCCAGTGGGCGGGGGAGTACGTCGAGGTCGATCCGCCGGCGCACCTCGCGATGACCCTCACCGACAACCCGGACGAGCACGCGGGCCTGCCGGTGCTCATGGACCTCGAAGAGATCGACGGCGGCACCCGGCTGACGATCAGCCAGGATCGCGGCGACTTCTCCGATGAGCAGGTCGCCGCCACCATCGCGGGGTACAACGCGTTCATGGATGACATCGAGACCGAGCTCGCGCGCATGCAGAAGGCGTGATGAGCGCTTTCGGCGTCTTGTCAAGGGCATGCGCCGACCCGGATCGGGCTGTCACCATGATCTCGCCAGGGATGCGCTTGGGGCCCATCCCGGAAAGGAACCTCGCATGAGCATCGGTGCTGGAATCGTCCTCTTCGTGATCGGCGCGATCCTCGCGTTCGCCCTGAACGTCCAGCTGGACTGGGTGAACCTCGACCTCGTCGGCTACATCCTGATGGCAGCCGGTGTCGTGGTCGTCCTCATCGGAATCGTCCTCCTCATGCGGCGCCGCCGCTCCGACGTCGTGACGCGCACGTCGGTCGACCCCGCCGCAGGGGAGCAGGTGACGCGGCGCACCGCGTCGCACCCCGACGACGCCGCAGGCCTCTGACCCGCGGCTAGATCGCGCCCGGCCGGCGCAGCGCTTCCCGTGCGGAGCGTGCGCCGGCCGTCGCGCATTGGTCCGGCGTCTTCCCCGCCAGGGCCGCGGCGAGGTACCCGGCGGCGAAGGCGTCTCCGGCTCCGGTCGTGTCGACCACATTCCCGATCGGCTCGACGGGCACCTCGGCCGTGCCGGTCGTCGTGACCAGGAGCACCGGGTCCGGTCCTCGCTTGACGACGAGGACCGAGCGCCCCGGATGCCGCAGCCCCACCTCTTCGAGGAGCCGGGCCTCGTCGGCGTTCGCGAACGCGACGTCGGGGGCGACCTGCCTCAGCAGTCCGCCGAGGACGTCGACGCCGAGATCCCGCATCGCCGCCACGCTGGACAGGTCGAGGCTGACGGGAATCGCCCGCGCATGCGCCCAGCGACATGCCTCCAGGAGCGCACGGCGGGACGCCTCTCCGACGAATCCGTAGAGCGGCAGGTGCAGCCGGCTGCTTCCCTCGAGCCATGCGTTCTCGATGCTCTCGAGCTCGGCAGCGGCTCCCCGGTCGGTGAGCATCGTGCGCTCCGCGGTGTCGTCGACGAGGATGACGATCGAGCCGGTGCGTCCCGCGCGCTGCACGCGGACGTCGACCCCGCACTCGGCGAGCGCACGAGCCAGCGCGTCGCCTTCGGCATCCGCTCCGACACGCCCGATGAATCGTGTCGGCGTCTCGCGCGCCGCGGCGGCAGCGACGTTGGCGGCACTGCCGCCTCGCGTGTGCGTGATGACGGCGGGGTTGTCGGTTCCCACCTCGAGGGTCGATGCTCCGAGCACGACGACGTCGGCGAGCAGATCCCCGATGACCGTCAGCATCAGGCGCGCGCCGCGAGAGCGGCGGCGATCGCGGCTCCGAGCGAGACGTTCCCGCGGTAGACCTCGACGTTCACGTCGAGACTCCGCCCCCCGGTCTCGCGCTGCATGAAGTCGAGCAGGAACGGCGTCGTGTCGTGCCCCGACACGCCCTGAGCCGCCGCTTCGGCGAGGGCACGCGCGAGCACGTCGTCGTGCAGGTCGGCGGGCAGCTGCCGCTCGGCGTCGACGGGATTGGCGACGAGGAGCGTCGAGGCGATGCCGAGGGCGTCGCGCGCGACGGCGACGTCGGCGATCTCGTCGGGGGAGTCCACCGAATACTCGACGTCGAATCCGGAGTCGGCGATGTAGAACCCGGGATAGTCGGTCGTCCGGTAGCCCACCACCGTGAGGTTCAGGGTCTCGAGACGTTCCAGGGTCAGCGGGATGTCGAGGATCGATTTGACCCCGGCACTGACGACGACGAGCGGCAGCGCGGCGAGAGTCGGCAGGTCCGCGGACTCGTCGAACGTCTGCTGCGCCTCGCGGTGCACCCCGCCGAGGCCGCCGGTGGAGAAGACGCGCACACCGGCGCGGCTGGCGAGGAAGGCCGTCGCGGCGACGGTCGTCCCCCCGCTGAGCCCCTTCGCCGCCGCCACGGGAAGGTCGCGGAGGCTCAGCTTGACGGCTCGGTCGTCGTGCGAGAGCCGCTCGATCTCGGCGGAGGACAGGCCGACCGTCGGGCGCCCCTCCACGACGCCGATCGTCGCCGGGACGACCCCCGCGGCCCGCACGCGCTCCTCCGCGTCGAGCGCCACCTCCAGATTCCGGGGGCGGGGCAGCCCGTGGGTGAAGATGGTGGATTCGAGGGCGAGGACCGGGATGCCGCTTCCCAGCGCCTCCCGCACCTCGTCGCCGACGACGAGGCCGCCCAGGGGACCGTCGCTCACGGTGTGCCGTCGCCGACGCGCTCGAGCAGGAAGACGGGAATGCGCCGCTCGGTGCGCTTCTGATACGAGGCATAGTCGGGCCACGCCTGGACGGACCGGTCCCACCACACCTGATACTCGTCGCCGCGGAGCTCGCGCGCGACGTAATCGCTCCTATCGGGACCGTCCTGCAGCTCGACGTGCGGGTTCTTCTTGAGGTTCCAGTACCACGCGGGATGCCGCGGCGCTCCGCCCATCGACGCGACGACGGCGTAGGCGCCCTCGTGTTCGACGCGCATCAGAGCGGTCTTGCGCAGCGCGCCCGTCCGGGCGCCGACCGTGGTGAGGACGATCACCGGCTTCCCGCGCAGCTCGGCGCTCTCGGCTCCGCCACTGGCCTCATAGGCCTCCGCCTGACGGCGCGCCCACTCCGACGTGCTGGGCAGGTACTGACCTTGCAACGGCATCGGGTCCTCCTCGAACTTCTCCGTGCGCCCAGTCAACCAGTCGGCGTGAGCAATCGCTCACCCCGCGACGGCAGGTCGGGCGGGGCTGTCCTCCCGAGCGGGCTCGTCGTCGGCTTCGATCACCTCTCGTGGCGACCGCCAGCGCGGCTGCGAGGGCGGCGGCCCGGGATCGGCCCGCGGCGGGGTGTCGCGTGTGACGGGGTCGCCGGGCGACACCACGAGCTCCTGGCCGAAGTGACGGAGCGTCATGGGCGGCCCCGCGTCGAGGGAGTACGTCGTGCCCTCAGGTCTTGCGTCCACCCGGAGCACGCGCTCGCGGTGGCGGACACCGAAGGAGAGCCGCTTCATCGATGACGCCAGCCGGGGAGCGAAGGCGACGATATCGCCGCCGTCGCGCATGCCCCCGAAGCCGCAGACGAGCGCCGACCACACCCCGGCCAGCGCCGCGATGTGCAGGCCGTCGTCGATGTCGTTGCGGAGGTCGTCGAGGTCGATGGTCGCGGCCTCGGTCAGATAGTCCATCGCGAGGGGGAGGTGACCGACCCGGGCCGCGACGATCGACTGAGCGGGCGCCGAGAGCGACGAGTCGCGCACCGTCAGCCCCTCGTAGTACGCGAACGCGCGGGCTGTCTCCTCGTCGCTGAACTGCTCGTGGGCGAGGTGCAGCGCGAGCACGAGGTCCGCCTGCTTGACCACCTGCTTCCGGTAGATGTCGAAGTAGGGGAAGTGGTCCTGCAGCGGATACTGCTCGCGGGCGGTGCCGTCGAAGTCCCAGCGCTCGCGCTCGGTGGAGCCGGCGTACTGCTGGTGGATGCCGAGCCCGGCATCGAAGGGCACCGCCATCGCGGCGGCCGCGGCATCCCATTCGTCGCACTCGCCGGCGCTGACGCCGAGATCCTGCCCGCGGGCGGGATGCGTGCGAACGGATGCCGCGGCGCCACGCAGATTGCGTTGCGCCATGAGATTCGTGAAGACGTTGTCGTCGACGAGGGCGGAGTACTCGTCGGGGCCGGTGACCCCGTCGAGATGGAAGACGCCGTCGTCATCCCATCGCCCCAGTGCCATCCAGAGCCGCGCCGTCTCGACGAGGATCTCGACGCCTTCGCGGCGCTCGAACTCGCCGTCGCCGGTCGCACGGAGGTAGCGCAGGACCGCCGCCGAGATGTCGGCGCTCACGTGGAAGGCGGCGGTGCCCGCGGGCCAGTACCCGGAGCACTCGCTGCCGCTGATGGTGCGCCACGGGAAGGCCGCTCCGGCGAGGTGCAGCTGCCGCGCCCGCGCGCGGGCGTGGTCGAGGGTCGAGTGGCGCCACTGCAGGGCGCCTCGCGCCGCCTCCGGGAGGCAGTACGTGAGGACGGGAAGCACGAAGGCCTCGGCATCCCAGAACGTATGGCCCTCGTAGCCGGGCCCTGAGAGCCCTTTGCCGGGGATGGAGCGCACCTCCGCTCGCGCCGCGGATTGCATCACCTGGAAGAGCGCGAAGCGCACGGCCTGCTGCAACCACGGCACCCCGTCGACGATCACGTCGGACGCTTTCCAGAAGGCGTCCAGGTAGGCGCGCTGCTCGTGCGCGAGTCCGTCCCAGCCGAGACGCGCAGCCGCCCCGACCGCCGCCTCCACCCGATCGCGCAGTGCGCCCGGGGACAGCGAGGGCGACCACTCGTGACCGACGAACTTCACGAGGCGGAGGCTCTCGCCGGCGCCGAGCCGCGCCTGGACCGTCGTACGTGCCTGCTCGCTGCTCGCCTCCGTGTCCACGGACGCCGCCCGGCCCTCGACGAGGTGATCCATCGCGACGGCGACGCCGATTCCGCTGCGTCGCGTGCGGAACTCCAGCGTCGCCCGCGTATCGTCGGCCGCCCGGTGGGCGACCGGGGAGAGGGGAGCGCGAAGGGCGGCCCTGACACGCTCGTCCCGGTGGACCTCCGGTAGCGGCTCGTCGGAGACGATCTCGGACACGACGGTCACCTCGACCGCATCCGAGACGGCGGCGATCTCGTAATCGACGGCCGCGACGGATCGATGCGTCAGAGAGAGCAGGCGCCTGGATCGCAGTCGGACCGTCAGACCCGCGGGGGATGTCCAGCGCACGTCCCGGCGGAGCACGCCCGACCGGAAGTCGAGGAACTGCTCGTGCGACTCGAGCGTGCCGGTCCGGATGTCGAACGGCTCGTCGCCCACGATAAGGCGAATGACCTTCCCGTCGGGCACGTTGATCACACTCTCGCCCGCGTCGGGATAGCCGTACCCGCCCTCGGCGTAGGGCATCGGGTGCTGCTCATGGACGCCGTTGAGGTACGCGCCGCTGACGACGCACGGATCCCCTTCGTCGAGCGTGCCTCGCCAGCCGAGATGGCCGTTCGCGAGCGAGAAGACCGACTCACGACGGGCCAGCCGCGTCTCCTCCCAGCCGGACCACCCGATCCCCCAGTCGGCCACGTCGAAGCTGCGGTGACTCACGAGCACCGCTCCCGGAGTCGGATCGGCTGCATCCGATCATTGTGCGGACAGGGAGCGCCTGCCACGAAGGCCTTGCGCACTCATGTCCCGGTGGGTATGTCAGTCGCTCGGGCGGGTTCGCGGGAACGCGCCCTGCGCGGGGTCCTCCGCTCGCCGAAGGGGGCGGTGATTGCGCCACGCCGTCCGGTAGGTCCACATGCCGTACGCGAAGGAGGCGGCGATGACTGCGACGCCGAGCGCCACGGCGATGACCACCGCGAGCGGCACCGGCATACCGGCCAGAGCGAGGCATCCGCCGCCGAACATCCCGATCACGCACGCGTTCACCACGGCGATGAAGACCGCCGAGCTCCCGAAGAGGTGACTGACGCTGCGTCGACGGAGGAACGAGTACGTCCGCTCCAATCCGGCCACGTCGTCGGTGACCGCGGCGAGGAAGTACCGCTCGACGACCGGGTCCAGGTCGACGTACGCCCCGCGCAGCCGGTTCATCGCGACGACGTACATGAGGTCCTCTTCGGCCACGTTGAACACGCGGGTCTGCGTCATGAGACCGAGGAGCGTCAGGAAGCCCAGGATGGCGAGTGCCGCACCGGCGAACCAGTCGCGGAATCCCGTCGCCTGTCCCAGAAGCCCGATCGTGACGAGGCTCGCCGAGACGAGCGTGAGGTAGATCGTGATGCGCGTGAGGACCTCGGACTGCGCGGTGCCGCGCGCCGCCAGCAGTCCCCAGTGCTCGGTGGCCAGGATCTGAGCGCGGCGCCCGAGGGCGGCGCCCGACTCCGCGGCGACCGACGGGGCCGCGCCGACAGCATCCACCGGCCGGCCCGGCGGGACGGAGCTCATGCCCCATTGTCCACCGGGGAGGTTTCCCTTCGCCAGAGCCGGGCCGGCGCGCGGATCGAGCGTACGAGCCAGGCGCACTCCCTCACGCCGCCATGGCCGGACGCCGGGGCAGAAGGGGGTGGTCCCATAGGCGTCCGTTCCCTCGGGGCGGGGCGTCCGGCGGCACCCGAGCGCGCGGCGGCCGCGACCGCGCCCCGGACGAGGCGTAGCCTGCAGAGGGTGGAGCGTGTGAGAGGAGTGCCATGCCCGCACGAGAAGAACTGCCCGCAACGCTGAAGCGGTCGCCGCAGCACGCACAGGACATCTGGATCGCGACCCACGACTCGGCCGTCGAGACGTACGGCGAGGGGGAGCGGGCACATCGGACCGCGTTCTCCGCCCTGAAGCACCAGTACGAGAAGGTCGGAGACCACTGGGAGCAGAAGGAGGAGCGCGGCCCCTCCGACGAGGGCGCACTGAGCCGGGACGGGGAGACGGCAGGCGGAGTGAACGCCAACGCCAGCAAGAAGCACCTCCTCGAGGTCGCCGCGCGCCTCGACGTGCGTGGCCGGACACGCATGACGAAAGACGAACTGGTCGAGGCGATCCAGAAGGCGAACGCCCGCGAGAGCCGGAGAAGTCTGGACGCGGAGCGCTGAGACCGCGCACGCGATCCGCGGAGCGCTCAGACCGCGCACGGCGATCCGCGGAGCGCTGAGACCGCGCACGACGATCCGGGGAGCGCGGAGACCGCGCACGGCGATCCGCGCAGCGCGGCGACGCGGCAGCGCTATCCGCGCATTCGCAGAGACGGCCGGCGGGCGCCCGGGGAAGGGCCAGTCCGATTCCACCATCCCGCGCGCTCTCCCTGAGCTGACATAATGTGCATTATCGGCAATCGCTATCGGCGATAGCGATCGCAATAGCCAAACGGTCAGCGCCGACATCGCACGAACGACCGCCGACGTCGTCGAGCACCCGTGATCCCTGCGATCTCGTCAGCCGGCCGGCGGCAGCTGCGGGAGACGTGAGACCGCCGCCGAGGCATCGGTCATCCGTGCGATCTCGACGCGTTCTCGCGCGATGACGGGTCCGCTCGGCGAACTCCGCCGCGCTTGGTATGCGAAGTCGCACTTCTAATGTGAGCGGTAACGGGATACCGTTTCCCCTGACTCCGCGCGCGGATGCGCGGGGCGTCGGCCGCGGTGCAGGGGTTGATCTGCCGCGGCCGGGAAGCGAAACCGATCCGATTGGAGCAGTCCATGGCGCATTCCACCGCATCGCCACCGACAAGAGCCCGAAAGACCACGAGGCGCGCGAAGGCCCGCCTCCTCGCCGCCGGCATCGTCGGGGCCGTGACCGTCGGCATGATGGCCGCGACGCCGGCGATGGCAGAACCCGAGCAGCCGGACCTGCAAGCGACGACGACGAGTGCGGCCGCGGCCGAGAAGACCTACGAGCGCTACGTCTTCGCGTCGTTCCACGGCGGCGACGACGGCGGCCGCAACGGCGAGCAGATCTGGCTCAGCGCGTCCAAGGGCAACGACCCGCTCAACTGGTACGAGCTGAACTACGACGAGGGCACGTCCGTCTCGCAGCCGATCCTCCAGACCGTCAACCCACCCCAGGGTCAGCAGGGGCTGCGCGATCCCTCCCTCATCCGCTCCGCCGACGGCGAGAAGTTCTTCCTCCTCGCGACCGACCTCAAGACGTACCAGGACGGACAGTCGTGGTCGTACCGCCAGTCGAAGGGTTCTCGTAATCTCGTGGTCTACGAGTCGGACGACCTTGTGAACTGGTCGGAGCCCCGATTCGTCAAGGTCGAGGACGACCACGCCGGCAACGTCTGGGCACCCGAGGCCTTCTACGACGCGAAGAACGAACAGTACATCGTCTTCTGGGCGTCGAACCTGTACCCCGACGCGAACATCGACACGCGCAACACGTCGCAGATCTCGTACAACCGCATCCGCGTCGCCACGACGAAGGACTTCGTCACGTTCAGCCAGCCCACGACGTGGATCAACCTCGACCGGTCGACCGGGCGTCAGGGCTGGGGAATGATCGATTCGACGATGATCGCGACGGACGACCGGGTGTACCGCCTGACCAAGGACGAGAACGGCTTCCGCGTCCTGCTGCAGTACATCGATTCGCTCGACGACCTGTACGACACGTGGGGTCCGCAGGACACCCAGCCCTACGCGGTCAACAAGAACCCGATCACCCCGCTGACGGAGAGCCCCAACGCCTGGACGATGGTCGGCAACCCGAACGGCTCCAGCAAGTGGCAGATCCCGGGTCTGACCGGCGGCAACCTCGAGGGTCCTCTCGTCTTCAAGGACAACGCGGAGGACATGTGGTACGTCTTCATCGACTACGCGTCCGGCGGCGGCTACGTCGCATGGCGCTCCGACTCGATGGACAAGGCGCCGAACGAGTGGGAGTACCTCGGACAGTCCTGGTGCAACACGACCGGGCTGTCCAGCACGTGCAACGCCAGGTCGGAGACCTCTCCGTACTGGTCGCTGCCGGTCAGCCCGCGCCACGGTTCGGTGCTTCCCGTCACCCTCGAAGAATGGGAGACGATCATGTCGCACTACAACTCCCCCGTCCACGTCGAGGCGTCCGTCGTGACAGCGGACGGTTCGCCCGTCGAGGACGGCGCATGGGTGAACGAGGTGCCGAAGCTCGAGGTCGACTGGACCGACTTCAACGACACCGGCATCTCCCCCACCTGGCTGCGCCTCGTGGAGGGTCACAACGGCGGCGCCCGCGTCGTCTCGAACGAGACGATCTCCTCTGGCATCACGCAGGGCATGACGGTGCCCGTGAACGCCGTCGAGGGCACCAACTGGGCACAGCTCGAGTACCGGGATGCCTCTCTCGGCGGTGACGCCGTAATGCTGTGGACGGAGGACGTGTCGTACAAGCTCGACACGACGCGCCCGCGCATCGACATCACGGTCGACGGCGGGAACCTCGGCATCGAGGCGAGTGACCCCGCCCCGGCGAACGGCGCGGAGAACTCGGGACTGGCCTCGTGCGAGTTCCGCATCGACGACGGCGAGTGGGCGGATTGCGCGCCGGCTTCGGAGCTCGCGCCGGCGATTCTCGACCGGACCGTGTCGGTCCGCGCGACGGACAACGCCGGCAACGAGTCGACCGCGACGAGCATCGTCGAGGGCACGGGCTTCGACGTGACCGTCGATGTGACCACGCGCTGCGTGGGCGCGAAGGTCATGCAGGTGGTCACGGTGGGCAACGATGAGAACGTGCCCGTCTCGGCCACCGTCACCTCGCCCTACGGCTCGAAGCCGGCGCCCATGATCGCGTCGGGCAAGAGCAGGACGCACGTCTTCAACACCCGAGCGGAGGCGATGCCCGCGGGCGTGGTCGTCGTCTCGATGACGGCGACCGTCGACGGCGAGGAGTACACCGTCGAGGAGTCCGTCGAGTACGCGGCGGCATCCTGCCGCTGACGCTCGCGCAGCGCTGAGACGGCGCGGCGAGCATACGACACGCGACGAGGGGCGCGTCACCGAATCGCCCGGTGACGCGTCCCTCGTCGCGTGTAGGGTCGGCGCTGTGCCGCACCGTCCTCGCCGCGTCTGCAACGGAACCCTCTCCGTCGCCCTCCCGCCCGCGCAGGCGTTCCGCCTCTTCACCGCGCGTGGAGAGACGTTGTGGGTGCCCGGCTGGTCGCCGGAGTTCCCCGCCGATGTGGAGGACGACGCGCGAGCCGGCACGGTCTGGCGCACACGGGCAGGCGGCCTCGAGACGACCTGGATCGTCGTGGAGTCGAACCCTCCCCAGGTGGTCACTTACGCCCGAATGACGGACGATCACACCGCCACGACCGTGCGGGTGCAGCTGGAGGCGACGGATGCTGGATCCCTCGTGCGCGTCGGCTACGACCTCACCTCGCTCGACCCGTCGGCCGACGACTTCGTCAGGCGGTTCGCCGGCGACTACGACGACATGCTGCGGGAATGGGAGCGCCTTCTCGCCGCGGCGCTGCCAGCCCTCGACGAGGCGTGACGGTCACGCCGAGGCGATCTCGGCGGTGCCCTCGAACCGGAGACGGATGCCTCCGCCGGCGTCGCGCAGGATCACCAGCAGCGTGTGCTCGCACGAGAGGCAGCGCACGATCGACGCGACGGCGTCGCGCTCGACGGACACCTCGGCCATGTCGCCGTGCGAGCCGCAGTGCGCGCACGTGATCGTGAGGGACGAGGCATCCGTGCTCATCAGCTCCGCGAGCACCCCCGCAAGCGCGTTCCCATCCAGGTGCTGCACATTCCGGCTCATCACAGCCCTCCGAAGCGCTCGGTCTTGATGCGCCGCGCCGGGTGTCCGCGCGCGACGAGCTCGTGCGCGACGAACTCGACGAAGCCCGTCGGTCCGCACACGTAGATCACCGGGTCGTCCGCCACCGGCCAGACCGCGGCGTCCAGCGTCTCGGCGTCGAGCCGGCCGACCCGGCCCGGCCACGATGGCGGCGCCACCCGCGAGTACGCCCAGGTGACCGCTACTCCCCCGTCGTCCGGCAGCCGCTCGAGCTCGTCGCGATACATCGCGTCTTCCGGCGTCCGGACCGAGACGAGAAGCCGGAACGGCTGCTGCGTCCGGGAGCGCACGCGCGCCTGGACCATGGCGCGCAGCGGGACGATCCCGGAGCCGCCGGCGATGAGCTGCACGGGCGAGGGGTCGGAGTCGCGCCACACGAAGTAGCCGCCCAGTGGGCCGAGCACTTCGAGAGCGTCCCCCGGACCGACGTCCCGCACGAGGTACGGCGACACCTCGCCGTCGGGCACCTCGTCGACGCCGATCTCGACGGTGCCCCCGTCCCCCGCGAGTCCGAGCGAGTAGGAACGGACGGCCTGATAGCCGTCCTCGGCGGTGAGGCGGATGTCGACGTGCTGACCCGGGAGGCTTCCCTCCCAGCCCGGCACGGAGAGCGTCAGGATGCGCGCGTGCGCGTTCGCCTCCGTCACCTCGAGAACGGTGGCCTCGCGCCAGGCGACGCGCCCGGCGGCGGTCACCAGTAGCGCTCCTCGGTCCACGGATCGCCGTGGATGTGGTAGCCGTTCTGCTCCCAGAACCCCGGATCGTCGTGCGAGTGCAGCACGAGGGCGCGGAGCCACTTGGCGCTCTTCCAGAAGTAGAGGTGCGGCACGAGGAGTCTCGCGGGGCCGCCGTGCTCGGGGTCGAGCGGCTCGCCGTCGAACTCGAAGGCGACCCAGGCCTTGCCGCCGAGGAGGTCTTCGAGGGGGACGTTCGTCGTGTACCCGCCGTAGGAGTGCGCCATGGCGAACTCGACGTCGGTGTCGATGTCCTCGAACAGGGTGTCGAGCGAGACGCCGCGCCACTGCGTGCCGAGCTTGGACCACCGGGTGACGCAGTGGATGTCGGTGTCGACGGTCTCGATCGGCAGCGCGAGGAACTGGTCCCAGGTCCAGGTCGTCTGCATGTCCTTCTCGGTGCGGATCGTGAAGCGCCACTCGTCGAGGTCGATGTCGGGGGTCGGGCCCGCCGACAGCACCGGGAAGTCCTCCGTCAGGTACTGCCCAGGGGGCAGGCGCGGATCGGACTCTCGGCGCCTGGCGCCGAAACCGCGGGAGAAAACAGCCATCCAACCCTCCTCGCACAGCGGTCGGCGCACGCGCGCCGATCGCCTCCAGGCTAGCGATGCGGCCGGCCCGGCGACAGCGCCGGGGATGCCGCACGTGCCGGTCGATCTGGCGGCTGGGCGTCGAGTCCGCGCATCGCTCAGCCACGCCCGCGGACGAGCGCCGACGAGCGCGGACTTCGAGGGACTCGCGCCCACGAGCGTGGACGAGCGTGGACGAGCGCCGACGAGCGCCATGCGCCGGCGTCGCTAGCCTGAGGAGGTGGCATCCGTCGGCGAGAGGGCATCGTGATCGAGGCGCTCACCGGGTTCGCGGTGATCGGCCTCGCCATCCTCGTCGGGTGGGTCATCGGCCGTACGGACCTCCTCGGCGAGCACGCCCGGCCGGTGCTGAGCCGCCTCACCTTCTTCGTCCTGTCGCCGTTCCTGCTCTTCGTGGTGCTCGCGAACGCCGATGTGCAGACGCTGTTCTCCGCGATGCTGCCCGTGTCGGCGATCGCGGCCGTGTCGATGATCGCCGCCTACGCCGTGGTGGCGCGGCTCGTGTGGCGGCGCTCGGCGGGCGAGGTCGTCATCGGGGCGCTGTCGGCCGGCCAGGTCAACTCGAACAACATCGGCATCCCGCTCTCGCTCTACCTGCTGGGCTCGGCGGCGTATCCCGCGCCGGTGATCCTCCTGCAGCTGCTGGTCTTCACACCGATCTCGATGACGATCCTCGAGGCGGCGACCGCCGGGCGGTCCTCCCTCGGCCGGGCGCTCCTGCGCACGGTCACGAACCCGATCGTGGTGGGCTCGGTGCTGGGCACCGCGGTGTCGGTTTCCGGGTGGGATCCGCCGGACCTCGTGATGGAGCCGGCGGTGCTGATCGCGAACGCCTGCGTGCCGGTGCTCTTGATCTCGTACGGCATCTCGCTGCACGGGCAGCGCGTGCTCGCTCCGTCGGGCCGCCGCCGTGACATCGCTCTCGCCTCGACGCTCAAGCTCCTGGTCATGCCTGTCGTCGCATGGGCGGTCGCCGAGTTCGTCTTCCGGATGCCGCCGCACGACGTCCTCGTGGTCGTCGTGCTCGCGGCTCTTCCGACCGCGCAGAACGTCTTCAACTACTCGCAGCGATACGGCGTCGGCGAGACCATCGCCCGCGACACTGTCTTCCTCACGACGGTCGGCTGCGTGCCGATCCTGCTGCTGGCGACGTTCCTCCTGAGCTGACTCCGGCGAGCCCACAGATCGTGCGCGAACCCCCAGGCCCGGACAGCCGGATTCTCTCCCCTCGCGCGCCGACGTGTGGTTCCGGCCGACGCGTGCCGGTGGGCGGCGAGCGGGCCGTGACATCCCACGTCACAAATCGGTCACCGCGGCGCGCATTGCCGGAGCGCGCCACCCGACGGGGCTAGGCTGTGGCCGAACGTTCACAGGAAACATTCAGAAAGGGCTCGCTCCCATGTCCACCGAATCCGCAGCCGAGAAGTCTGCTGTCAACGGCATCCGCACCGCCTTCGGCGTCGGCGGGGTGCTCTCCGTCATCGTCGGCATCCTGATCCTCGTCTGGCCCGGAAAGACCGCGGTCGTCGTGACGGCTATCGTCGCCATCTACGCCATCGCGGCCGGACTGGTCTACGCCGGGCTCGGCATCTTCTCGAAGTCGAAGGGCGGCTGGGCGCGCGTCGGACACATCGTCCTCGGTCTCCTCTTCATCGCCGCGGGCATCTTCGCCTTCGTGAACCTGCAGGCCGCCACCGGCTGGTTCGCCGTGTTCCTCGGCATCCTCGTCGGCATCCTCTGGATCATCGAGGGAATCGTGTCGCTCTCCACTCTCGGCGACGCCGCGTCGAAGGGCTGGACGATCTTCTTCGCCATCATCAGCATCCTCGCCGGACTCGTGCTGCTGTTCACGCCCCTCTACGGCGCCTTCGTGCTGTGGTGGCTGCTGGGCATCGCGCTGGTCGTGCTGGGTATCATCCAGATCGTCCGCGCGTTCCGCTTCTCCAGCCGCGACCTCTGAGCTGACGAACGCGGAGGGCCCCGGGAGATCGATGAGTTCGACATCCCGGGGCCCTTCCGCGCATGTCGTCAGGCGACGGGGAGGTACCGAGCCCACCAATCGAGGACGGCCTCGAAACGCTGGACGCGGTGCCGGGGCTGCCCGCCACGCGTCAGCTCGTGGTTCTCGCCGGGGAAGACGAGCAGCTCTGCGGGCGTTCCCTGCCGCTTGAGGGCCGTGTAGTAGCGCGTGGCCTGCTCGAGGGGGCATCGGAAGTCGAGCTCCGAGTGCACGACGAGGGTCGGCGTCGTGACATCGCCGACGACCGCCATGGGGCTCTGCCGCTGGATGTCGTCGAACGAGACGCCGACGTACTCGTCGCCGAAGAACGATCCGATGTCGCTCGTGCCCTGGAACGTGGCCGGATCCAGGAACCCCCGCTCGACGATCGCGCCGGCGAAGCGGTGATCGTGTGCGATCGCCCACGCCGTCAGATAGCCGCCGTACGACCCGCCCATGATGCCCACGCGCGACCCGTCGAGGGACGGATCGCCGTCGACGGCGCCCTCGAGGAAGTCGATGACGTCGTGGAAGTCCACGGTGCCCATGGCCTGCCGGATGACGCGTCCGTGCTGCCGGCCGTATCCGGCGGAGCCCCTCGGATTGGAGTAGACGACGGCGTACCCGGCGTCGACGAGCACCTGCGTCTCGTCGAAGAGGTGCACTCCGTAGGACGCGTACGGGCCGCCGTGGATCTGCAGGACGACGGGGAACGGTCCGTCGCCGTCGGGCTTGGCGACCCAGCCGTGCACCGGGTAGCCGTCGCGCCCCTCGACGGTCAGCTCGGCGGGGACGGAGATCCCGGATGCCGCGGCCCCGGCGCCGAAGGCCGTGAGCGTCGTGACGGCATCGCCGTCGACGAGCACGAGCTCGCCGAAGGACTCGGGCGTCGCCACCGCCGCCACGGTCCGGCCCCGCGCGGTGGCGTGACCGGCGACCTCCACGTCGCCGCCCAGCACTTCGGACACCTCGCCGGAGCGCGCGACCCGCAGAAGGCGCACCCGCCCCCGGGTGCGGTCCTGCACGAGGATGTCGTCACCGTCGAACGCGATGTGGCTGCCGACCTCTCCGAGGTCGATGGTCTCGGGGTCGGTCAGCCGGCGGACCGCGCCATCCTCGACGAGGTGGAGCGCCTGGCCGGGTGCGACGAAGTCGACGTGCTCGGGCCCGACGTCGTTCGCCAGGATCACCACGGTGCCGTCCGGGGCGACGTCGACCTCGTCGATCGAGAGTCCGGCGTCACGCGAGACGACCTCGCGCTCCCCCGACTCGTCGGTTCTGATCGCCACGAGCGTCGTCCGCAGATCGCGCGTGTCGCTCTCGAGGACGTCGCGCACCGTCACGACCTCATCGCCCAGGAACGCCACGCCCGAGTGCGATGCCGCGCCGGAGGTGAGCTGAGTCGCCTCGGCGGCGAGGAGGCGCTTCGCGTCGGGCTTCTCGTCGTCTCCGAGCACACGAGGCGCCGGCTCGTAGAAGGGCTCCGAGTCGGGCGCGGGAGCGGCGATGACGAACACGTGCGCCGGACGGTCGGCGATGTAGCCGAGCCCGTTGGCGTGCCAGCGGATGCTGGTGATGCGGCGGGGCGCCTCGGCCGAGGCATCCAGTCCCTCGACGCTGCCGTATCGTCCCTTCTCGGGTACCCGCGCGACGTAGGCCAGCGCGGTGCCGTCGGGCGACCAGGCGAACTGCGAGACGCCGGCCGGGGCATCCGTCGCCTGAACCGGCTCCCCTCCCCCGGCGTCGACGACGAAGACCTGGGCCTTGCCCTTCGCGTCGCCGCGCAGGAAGGCCAGACGCGCGCCGTCGGACGACAGTCGCGGGCTGGAGTCGGCCGTGCCGCGGGTAAGGCGACGGGGCGTGCCTGCCGGGAGCTCGACGCGCCACAGCTGACCGACGGATTTGTTCGCGGCCAGGTCGGGACGCGACGTCGCGAACACCGCGAACGAGCCGTCGGGGCCGATGTCGGGGCGGCCGACCGAGACGAGCTTCTCGATGTCGTTCGCGCGCACGTCACTCCTGGCCGAACGACTCGGTGTCGCCGACGAGGCGCGTGTTGTCTGCGGGAACCGGGTCGATCGCCGCACGGGCCACCTCGGCCGCGAACTCGGCGACGTTGTAGAGCTTTCCGGCGTCCTCACGGCGGGCGGCGATCGCTCCGGGATTGGCGCGCTCGAGCAGGGTGGCGGTGATGGTGCCCTCGATCATGTCGCCGGAGACGACGACGAAGCCGATCCCCTTCTCGGCGAGCTCGGGGATCCGCTCCCGCAGCGCGTCCTCGCCCGCGCGCTTGGACAGCGCCACCGGCTCGTACTCGGGCATCGTCGGGGTCGTGCGGATGAAGTGGGCCTGGTGGCTGGTCACGAACACGACCCGGGAGCCGTCGCCCAGAACCGGCAGCGCCGTCTCGAGGACGTTCACCTGCGCGTCGCGGTTGAGCGTCAGGGCGTAGTCCTCCGCCATCCCCGACTCCATGCCGCCGGAGGCATTGAGCACGAGCACGTCGAGCCTGCCGAACGCGCGCTCGACCTCTGCGAACATCGCCTGCACCGACTCGAGGTCGGTCAGGTCCGCTCCCACGACGAGGGCCTCCACGCCCAGCTCGCGCAGCTCCGCGGCGAGCTTCTCGGCCCTCGGGGCCTTGTTGCGGTAGTTGATGACGACGTTCGCGCCGGCCTGTGCGAAGTAGCGCACGGTGTCGGCGCCGATGCCGCGCGACGATCCGGTGACAAGAGCGGTCTTGCCGCTGAGAGCGCCCTGGGGCAGAGGCGTGAGGGTTTCGGACACGGGATTTCCCAACGGGTCGGAAGGTGCCGAACGACGGATGCCGCGGCCGCCGCGGAGGTGGGGATGCGGCGCTCTTCGACCCTACCAATGCGCCCCGGCGCGGCCGATCCGGCGCGGAATCACCGTGATAGGTTCGAAGAAGGAGGCACATCGTGGAGCTCATCCAGACGATCGAAGACTGGGCGTGGATCGGCTGGCTGGTGCTGATCCTGCTGTTCCTCGTGATCGAGATGCTGACCCTCGACTTCACCTTCCTCATGCTCAGCATCGGTGGGGTCGCGGGCCTCGCATCGGATCTGCTCGGTGCGCCGCTGTGGCTGCAGGTCGTGATCGCCGCTGTCGTCGCGGCCGTGCTCGTGCTCGTCCTCCGGCCGCCGCTGCTGCGGCGCCTCCGGCGAGGCGAGGATCCCACGCCGAGCAACGTCGACGCCCTCGTCGGGCTCGGCGGTCGCGTGCTGTCGACCGTGTCTGCCGACTCCGGCCAGGTGAAGCTGTCGAACGGCGACATCTGGACCGCGCGGGCCGAGCCATCCTTCGCGACCCTCGCCCTCGAGCCCGGCACCGCGGTCCGTGTCAGCCGCATCGACGGGGCCACCGCCTTCGTCCGTCCCGAGAACACCCAGGAGCTCTCCGCATGAATCCCGACGAGTTCATCCCCGCCGCGATCGGATGGGTGCTCGCCGCCGCGGTCTTCATCTTCGTGCTGGTGGTGATCTTCCGCTCGATCCGGATCATCCCGCAGGCCAACGCCGGCATCGTGGAGCGGCTCGGGCGCTACCACAAGACGCTCATGCCGGGCCTGAACCTCCTCGTGCCGTTCATCGACCGGCTCCGCCCGCTCATCGATCTGCGCGAACAGGTCGTCTCGTTCCCGCCGCAGCCGGTGATCACCGAGGACAATCTCGTCGTCTCGATCGACACCGTCGTCTACTTCCAGGTGACCGACGCCAGGGCTGCGACGTATGAGATCGCCAACTACCTCGGCGCCGTCGAGCAGCTCACGACGACGACCCTGCGCAACGTCGTCGGCGGCCTCAACCTGGAAGAGGCGCTGACGAGTCGCGACGAGATCAACGGGCAGCTCCGCGTGGTCCTCGACGAGGCCACGGGCAAATGGGGCATCCGCGTCGGACGTGTCGAGCTCAAGGCCATCGACCCGCCGATCTCCATCCAGGACTCGATGGAGAAGCAGATGCGCGCCGAGCGCGACCGGCGGGCCGCGATCCTCACGGCCGAGGGCTCCAAGCAGTCGCAGATCCTCGAGGCCGAGGGCCGTCGCCAGGCCGAGATCCTGCGCGCCGAGGGCGACAAGCAGGCCGCCGTCCTGCGCGCTCAGGGCGAGGCCGAGGCCATCGAGACCGTGTTCACCGCGATCCACGTGGGCAACCCCGACGACAAGCTCCTCGCCTACCAGTACCTGCAGACGCTGCCGAAGATCAGCGAGAGCCCCTCGAGCAAGCTCTGGATCATCCCGAGCGAGTTCACCGAGGCGCTCAAAGGCGTGAGCGGCGCCTTTGCCGGCTCGATCGCGGATGCCGCGAAGTCGGCGGATGCCTCGGCGCGCTCCGAGCGCGCGGCGGTGCCGAGCGCACCGGCCGCGGAGCCGGTCGCGCCCGCCCGGCCCGACGCGACGTCCGAGCAGCCGCCGACGGCGTGACGCACCCCTGGTTCGCCGGGCCCCCGCGCCCACGGGTGCTGGCGCACCGCGGACTCGTCACTCCCGACGGCGCGGCCGCCGGGATCGCCGAGAACTCCTTCGCAGCGGTCGCCGAGGCGCACGCCGCGGGCGCGCACTACGTCGAATCGGACTGCCACCTGACGCGCGACGGCGTCGTCGTGCTCTTCCACGACCCCGACCTGTCGCGCGTCACGGGCGATACCCGACGGGTCGACGAGGTGTCGCTCCGCACGCTCGCCGACCTCATGTCCGGCCACGGCGGCGTGATCACCCTCGAGCAGGCGCTGGATGCCTTCCCCGACGTGCACTGGAACCTCGACGTCAAAGCCGCCGCCGCCGCAGAGGAGGTCGGACGCATCGTCGCACCGCACGCGGCGCGCGTCCTCGTGACGAGCTTCTCCGACGACCGGCGCCGTGCAGCTCTCGCCGCCGCCGCCGCCGCGGGCGCCGACCTGACTCCGGCAACGTCGGCGGGCACCTCTCTGGTCTCGCGGCTGGTGGGGGCGGTCTCGCTGCGAAGCCGCCGCGTCGCGCGCCGTGTCCTGCGGAACGTCGATGCGGTGCAGGTGCCCGAGCGACAGGGCCGCCTCCGCATCGTGACGCCACGGCTGATCGACTACGCGCACGCCGCGGGCGTCGAAGTGCACGTCTGGACGGTCAACGATCCGGACGACATGACGCGGCTGGTGACGATGGGCGTCGACGGGATCGTGACCGACCGCGCCGACGTCGCGCTCCGCACGCTGTCCTGACCGAGGCGAGCCTCGGTCCCACGCAGAGCGGGACCGCGTTCCACCTGAGCATCCACTGTGAAACGGTCCGTTCCGCCGTCCGCTCGGATGAGATGCCCAGCCTGCTTCGTTATACCTGAACAGCGACGAGAGGACCCGAAACCATGGCAGACCGCAGCCTGCGCGGCATCCGACTCGGCGCCCAGAGCTTGCAGAGCGAAGAGGGCGTCGTGTTCCATGAGCGCGCACAGCACATCTACACGTGCACGTCGTGCGGACGTGACACGACCCTGACCTTCGCGGCCGACGCCGAGGTTCCCGAGAGCTGGGAGTGCCGCACGTGCGGCGCGGAGGCTCTCCTGCGCATCGGCGAGGGCACCGCGACCGTCGACCACAGCGGCGACAAGGCACCGCGTTCCCACTGGGACATGCTGCTCGAGCGCCGCTCGATCGCCGAACTGGAGGAGCTCCTCGAGGAGCGCCTGGCTTACGTGCGCGCCCGCCGTGGCGCCGGCGAGGACGTGACGGTCGACAAGATCAGCGCCTGATCCGCATCAGACATCGACGACGCCGGTCCCTTCGGGGGCCGGCGTCGTCGTCTGCGCGGCGCGCCCGCGGACCCCGACGACGACTCCGAAGACGGCGACCGCGACAAGGCTCCCCCACGCCAGAAGAGCCTTGATCCACGGGCCCAGGACCACGGCGGGCGTGAGCCCGGTGCGCAGAGGCACGTCCGTCAGCATGTGCCCTGCCGCGTCGGCCGGGAGGCCGTCGATCGTCGTCCCGTCCGGCGCGATCACCTGGCTCGTGCCGACCGTGGAGAGGTTCACCACCGACCGTCCCGTCTCGACGGCCCGCATGCGGGCGAAGGCCAGCTGCTGGAGGTTCTCGTCCGTTCCGCGGAAGTCGGCGTTGTTGGTCTGGAACATGTAGACCTCGGCACCGTCCTGGGCGCCCTGCCAGATCACGTCGTCGTAGATGACGTCGAAGCAGATCGCGAGCCCGACCCCGACGCCGTCCACGTCGAACATCGGCGACGTCGTGCCCGGCGTGTACTCCCGCTGGATGAGGTCGATGAGATCGGGGGCGAAATTGCGGTAGAGCCACCGGTCGGGCACATATTCCCCGAACGGCACGGGATGCCTCTTGTCATACGTGGCGACGGGATTGTCGGCGCCCTCCTCCCAGAGCAGGGCCGAGTTGAAGTACTCGTCGCCGCGCTGCGTGACGGCGCTCACCAGAAGCGGTGCGCCGATACGGCCGGCCAGCGTGTCGAGGACCTCCGCCGTCGCCTGATTCTGCGTCGGGTCGGAGTCGATGCCCCCCTCGGGCCAGAGCAGGACGTCCATCCCCTCACCGACGAGCGGTCGCGTCGCCTCGAGCTGGGCGCGCAGGATGTCGTTCGGCCCGCGGTCGTCGAAGTATCCGGCCGGACCGTTGCCCTGCACAGCCCCGACGCGGATGCTTCCGGCCGCGGTCGTCGAGAACTGGGGCGGCACGACCAGCACGGCGATCGCGAGCGCCGTGGGGAGGGCGGTCCGGAGGTCCCGCCATCGACCGAGGCGGACGTACTCCACGGCGGCGGCGCACACGAGCACGACGAGGAACGACAGTCCCGACATCCCGACCCACGATGCGACGTCCGCGAGCGGGCCGTCGGCCTGCGTCACCCCGATCCTGCCCCACGGGAATCCGCCATAGGGGAAGGTGCCGAGCACCTCCTCGCGGAGGGTCCACAGGCCGGCGACGAGCACCGGGAGGACGACCAGGCGGCCGGCTGCCCCCGGCAGCACACGAGGCACCCACGCATACGCCAGCGCGAGGAGGATCGCGCACGCCGCTGTGAGGAGCGCCTCGAGCATCGAGAGGGCGATCCAGGGGACGGGACCGAGGTAGCGGGCCGTGAAGCCCAGGTTCACGAAGAAGAACGCGGCGCCGAAGGCGAAGCCCACGAAGAACGCGGGCCAGACGCGGCGTCCGACCAGGCAGACGAGCGCGAGCGGTACCGCGACGAACACCATCGGCCACCAGGACAGAGCCGGGAACGCCGTCGTGAGCACGAGCCCCGCGGCCGCCGATGCCGGCAGGGCCAGTGCCAGCGGGAGGAGCGGTCGCACAGGCGCGGCGAGGGGTGGGGCGTCGGGCACGGATCGAGCCTAAGCCTCGCCGCGGGAGGGCAGAAACGCGCGCAGCGGCCGACCGCGACCGCCGCACACCACGCCCTCCCCGCGGATCAGACGGACGAGTAGGCGACGATGCCTCGGCGGACGGCGTCCAGCGCTCGGCGCGCCGTCGAGGCGAGCCCGCTCTCGGCGACGAGCGAGAGCTGGTCGAGGAGGTCGATCGTCTGCTTCGACCATCGCACGAAGTCGCCGGCGGCCATGTCGGCCTCGGCCAGCACGCGGTCGAGGGGAACGCCCTTGGCCCACGAGTGCATCGCCTGGGCGAGGCCGGTCGCGATCGGCTCGGTCCCCGGGAGGTGATGGTCCTGCTCGAGGTCGTCGAGGCGCTGCCAGAGATCCTCGGTCGCGCTCAGGGCCGTGCGGAAGGGGCCGCGGGGCAGGCGCTGCTCCCCCGGACCGCCCTCGTCCCGGCGCGGCTCGTACACGAGGGAGCAAGCCAGTGCGGCCAGGGACGCGGCATCCAGCTGGTCCCAGATCCCCGTCCGCAGCGACTCGGCCACGAGCAGGTCGCGCTCGCCGTAGATGCGCCGCATCGTGCGCCCGGCCGCTGTGAGCGACGTCGCGTCATCGTCGCCGACGCGCACGTAGTCCAGCTCGCTCAGGACGTCCACGACCCGGTCGAAGATGCGCGCGACGGTGCCCGTGCGGGTCTCGATCTGCCGGCGGAGTCCGTCGACCGTGCGCTTGAGCTTCCAGTACCGTTCGGCCCACCGCGCGTGCTGCTCGCGATCGGGACACCCGTGGCACGGATGCCTCTGCATCTGCGTGCGCAGGGACGCGATCCGGCGCTGCCGCTGATCGCGGGTCGCGCGTCCGGCCGTCACGTCCTTGCGGTTGATCTTCTCGAGGTCGCTGAGCTCGCGGCGGATGCGCGAGTACTCCCCGAAGTCCCCCCGATCGCAGATCATCGCCTTCTGGTACCCCGCCAGCGACTCCTCCTTCTCGCGCACCTGTCGTGCGAGCCCCACGACGGCCCGGTCGGCCTGGAACTGCGCGAACGAGGACTCCAGGATCTCGCGGGCCCGCGCGCGACCGAACTGGTCGATGAGGTTGACCGCCATGTTGTACGTCGGGCGGAAGCTGGAGTTGAGCGGGTACGTGCGGCGCGAGGCGAGGGCTGCGACCGCCTGCGGGTCGAGCCCCTCGGTCCACTGGATGACGGCGTGCCCCTCGACGTCGATGCCCCGGCGCCCGGCGCGTCCGGTGAGCTGCGTGTACTCGCCGGAGGTGATGGCCACGCGCGCCTCGCCGTTGAACTTCTCCAGCTTCTCCAGCACGACGGTGCGCGCCGGCATGTTGATGCCGAGGGCGAGAGTCTCGGTCGCGAACACGGCCTTGACGAGCTTGCGCTGGAAGAGCTCTTCGACGACCTCCTTGAAAGCAGGCAGAAGTCCCGCGTGGTGCGATGCGACGCCGCGCTCGAGGTTGTCGACCCACTCGTAGTAGCCGAGGACGGCGAGGTCCTCGTCGAGGAGGGAGCGCGTGCGGTCCTCGACGACGGCGCGGATCTCGCGCCGCTCGTCGGGCGTCGTGAGGCGCACGCCCGAGCGGCGCACCTGCTGCACCGCGCCATCGCAGCCGGCGCGGCTGAAGATGAAGAAGATCGCCGGGAGGAGGTTCGCGCGCTCGAGGAGCTTCACGACGTCTGGTCGGTCGAGCCGCTCGATGCGCTGGACGTTCGCGGATCGCACCGGCCGCTGATTCCCCTTGGCCGGACGGCGACGGGATGCCTCGTACCCTCCGCCCGAGCGGTGACCGGCGCTGCGGCCCGCCTGTGCACGCCGGTTGTTCTCGTAGGTCGGCCCCTTGAACGACCGGATCCGCATGAGCTCCTGGTTCACCTGGGCCGTCGCGATGCCGGCGCGATCGTCGAAGAGGGGCAGCAGGTCGCCGCGCACGAGCACATGCTGCTCGAGCGGCACGGGACGCACCTCGGAAACGATGACCTCGGTGTCGCCGCGCACGGTGTCGAGCCAGTCGCCGAACTCCTCGGCGTTGGACACGGTGGCCGAGAGCGAGACCAGGCGCACCCCCGCCGGCAGGTGGATGATGACCTCCTCCCACACGGCGCCGCGGAACCGGTCCGCGAGGTAGTGGACCTCGTCCATCACGACGAAGTCGAGCCCACGGAGGGCCGGCGAGTCGGCGTAGAGCATGTTGCGCAGCACCTCGGTCGTCATGACGACGATCCGAGCGTTGCCGTTGATGTTCGTGTCGCCGGTGAGAAGGCCGACGTCGTCGGGTCCGTACACATCGACGAGCTCGCGGAACTTCTGGTTCGACAGCGCTTTCATGGGGGTCGTGTAGAACGCCTTCGACGGATGCCGCCGATCCGAGGCATCCCGCATGGCGAGGTGGACCGCGAACTCGCCCACGATGGTCTTCCCGGCACCCGTCGGCGCGGCGACGAGCACGCTGCGACCCTCCTCGAGGGCCTGGCATCCGGCGATCTGGAAGGGATCGAGGGTGAAGCGCTGGGATGCCGCGAAGGCGGCCGTGAGGGGATGCGCACGCTCTTCGCGGGCCCGCGCGTACCGCTCGGCCGGGCTCGGGATGCTCACGCGGGCGCCTCCGGGGGCAGGAAGGCGGCTTGACGCTTCGTCCTCCTGCGATCGAACAGCATCGACAGCGCCGCCGCGGCGAAGAACAGCACGATGAGGATGCCGGCGAGGATCAGCATGCTGACGACATCGGCCGCGGGGGTCGCCAGCGCCGCGAACGCCGTCGCGATGAGCACCGCGACCCGCCAGCCCTTGAGGATCGCGCGCCCCGACATGACGCCGGCGAGGTTCAGCGCGACGAGGAACACCGGCAGGACGAACGAGATGCCGACGACGATGAGCAGCTTGAACACGAAGTCGTAGTAGTACTGCGCGTCGTAGAACGACGCGCCGCCCTCCGGCACGAACGTGTTCATGAGCTCGACGATGTGGGGCATGATCTGCAAGCCCACGAAGCTGCCGACGAAGAAGAGCGGGATCGCGGCGCCGAGGAAGCCCCACGTGTACTTGATCTCCTTGCGCGTGAGCCCCGGCATGATGAAGGCCCAGATCTGCCACAGCCAGATCGGCGCCGAGATCAGCAGGCCGATGGCGAACGAGATGCGCAGGCGCAAGTCGAAGGCGGAGGTCACGGTGCTGAACATCAGCTCCACGCGGGCGGACTCGCCGTCATCAGCCGCGATGACGCGGATCGGCTCGGTGATGAGCCACAGCACCCAGTCGGTGATGAAGAACGCGACGACCATGCCCACGACGAGGGCGAGCGCCGCGATGACGAGTCGCTTGCGCAGTTCGACCAGATGCGCCCCGAGCGACATCCGCTTGTCACGGCGCGGGGCGTCCGGCTCGCTGAACTGCGGCGGTCCGGCCGAGGCCACTGCCGGCTACGGCTTGGTGTCCGGCGTGTCGGCGGGCCTCGTCGTCGCCGGTGCCGCCGCCGCGTCCGTGGCCGTCGACGATGCGGTTCCGTCGGCGGCGGACGGCTTCTCGTCCTCCTCCTTCATCGCCTTCATCTCGCCGCGGAAGACGCGGGCGGACTGGCCGACGCTCTTGGCGAGGGCGGGAAGCTTCGCAGCGCCGAACAGGAGCAGGATGACGGCGAGCAGGATGAGAAGGTGCCAGCCGTTCAGGTTGCTGAACATGATGCGCTCCGTAATGTCGTGCGGGAATCCCCCTCAGTCTAAACCCGACCCCGCCGGCCCCCGCCGGCGCCGGGCGGACTCAGGGGTACTGATCGAGCCCGGCGCGCGCCCAGTCGGCCGCGGCCCGCCGCGCGCCCGCCGGCTCCAGGATCTCCAGCGCTCCCCCGCGCCGCGCCGCCAGCCGACGGAGGCTGACCTCGTCCGCGATGCGCATGGTCGCCAGCAGGACCCCGTCGGCCTCCTCGACGACCTCTGCGCGGTCGAGGTACTCCCCGAGGAGGGGCGCGACGGCGGACGGGAAGCGGACGCGCGCCACGACCTCGTCGCCGGTGGACTGGAACCACCCGGGCGCCTGCTCCTCGGCGTGCGTGACCGGGATGTCGGTGAGGCGCATGTCGCTGACGCGGTCGAGATGGAACGTGCGCATCGCCTCGCGCATGTGGCACCAGCCCTGCAGATACCACTGGTCGCTGGCGATCTGGATCTTGACCGGGTCGACCGTGCGGGTCGTGGGCGCGGCATCCGGAGCCTTGTAGGTGAACGAGACCGCGACCCCCTCCCGGACCGCCGCCGCGACCGTATCGCGCACGGCGTCGACCGGCTCAGGAGCGACGATCACGTCCGCGGGCCGCGCGGCCGCGCCACGGGACAGCTTGGCGAGGAGCCCCCCGAACAGGTCGGTGTCTCCGACCCCGGGGATGGCGCGGGCGACCTGGAGACCGGCCAGGAGCGCGGCGGCCTCGCGCGCGGTCAGCTTGGGCGAGCGCTCGAGGCCGACCGAGTTGGTGATGACGATGAGTCCGCGCTCGTCGAGCAGGTCCCAGTCGATGTCGAAGAGGTCGTTGGCCATCTGCCAGTAGCCCCGCTCGCCGGGAAGCCCGATGACGGTCAGCTTCTCGACCATGGTCCGCATCTGGTCGGGCGTGACATCGAACTCGTCGGCGGCCTCCTCGACGGAGACCTCGCCCTTTCCGATGAGGTAAGGGACCAGCTGCAGCATGATGGCGGCACGGTCGGTCGCGATGAGGGGCCGGCGAGACGTCATACGACGCCCTCGTGCACCTGGAGGGTCGCACGCAGCCTGGCGACGACCTGGTCGCGCAGGTCTCCGGGTTCCACGACCCGCACCTCCGGTCCGTACGACGCCAGCTCGTCGGCGAAGAAGTGCACGTCGACGTAGGGCACCCGGATGCCCTGCGCAGCGGGACGCGAGCGCCGGCTCAGGCGCAGAGCCGCCTCGGTGCCGGGGTTCACCTCGAGCAGCGCGAGCTGCCGTTCGGCGAGGGCCTCGAGGTCGGCGAGCGCGCGCTCCCCCGCCCCGTCGCGAAGGGCGGGGTCGAACGCCTCCCGCGTCGCCTCGACGTCGCCCACGATGCGCGAGAGGAGGAACGTGCGATCCGCCCCGACGTTGAGGTCGTAGCCGAAGACATGCCAGCGCGCCTCGTACTCCACGAGGGCGAGAGGCTGCACCCGACGCAGGCGCGGTGCCTCCTCCCCCGGCTTCAGGTACGGGAACGTCACGACGCGGCTCTGCTCGATCGCCTGCTGCAGAGCCGGGAAGGACGGGTCCCGCAGACTGATGCGCGGCGAGTAGCCGATGATCGGGTCCTCCACCGCGATCCCGAGCGCCCGGATCTTGCGAAGTCCGCTGCGCGCCTCGGCCGACATCGAGCTCTCGCTCCAGACTCCTCCGGCGAGGTTGAGCAGGGCGATCTCCGCCGGGGTGAACTCGATGTCCTCCGGCAGCTCGTACTCGGCCGTCGGGACCCGGTAGCGGGCCTCACGCAGATCGTCCGGGTCGGCCCTGTCGCCGATCGTCTCGATCGGCACGCCGAGGCCGCGCAGGCTCTCCTTGTCGCGCTCGAACATCTTCTCGAGAGCGTCCTTGGACGCACCCGCCTCGCTCTGCTCGCGGTACCCCGAGACCGAGCTGAGGATCGTGTCCTTCGTCAAGCCCTGCTCCGTCGCCATCAGGGCGACCACGAGGTTGACGAGCCGCTCCTCGGGCGGGTTGCGGACGGGGGCTTTCGCGGGCACCCACTCATCCTAGGGTCGCCCGCAGCGCCGCTCGCCTACTGCGCGGGTGCGGCGTCGACCCCGAGGATGTCGATGACGAAGACGCCCGGGGAGGCGGCCGAGCCGTCGTCCGAGCCGTCACCCGCCGGAAGCACGACGAGGATCTGCGAGCCGACCGTGACCTCGCCCAGCGCCTCGGCGGCACCCGGCACGATCTGGTCGAGCGTCGTCGATGCCGGCTGGGTGTCCCACGTCGAGTCGAGCACGGTCCGGTCGTCCCACGAGACGCTCGTCGCGTGCACGCGGATCGGCTCGTCCGCCGACACCGCCGGACCGTCGCCCTTGATGAGCGTCTGCGCGACCAGGTCCTCGGGCGCGGTCGCGTCGGGCACGATGATGCCCGGGCGCCCGTCGGGGGCGCGCACGACCGTCGGCAGGCCGAGCGCGTCGTTGTAGACGAGCGAGCCCTGGGCGTGGGGAAGGAAGACCTTCTGCACGTCGACGACGGCCACGGCCGAGTCGTTCTCGCCGAGGCCCAGGCTCGCGGCCGTCTCGGCCTCGATTCCGCCGGGCGCAAGGGCGACGACGGCACGCGTGCCCTCGGTCGCGCACTCCAGCGCCGTCTCGAAGGCCGGGACTGCCTGGATCCACCGGTCGTACGTGTTCACGCGGGAGAGGTCGCCGTCGTACGGCGTCGACACCAGGACTTCGCCGGTCTCGCCGCTGACGATCTGCAGGTCGAGCACGACCGCCTGGTTCTTCGACGAGAGGGCGGTGCCGTCACCCTCCTGGATGTCGCCGAACGAGGTCTCGCTGACGTGGAAGGGCGTACGCACCGCGACGTCGGGCTCCGCGCCTGCGTCACCCGACACCGTGACGAGGTCGGCCGCCGACGTGCTCGACTCGGGCCGGGGGCACGCGTCGTACCCCGCGGGCACGCCGCAGGCGGTCAAGCCGATCGTGGCGAGTCCGAGGATCGCGAGGGCAGCGGGGATCTTGCGCACCGCAACAGTCTAGGCGGAAGCCTCGGGCCCGCCCGACGCGGCTTCGCGGGCGCCGTCGGCGGCGCGGCGGGCCTCGCGCACCCGCTTCCGGAGGTTCTTGTCGGTGATGTCGCGGTCCCCCACCGCGCCGGGCGTCCACAGCTCGACGTCGGCGTCGCCGTAGCTCGACTTCGACGCTCGGCGCTTGACCTCGGGCGCCACCGCGCCCGGCGCGAGGCGCCGCGCCCACAGCAGGAAGCCGGTGTGCGCGACCATCCGGTGGTCGGGGCGGACGGCCAGACCCTCGACGTGCCAGCCCCGCACCATCGTCTCGTTCGCGTCGGGCTCGGTGAACAGCCCCGTGCCGCGGATGTACTCCGCGACGCGGCTGAGCTGGGTCGCCGTCGCGACGTAGCAGACGACCACTCCGCCGGGCGCGAGCGCGTCCGCGACGGCGTCGATGCACTCCCACGGCGCCAGCATGTCGAGCACGACGCGGTCGACGGATGCCGGGGCCACCGCGTTCGGGAGCTCTTCGACGAGATCGCCCACGACGATCTCCCAGTTCGCCGGCTCGTCCCCCGTGAAGGTCTCGACGTTCGCGCGGGCGACATCGGCGAACTCCGACCGCCGCTCGAACGAGACGAGCCGTCCCCCGGCGCCGATCGCCCGGAGGAGCCAGAGCGACAGCGCGCCCGAGCCGACGCCCGCCTCGACGACGACCGCGCCCGGGAAGACGTCGGCTTCGGCGAGGATCTGCGCGGCGTCCTTGGGGTAGACGATGGCGGCGCCGCGCGGCATCGACATGACGAAGTCGCGCAGGAGCGGCCGCAGCGCGAGGTACTCGTGACCCGAGCTGTTGGTCACCACCGATCCGTCCGGCTGCCCGATCAGAGAGGTGTGCGCGAGGACGCCGTGATGCGTGTGCAGCTCGCCCTCGGCGCGGAGCGTGATGGTGTGCAGGCGTCCCTTCGGACCGGTCAGCTGCACGCGGTCTCCGACGCGGAAGGGGCCGCGGGGTGGTGTCGAGGTCATCGGGAGGCTCCGAGTCGTGACGTGTGATCGCGGTGGAAGGCCGCGATGTCGTCCGCCGTGCGGCCCTCGAGGGTCGGCCAGACGGCGTGCGCGCCGGCGCCGGCCACCGACACCATGAGCGGCACCCCGATCGTGGCCGCGCCGGCCGCGACGGCGGAGCGGATCCCGTTCGGCGAGTCCTCGATCGCGACCGCGTCGGCGGGGCTCACCCCGAGCGCCTCGCACGCCTGCAGATACGGGTCGGGGAAGGGCTTCGGGCGGGTCGCGTCATCCCCTGCGACGATGACGTCGAACGCCGGGAAGTCGATGAGATCGACGACCGACCTCGCCATCCGGCCGAGCGACATCGTCACGAGGCCCGTCGCGATGCCCGATTGACGCAGGCTGGTGAGCAGCTCGCGTGCGCCGGGGCGGAACGGGACCCCCTTCGTCGCCAGCTGGCTCATGACGTCGTCCGTCAGATGGTCGACGATGTCGCCGATCCCCATGCGCACGCCGGCGTCCTGGAAGATGCGGGCGGAGTCCTCGAGACCGAGCCCCACCAGTCGAAGCGCCTGCTCGTGGGACCACGTGCCGCCGAACTTCTCGACGAGCGGCGTCTCGGCCGCCATCCAGTAGGGCTCCGTATCGACCAGGGTGCCGTCCATGTCCCAGAGGACGGCGGCGGGTGGGCTCGGGTTCACCGGTCCATGCTATCCAGGCCGCTTCGGGGGGCCCGGGCGGTGCCGTCCACCTGCCCCTCGGGATCGCGGCCACACCGGTCTGGTCGCGGCCCGGGAAAGGGATGAGGAGCCTATTCTGGAGGGAACCCCTTCAGGGGCACGAGGAGGGTGTGTGGACGGACTGGGACGTCGAGTGCTCGTGGCCGCCTTCGACGGCTGGAACGATGCGGGCGAGGCCGCCTCGAGCGCCGTCTCGCAGCTGCGCGAGAGCGGCGAGTACGAGGTCGTGTTCGCCGTCGATCCCGAACTGTACTTCGACTACCAGTACACCCGCCCGCAGATCGCGACCGACGCCGACGGACGGAGGAACCTCCGCTGGCCGGAGGCGACTATCCTCCGGCCCGCCCGCACGACCCGCAGCGCGCAGCTGTGGCTCCTGACCGGCGTCGAGCCGGCGCGCGCGTGGCAGGCATTCGCGAGCGAGTTCATCGACGTCGCCCTGCGAGAGGACATCACGGGTTTCGTCTCGATCGGATCGATGATGTCGGACGTTCCGCACACCCGCCCGATCTCGGTCTTCGGCGGAAGCGAGAACGAGCAGATCCGCACGTCGCTCGGGCTCGAGCGCTCGACGTACGAAGGCCCCGTGGGGATACTCAGCGTGCTGTCCCACGCGGCGGACGTCGCCGGCATCCCGACCGCGAGCCTGTGGGCCAGCGTGCCGCACTACGTCGCCGGCCACACCCCGTCGCCCAAGGCGACGCTCGCGCTCCTCGATCGGCTGGAGGACATCACGGGCGCACCGATCCCCCGCGGTGACCTCGCCAATGAGGCGGCCGCGTGGGAGGCGTCGATCGACGCCGCGGCGGCCGACGACGAGGAGATGACGGAGTACATCCGCCAGCTCGAGCGCACGCGGGACACGTGGGACTCCCCCGAGGCCTCGGGAGACGCCATCGCGCAGGAGTTCGAGCGCTACCTGCGCCGCGGCGGCGACGGGCCGACGAAGCCAGGTCGCGACGAGCCGCGGCGGTAGCGGCATCCGTCCGCGATCTGCCTCCGCGAGGGGCGATGCAGGCGCCGTCCGTTCCGCCCGGATCAGTAGGGCTGAAGGACGCCGGTCAGCAGCAGCACGATGAGCAGGCCGCCGAGGAACAGGCGGTAGATCACGAACGGCAGGAAGCTGTGCTTCGAGATCCAGCTCATGAGGAACGCGATGATGCCGAGGGCCACGACGAACGCGACGCCGGTCGCGACGGCCGTCTCGCCCAGGGTGAAGACGCTCGGCTCGTCCCAGCTCTTGAACAGCTGGTACAGCCCGCTGCCGAAGACGGCGGGGATCGCGAGGAGGAAGGCGTAGCGGGCCGCCGCGGCGCGCTCGTAGCCGAGGAAGAGGCCCATCGTGATGGTGCCTCCCGAGCGCGAGACCCCGGGTATCAGCGCCAGCGCCTGCGCGAGTCCGTAGAGGATGCCGTGCCCCACGGTCAGGTCCTCCATATTGCGCCGCTTCGCCCCGACCCAATCGGCGACCCCGAGCAGGATGCCGAACACGATGAGCATCGCCGCGACGAGCCAGAGCGACCGGAAGGTTGTCTCGATCTGGTCCTGGAAGAGGAGCCCCAGCACGACGATCGGGATGCTCCCGATGATGATGAGCCAGCCGACCTTCGCGTCGGGGTCGTTCCTCGGGATCCTGCCGAAGAGCGCCTTGAACCAGTGCGAGACGATCCGCACGATGTCACGCCAGAAGAACAGGACGACAGCCGCCTCGGTCCCGAGCTGGGTGATGGCGGTGAAGGCGGCGCCCGGGTCCTCCGCGCTCGGCAGGAACTCGCCGAGGATGCGCAGATGGGCGCTCGATGAGACGGGGAGGAACTCGGTGAGGCCCTGAACGAGCCCGAGGATGATCGCCTCGAGGAGGTGCATGCGCGCCTTTCAGTAGCTGCGGATGAGATCGGTGAGCACGCGCCGGCCGAACACTAGGGCGTCCAGCGGCACGCGCTCGTCGACGCCGTGGAACATGCCCGTGAAGTCGATGCCCGCGGGCAGGCGCAGCGGCGCGAAGCCGTATCCCTCGATCCCGAGGAGCGACAGCGCCTTGTTGTCGGTTCCGCCGCCCATCAGATACGGGATGACGGGGACGCCGGGGTCGTGACGGCCGAGAGCGGCGACCATCGCGTCCACCAGGTCTCCCTGGAACGGCACCTCGAGGCCGATGTCCCGGTGCACGACCTCGATCTCGATGTCGTCGCCGACGATACGTCGGATGTCGGCGAGCACGGCGTCCTCGGTGCCGGGGAGGGCACGCACGTCGATGAGCGCCTCGGCCCGGTCGGGGATGACGTTGTGCTTGTACCCGGCGGTGACCCCGGTGGGGTTGGTCGTGGTCCGCAGCGTCGAGCGGAGGAATCCGGATGCCGCGCCCGTCGACGCCGCGAGAGCGTCGGGGTCGCTCGCGTCGGCGCCGAGAAGGGCCGCGAGCCCCTCGGCGAAGGCCGTCGTCGTCTCCGTGAGGCGGACGGGCCACTCGGTGCGCCCGAGCGCGGCGACGGCCTCGGCGAGGCGGGTGACGGCGTTGTGAGGATGCAGGCTGCTGCCGTGGGCCGCGCGGCCGCGCGCGACGAGCTTGATCCAGACGAGCGCCTTCTCGCCGGTCTGAAGCAGATAGGCGCGACGCCCGGCGGCCTCGATCGAGTACCCGCCGACCTCGCTGATCGCCTCGGTGGCGCCTGTGAACCACTCCGGCCTGTCGCTGACGACGAGGGCCGAACCCTCGATTCCGCCGTTCTCCTCGTCCGCGAAGAACGCCAGGACGAGGTCGCGCTCCGGCTGCTCGCCGGCGCGGAGGAGGTCCGCCACGGACGTGAGGATCATGGCATCCATGTCCTTCATGTCCACCGCGCCGCGACCCCAGAGGAAGCCGTCACGGATCTCGCCCGCGAAGGGGTCGACGCTCCAGTCCTCGGCCACCGCGGGGACGACATCGAGGTGTCCGTGGAGGACGAGTGCCGGCTTGCCGGGGTTGCGGCCGGGGACACGCGCCATGACGTTCGTGCGGCGGTCGACGGGCTCGTAGAACTCGGGGGCGAGCCCCAGCGATTCGAGGTACGCGCCGACGTACTCGGCCGCCTCGCGCTCGCCGGCGGCGCGTCCCCCGCCGTGGTTCGTGGTGTCGAACCGGATGAGATCGCGCGCGATCCGCACGACCTCGGGGAGGTCGGTCTCGGGCGTGGGCATGCGGACTAACCTACCCGGCGCGCGTTGCGACTCCGTTTCGAGGCAATGGCGGGCGGATGCCTCCTCCCCACCCTCCCGGCCCCGGGATTCTTCGCGCGGCGGCGAACGTGGTAGTGTCGTTCCTCGGTTGCGAAACCGAAACACCCAGATGCGCGGGTGGCGGAATAGGTAGACGCGCTAGCTTGAGGTGCTAGTGCCCGTATAGGGCGTGGGGGTTCAAGTCCCCCCTCGCGCACACAGACGAGAACGGCCCCCCGGTCACGGGGGGCCGTTCTCGTTCCGCTTGCCGGACCGCGTCGGGCGCGGCGGCGGCCCACCCGGAAGTCAGCCCATCGAGACGCCGAACAGCAGTCCCAGCACGTAGGTGACCGCCGCGGCACCGAATCCGATGGCGAGCTGGCGCACAGCCCGGCGCAGCGGCGGCCCGCCGGACAGCAGCCCCACCATCGCACCCGTGGACAGCAGGGCGATGCCCACGAGGACGAGCGCGGTCACGATCGCGGGAAGGCCGGAGAGCCCGAAGATCCACGGGAGCACGGGGATGATCGCGCCGGAGGCGAAGAAGAGGAAGCTCGAAAGGGCCGCGCCCCACGCGCTTCCGACGACCTCGTGGGAGTCCACGATCTCGACCGGCCCCGTGTAGGTGCTCTGCGCACCCTTCGATCCCGCGGCGGCCACGACGCGGCGCGCTCGCGCGAGAGCGTCGGCCTCCGGCATCCCTCTCGTGCGATAGACGAGGGCGAGCTCGTTCGCGTCGATGTCGAGGAAGGGGAGTGCCGAATCCGCATATCCGTTCGGCTCCGTCGCCTGGAGCAGCTCGCGCTGCGAGCGCACCGAGACGAACTCCCCCGCGCCCATCGAGAGCGCCCCCGCCAGCAGTCCGGCGATGCCGCTGAAGAGCACGAACTGCGGGGCCACGCCGGTCGCACCGATGCCCATGACGAGAGCGAGGTTCGACACGAGTCCGTCGTTCGCGCCGAAGACGGCCGCGCGGAAGGTGCCCGACAGGCGGCGCCGGCCACGGGCGGCCAGGCCGCGGACCACCTCGTGGTGGATCTTCTCGTCGGCGGCCATGCGCGCGGTCGCGAACGGCTCGTCGTCGTACGGCGATCGTCCCTCGGCGTTCTGGGCCAGGGCGAGCACGAAGATCGAGCCGAAGCGCCGCGCCATCCATCCGAGCGAGCGCGTGCCGAGATCGGGGCTCGGGAGGCGCTGCGGCTCTCCGCCGAGCAGCTCGAGCCAGTGCGCCTCGTGACGCCCCTCCGCGTCGGCGAGAGCGGTGAGGATCTCTCGCTCCTCCCCCTCGCGCCGGGCGGCGAGCTCGCGGTATACGCGCGCCTCGGCGCGCTCGTTGACGAGGTACTGGGCCCAGCGACGTCTGTCGCGGGCCGTGGGTGCGGCGGCGGGCGCGCTCAAAGAAGCCTCCGAAGGCTGCGGCGGGTGCGGGATGCCTCCACGCTATCCAGCCGCCGGGGCGCTCTCGCCGCATACCCCGCGATTGACAGCATTTCGGGGATCCGAAGCGCGCAGGATCGGTGGCTGCTACGAGCGGACGCGGGCGCGGAGCACGTCGATGCGCGCCTGGAGCTGCGCCACCGTCGCCTGCGCGACCGCCGGGCCGCCGCATATGCGGCGGAGCTCGGCGTGCACCGCGCCATGCGGATCGCCGGACTGGCGTGCATAGAGCCCGACGAGGCTGTTGAGGAGCTGCCGCTGCTCCTTCAGCGTCCGGTGCAGCGCCGGGGGCGGCGCGCCCCCTGTCTCGCCACCAGGCGACGCGGCCTCCCGCGCCTTGCGATGGCGGCTCTGGCGGGCCTGGCGCTGCATCAGCAGGTCGTGGACGTGCTCCGGCTCCAGCAGACCCGGGAGCCCCAGGAACTCCTCCTCCTCCGGCGTGCCGGGGACGGCGAGCTGGCCGAACTCCTTGCCGTCGAACAGCACGCGATCGAAGTGCGCCTGAGAGCCGAGGGCCTGATAGGCGAACTCGGCGGTGAGGGCGTCGGATGCCTTCTCCTCGCGCTCCGCGGCATCCATCAGGTCCTCTTCGGCGTTCCACTCGTCGTCGCCGGCGCTGTCGCGGTCGAGTGCGTGATCGCGCTGACGCTCGAGCTCGCCCGCGAGCGCGAGGAGCTGGGGGACGTTCGGGAGGAACACGCTCGCGGTCTCACCGCGGCGGCGCGCGCGCACGAAGCGGCCGATCGCCTGGGCGAAGAAGAGCGGGGTGGACGCCGAGGTGGCGTAGACGCCGACGGCCAGGCGCGGGACGTCGACGCCCTCCGACACCATGCGCACCGCGACCATCCAGCGCGAGTGCCCCTTGGAGAACTCCTCGATGCGGCTCGAGGCCTCGGCTTCGTCGGAGAGCACGACCGTGGGCGGCTCCCCCGTGATCTCGCGGAGGATCGCGGCATAGGCGCGCGCCGCCGTCTGATCCGTCGCGATGACCAGTCCGCCCGCGTCCGGAACGTGCTCGCGCACCTCCGTCAGCCGCCGATCGGCCGAGCGGAGGACGGCGGGGATCCAGTCCCCCTCGGGATCGAGGGCCGTTCGCCACGCCTGCGCCGTGACGTCCTTCGTGTTGTCCTGCCCGAGCTGCGCCTCCATCTCGTCGCCGGTCTTCGTTCGCCAGCGCATCTGTCCCGCATAGACCAGGAAGATGACGGGCCGGACGACCCCGTCCTCGAGGGCGCGGCGGTAGCCGTAGCTGTAGTCGGTCCGGGAGAGGCGGATGCCCTTCTCATCCGGGTGGTACTCCACGAAGGGGATGGGCGCCGTGTCGCTGCGGAACGGCGTTCCCGACAGGAGCAGGCGCCGGGTCGCCCGACTGTATGCCTCACGCAGCGCCTCGCCCCAGCTGAGGGCGTCCCCGCCGTGATGCACCTCGTCGAGGACCACGAGCGTCCGCTTGTCGAGCGTGAGCTGCTGATGGACGGATGCCTTGACCGCCACCTGGGCGTACGTCACGGCGACCCCGTGATAGTGCCGGGCAGGCGCGACATGACGGTTGCTGAACGCGGGATCGAGTCGTATGCCGACGCGGGCCGCGGCATCCGCCCACTGCGTCTTCAGATGCTCCGTCGGGGCCACGACGACCACCCGATCGACCACGCGGCGGCGCAGCAGTTCGCTCGCCAGGCGCAGGGCGAACGTCGTCTTGCCGGCGCCCGGGGTCGCGGCGGCGAGGAAGTCGCGCGGGCCTCCCCCGGCGCCGTCGGGTCCGTCGAGGCTGAAGTACAGGTCGAGGGCCTCGGCCTGCCAGGCGCGGAGGCGCTGGGCCGTGCCCCACGGCGCGCGCTGGGGATAGGACGGCGAGAGGTGCTCCGCTGCGAAGCTGCCGAGGTGCGGACGCCCGTGCTCGCCGGTGTCGCTCGCTTCGGCGAGTTCGGGGGCGTGTCCGACATACCGACCGGAATCCGTTGCAGCGCCGAGGAGGGCGTTGTCGTCCACTCGACCTCCCCTGGCGTGCGCGCGCCCGACAGCACGAACGACCACCCTAAACGAGGGAGGCGACAGGCTCGCCTGCACAGCGGGAGACGGTCGAGCGATAGCCTGGTGAGCGGTCATAAACCGAGGAAAAGACGGATGCCGAACAGCGAAGATCCCCGCAGTCCCTACGTCGCGAACAGCCAGCCCCACCCGTGGCGCCGCTACGTCGCGATCGGAGACTCCTTCACCGAGGGCGTCGGCGACCCCGAGCCGACGGCGCCGAACGGATTCCGCGGCTGGGCCGACCGCGTGGCCGAAGTGCTGTCGCAGCAGGTCGACGACTTCGCCTACGCGAACCTGGCCGTGCGCGGCAAACTCATCGGCCAGATCATCGCGGACCAGATCGAGCCGGCACTCGCACTCGCCCCGGATCTCATCACCTTCTCCGCGGGCGGGAACGACGTCATCCGCCCGGGCACCGATCCCGACGAGGTGTCACAGCAGTTCGAGGACGCCGTCGTCCGGCTCAGCCGGGACGGCGCGACGCTCGTGGTGTTCACGGGCATCGACACGAACTTCACGCCGGTGTTCCGCGGCATCCGCGGCAAGGTGGCGATCTACAACGAGAACATCCGCGCCATCGCGGAGAAGTACGACTGCATCGTCGCCGACCAGTGGGCTCTCAAGGAGGTGCAGGACATGCGCTTCTTCGACGACGACCGCCTGCACTACAACAGGCTCGGGCACCACGAGATAGCCCGCATGGTGCTGCGGGCCCTCAACGTGCCGAACGACCTTCAGCCCATGCAGCCCGACCCCTACCCGACCCGCACATGGCGCGAGGCGCGCTCGGTCGACCTGCTGTGGGCGCGGGAGTACCTCATGCCCTGGGTGCTCCGGCGCCTGCGACACCAGTCGTCGGGCGACGACGTGAAGCCGAAGCGGCCCGACCCGCTTCCCGTCGTGACGATGCTGCCGGGGAAGGATCCGGACGGCAAACGCGGCGAGCAGGTCTAGTCCTCCGCGCCGTCAGTCGACGACGGCGGCGATCGCCTCGATCTCGACGAGCTGATCGGCGTAGCCGAGGACCGTCACACCGAGCAGCGTGCTGGGGACGTCGTGTGCGCCGAATGCGTCCCGGACGACATCCCAGGCCGTCGTGAGATCGGTTCTGTCCGAGGATGCGACGAGGACCCGCGTGCTGATGACGTCGTCGATCGTCGCTCCCGCCGCATCGAGGGCGCCGACCATCGTCTCGATGCACTTCGCTGCCTGCGCCGCGTAGTCGCCGACGATCGAGCCGTCGTCTTCGAGAGGGCAGGCGCCGGCCAGGAAGACGAGGCGCGCCTCCTTGGCGGCCGTTGACGCGTAGGCGTACTGCGCGACATCGCTGAGCGCGCTGGACCTGATGAGCTGAACCGCGGTGACCATGGAGTGAGCTTGCCATCCGGGGGTCTGCGTCAGGGAGTTCGGAGTTCGTCCTCTCCTCCCCCGGTCGCGGAAGATCCGGATTCTGCACAGCCCCCGAATTCCGCAGTCTGATCGGGCGCTTCCGGGCACCGCCGATGTCGGAACCCCTCGGCAGAATGGCAGGTATGAACAGCCTCGCCGACGCCGTCAGAGCGGTCGGCGGCGAGCTGGCCTCGATCGCGGAAGAGGCCCTCGGAGAAGACCGGATGCGGCTGCTCGCGGATGCCGAGGTGCTCGAGGTGATGGCGCTCGCGGCGCGAGTCCATCGTGCCGCCGAGGCGCTGCTGCTCGAGTCGACGGCGCACGTCGCCGATCGCTCGGAGGGTGCGGGCCCGGACCGCCTGACGACGCGCGCGGGCTGCCGCTCCGTCTCCGAACTGGTCCAGCGCGCCACTCGCCTGTCCAGCCGCTCGGCGACCGACCTCGTCACGGCCGCCCGGGCGATGCAGAGGCAGATCGCACCCTCGAGCGGCGAGCTTCTGCCTGCGCTGCTTCCCGCCATGCGCGACGCGCTCGGTGCGGCCTCCGTCGGAGTCGACGGCATCGTCGCGGTCGCATCACCCCTTCGCGGATGCCCAGCAGGTCGGGAGGCGATCCTCGCCGCGGACGAAGAGCTCGCGGCAGCGGCTCGGGGCGAACGACCGGATGCCGCTCCCCCGGCGTCGGCGGACGACCTCCGCGCGCTCGCCACGGTGTGGGCCGTGTACCTCGATCCCGACGGCGTCGAGCCGCGGGAGGCGCGGGCGATGCGGAAGCGCGGACTCGCCCTCGGCGCGTGCCGGGAGGGGCTCGTGCCGCTGCGCGGCGCACTTCTCCCCGAGGTGGCGGCGCAGCTGCAGCGGATCTTCGACAGTCTGCTCAATCCCAAGATCGACCGCCCCGCCGAAGCGGCTGGGCCCACCTTCCGCGCCGACGACGATCAGGACGAGCCTCACAGCTCCGCGGCCGACACCCGCACCCGCGCTCAGAGGCAGCACGATGCGCTGGCCACGACTCTCGCGATCGCCGCGGCGTCCGGGAAGATGCCCCACCTCGGGGGTGCCGCGCCGACGCTCGTCATCTCGGTGCGAGCGGAGGATCTCGAGCAGAACCGCGGCGTCGCGCACGTCAGCGGCTGCGATGAGCCGGTCTCTCTCGGGGTCGCGCGTCACATCGCGTGCGCGGGCGCGGTGCAGCGAGCGAAGATCGACGCGAGCGGTCGCATCGTCCGCCTGGGCACGCCGGATCGCGTCTTCAATCACCACCAGCGGCGCGCCATCAGCCTCCGCGACGGAGGATGCATCATCCCGGGCTGCCACGTCCCGGCCGCGTGGTGCGAGGTCCACCACGTCCGGGACCATGCGCTCGGAGGCCCGACCCACACCGACAACGGCGTGCTCCTCTGCTGGTTCCATCACCGCACGCTCGACACGAGTGGCTGGCAGATCCGGATGACTGCCGGCGTCCCCGAAGTGCGCGGGCCGTACTGGTGGGACGCACACATGAGGTGGCGGCCGGCGACGAAATCTCCGACGCGCATGCGCGACAGGGTGGTACGGCGAATGTGAGAGGCGGCGAACGCCGAAGGGCAGCAGGGTGAGCCGGCCGGCTCAGCCGAGGGGGCGATGCGGTGAGCTGCGGCCGGCGCCAGAGGCCGGCGCTGAGCGCTAGCAGCCGGTGCCACAGGCCGGCGCTCAGCGCACCCGCAGCCGGTGCCACAGGCCGGCGCTGAGCGCTCCCGCAGCCGGTGCCACAAGCCGGCGCTCAGCGCACCCGCAGCTCCCACATCGCCACCGCCGCCGCCGCCGCGACGTTGAGCGAGTCCACGCCGCCCGCCATGGGAATCGTGACCACCCTGTCCGCAGCCGCGAGCGCCCGCCGGGACAGGCCGTCGCCCTCCGCGCCGAGCAGGAGGGCCACCCGATACGGGGCAGATGCGGCGAACTCGTCGAGGGCGACAGCATCCTCCGACAGAGCCAGCGCTGCCAGCTCGAAGCCGAGATCGTGAAGGATGCCGCGCGCCTCTCCCCACTCGGGCAGCCGCGTCCACGGCACCTGGAACACGGTCCCCATCGAGACGCGCACGGAGCGCCGGTAGAGCGGGTCGGCGCAGCGCGGCGAGACGAGCACGGCGCCCGCGCCCAGCGCGGCCGCCCCGCGGAAGATGGCGCCGACGTTCGTGTGGTCCACGATGTCCTCGAGCACGACGATCCGCCGGGCGTCGGCGACCGCTTCGGCGATCGATGGCAGCGCCGGCCGGTGCATCGCCGCGAGCGCCCCGCGATGCACGACGTAGCCGGTGATGCCTTCGGCGACCTCGGACGACACGAGGTACACCGGGACGTCCGCATCATCGCCCAGCACTCCGCGGACGTCATCGAGCCACTTCTCCTGCGCGAGGACGGATCGCGGCCGGTGCCCCGCGCGCACGGCCCGGGCGATGACCTTCGCCGACTCGGCGATGTAGAGGCCGCCCTCGGGCTCGAGCACGCGGCGCAGCGCGACATCCGTCAGATCCCGATAGTCGGCGATGCGCTCGTCGTCCGCGGAATCGATGGAGATCACCTGCACGCGTCCACCTTCCCACGCCACCGTGTAACACGCCCGAAAAGCGCCGCGCGTACCCTCGGACGCGAGAGGGTGGGTTCATGACGCTCGCGACGGAGTTCGACGCGCCGACGGCGCAGTCGCTCGAGCGCGCGATCGAGCAGCTCGCCGGGCGCCGCATCGCGGTGCTGACGGGAGCCGGAGTGTCCACCGATTCCGGCATCCCCGACTACCGCGGCAAGGGCGCGCCCGTGCGCACCCCGATGACGGCGCAGGCGTTCCTCTCCAGCGAGGAGGCGCGCCGCCGCTACTGGGTCGGCAGCCACCTCGGATGGAAGGCGTTCGCGGCCGCCGAGCCGAATGCGGGCCACCGGGCTCTCGCGCAGCTGGAGACCGACGGCATCGCGACCGGCGTCGTGACGCAGAACGTCGATGGTCTCCACGTCCGCGCCGGCAGCCGGCGCGTCGTCGAGCTGCACGGCACGATGCGCCGGGTCTTCTGCACCCACTGCGGGCAGGTGTTCGATCGCCGTGACCTCGCCGCCCGCGTCGAAGCCGACAACGCGTGGATCGCGATCCCCGAGAACATCGCCCTCGGCCCCGACGGCGATGTGCTTCCCGAGAGCACCGCGGGCTTCCGCATCCCGGAATGCACCGTGTGCGGAGGGATGCTGAAGCCCGACGTCGTCTTCTTCGGCGAGTTCATCCCGGCGGAGAAGTTCCGGGAGGCCGAGCAGCTCGTCCGCACGAGCGACGCCCTCGTCGTGGCCGGCTCGTCGCTGGTCGTGAACTCCGGCATCCGCCTCGTGGAGCGCGCACGTCGCCGCCGGATCCCGGTGATCATCGTGAACCGCGGCGACACGCGCGCCGACGCGCGTGCCAGCGTCAAGATCGACGCGGGCACGAGCGACGTCCTCAGCGCCCTCGCCCACGCGCTTCCCCGCGCGCGCTGAGCCCGCCGCCGGCACCCTCGACCGGCCGCACGCCGCCGGCAGCCTCGACCGCCCGCTCGCTGCGACGCCGGGACCGTCGCCACGCGCCGCGGCTAGGCTCGAGGGGTGACGACCCTCATCCTCGTGCGCCACGGCGAGACCGACTGGAACCGCGATCGCCGCATCCAGGGGGCGACGGATGTGCCGCTCAACGACACCGGCCGCCGCCAGGCTCGGGATGCCGCCGCCACCCTCCGCGGCATGCTCGACCCACGGGCGCGCGCCGTCGTCGTCGCGAGCGACCTGTCGCGCGCACGGGAGACGGGCGAGATCATCGCCGGGGAGCTGGGCCTCCCGGCGCCGCGCCTCTATCCCGAGCTCCGCGAGCGCGCCTACGGCGTCGCCGAGGGCCTGAGCGTCGACGAGTACTTCGCGCGCTGGGGCGACTGGCACGGCACCGACGTGCCCGAGGCCGAGACGCGGGAGGACCTGCGGACGCGGGCCCTCGCCGGCCTGACCAAGGTCGCCCGCGACGTCCGCCGGGAGACGGCGCCGGGAGCGGCATCCGTCATCGTCGTCACGCACGGCGCGCTCATCCGCGAGGTGATCCGGCACGCCAGCGGCGACGCGCTGCCTCTCGAGGGCGAACGTCTCGCCAATGCCTCCGCGCACACCGTGCTGTTCGAGCGCGAGCGGCTCCGGCTGCTGTCGTACACGCCGCACGCCGCGTAGTCTCAGGCCTATGGCAGCCCCCGCGACGGTCGACGACTACATCGCCGGGTTCCCGCCCGAGGTCGCCGAGCGCCTGACTCGGATCCGCGGAATCATCGTCGCGGCTGTCCGGGACGCCACAGGCGCGGAACCCGAGGAGAAGATGCGTTACGGCATCGCCGCCGTGATGCTCGGGGGCCGGTACGCCCTGCACTACGCCGGCTGGAAGAAGCACATCGGGCTCTACCCCGTGCCGACGCTTGCCGGCCCGCTCGAGGACGAAATCGCGCCGTACCGGGCCGAGAAGGACTCGGTCACCTTTCCGCACGCGAAGCCTCTCCCGTACGAGCTCGTGGATCGGATGGCAACCGGGATCGTCGCGCAGCGGGCGTCGGCCTGACCCTCAGACGCGCGCACGCCGCAGGAGGCCGCGGGCGTGGCGGAGGACCGGCTCGTCCACCATGCGACCCTCGTAGCGGAAGACGCCCCGCTCTGCCTTCGCCGCGGTGAGCACTCCCTGCGCCCAGGCGATCTCCTCGGGCGAGGGCGAGTATGCCGCCCGGATGATCTCCACCTGGCTGGGGTGGATGCACGCGGTGGCCGCGAAACCGGATGCCGCGGCATCCGTCGCCTCGATCCGCAGCCGCTTCGTATCGGCGATGTCGAGGTGCACGGCGTCGATCGCCGCCTTGTGGCGCGCCCCGGCCGCCAGGAGCGTCCGGGCTCGGGCGTACCGCGCGATGTCGCGGTAGCGGCCGTTGGGCTTGCGGCTCGACGTGCCGCCGATGCTCGCCACCAGGTCTTCCGCGCCCCACATGAGGGCGATGACGCTGTCGAGCTCCGCGATCCGCTCGGCCTGCGAGAGGCCCTTCGCCGTCTCGAGCAGCGCGACCACGCGGAAGCGGGCGTCGATCTTCGCGATGCGCTTGGGCGACTCCGCCTTGGCGAGCATGATCGTCCGGTAGTCGGTCTGCGACAGCGTCGCGAGGTCCGCGAGGAACTCGTCCGACACCTCGGGGTTCACCCGCACGATGACGCGGGAGGGGTCGAGCTCGGACTCGATGAGGTGACCGCGGGCGGCGGTCTTGTCCGCCGGCGCGACCGCATCCTCGAGGTCGAGGATGACGGCGTCGGCCCGTTGGAGCGCCTTGGCGTAGCGCTCCGGCCGGTCGGCAGGGCAGAACAGGATCGCCGGTCCCAGCTCGAACGTCATTCCGCTGCCTCCCCGCCTGCGGCTCGCTCCGCGTGGTCGACGCCGTCGCGGCACCACAGGAGCGCGACGCGGGTCGCCGTCGCGACGACGACGCCCTCCTGGTTGCGGCCCGTGTGCCGCATCGTCACAATGCCCTGGCCCGGCCGCGAGCCCGATCGGCGCTTCTCGACGATCTCGGTCTCGGTGTACAGCGTGTCGCCGTGGAAGAGCGGGGCCGGGAAGGCGATGTCGGTCAGGCCGAGCTGCGCGACCAGCGTCCCCTGGGTGATCTGCGAGACGGATGCCCCCACCATGGTCGCGAGCGTCCACATCGAGTTCATGAGGCGCCTGCCGAAGGGCTGCGTCGCCGAGAACGCGGCGTCCAGGTGCAGCGCCTGGGTGTTCATCGTCAGGGACGAGAACAGGACGTTGTCCGCCTCGGTCGCCGTGCGCCCGGGCCGGTGCACGTACCGGACGCCGACCTCCAGCTCCTCGTAGTACAGCCCGCGCTGCAGCACCTCGGGGGCGCGGTGCTCACGCGTCTCGTCGAAGCCCGTCCCGTCGCCCACGCTCGCCACGCTACCCGTCGAGGCCGAGCGCGCGCGAGATGACGAGGAGCTGCACCTCGCTGGTGCCCTCCCCGATCTCGAGGATCTTCGAGTCCCGGTAGTGGCGCGCGACGGAGTACTCGTTCATGAACCCGTTCCCGCCGAACACCTGCGTCGCGTCGCGGGCGTTGTCCATCGCGGCGTCGCTGGCCGTGAGCTTGGCGATCGCGGCTTCGGTCTTGAAGGGCCGGCCGGCGTCGCGCAGGCGCGCGGCGTGGTGCCACGCCAGGCGGGCGTTGTGCACTCGCGCCTGCATGCGGGCGATCGTGAACTGGATGCTCTGCCGTGTCGAGAGGGGCTCGCCGAACACCGTGCGCTTCTTGGCGTAGTCGACCGCCGCTTCGAGGCATCCTTCCGCCGCGCCCGTCGACAGCGCGGCGATGGCGATACGGCCCTCGTCGAGGATGTGCAGGAAGTTCGCGAAGCCGCGCCCCCGCGCGCCGAGGAGGTTCGCCTCGGGCACCCGCGCATCGACGAACGTCAGCGGGTGCGTGTCGGAGGCGTGCCAGCCGACCTTGTCGTAGGCGGGCTCCACCGTGAAGCCGGGCGTGCCGTTGGGCACGATGATCGTCGAGATCTCCTTGCGCCCGTCGCTCTCCCCGGTGACGGCGGTGACGGTGACGAAGCGCGTGATGTCGGTGCCCGAGTTGGTGATGAACTGCTTGGAGCCGTTGACGACCCACTCCCCGCCGTCCAGGCGCGCGGTCGTCCGCGTGGCCCCGGCATCCGATCCCGCCTCCGGCTCCGTGAGGCCGAAGCCGGCGAGCGCGCGCCCCGCGAGCAGATCGGGCAGGAGCTCCTGCTTCTGCGCGTCCGTGCCGAAACGGAACACCGGCATCGCGCCGAGGCTCACGCCCGCTTCGAGCGTGATCGCGATGGACTGGTCCACCCGGCCGAGGCCCTCGATCGCCAGGCAGAGCGCGAAGTAGTCGCCGCCCTGCCCGCCGAGCTCTTCGGGGAACGGCAGTCCGAACAGCCCCAGCTCCCCCATCTGCGCCACGACGTCCAGCGGCAGGGTCTTCGTGCGGTCAGCCTCGTACGAGCGGGGCGCCACCACCTCGTCGGCGAACTCGCGGACGAGCTTGGCGAGCTCCCGCTCGTCCTCGGACAGGTCGTACTGATCCATGGGTTCTCCGTGTCATCTGCGTCGACGTCACGATCGCATCACATCCGTTGTCGTGACGCGCGCGGATTGGTTAGTGTTCACTAACTCGATCATCAGGTTAGCGAGGATTAACTGAAATGACAAGCGGTCTGACCGAGCGCGACCGCGCGAAGGCCGATCGTCAGGCCGCCATCATCCACGAGGCCGCGCGCCTGTTCGCGGAGCGCGGGTTCAGCGGGGTGAGCCTGGAGGATCTGGGCGCCGCCGTCGGCGTGAGCGGTCCCGCCGTGTACCGGCATTTCGCCAACAAGCAGGCTCTGCTCGGGGCCATCCTCGTCGGCGTGAGCGAGCGGCTGCTCGCGGGCGGCCGGGAGGTCCTGGCCCGCACCGACGATCCGCGCGCGCAGCTGGAGGCGCTCGTCGCTTTCCACGTGGACTTCGCCCTGAGCGACGCCGATGTCATCCGGGTGCAGGACCGCGACCTCGCGAGCCTCCGCGACGACGACCGCAGCCGGGTACGCCGGCTGCAGCGCGAATACGTCGAGCTCTGGATGGCGGTGCTCGAGCGGCTGCACCCCGACCGGGCCGAGAGCGACCTGCGCGTGCGCGCCCACGCGTGCTTCGGCCTCATCAACTCGACGCCGCACAGCATGCGCGGCGCCCGCCAGACCGCCTCCGACCGCGCGGTGCGGCCCGTCCTGGAATCCATGGCGATCGCCGCCCTCACCATCTGACGTCGCACTACGCTGGTGCCACCATGCCGAGGGACAGCGAGGACCACGGGGCACTTCCGGCCGGTGGCGCGGCGGCGCGTGGAGAGGATGCCGCGGCATCCGCGCGCCCGAACACCGCTGCCGACGGCTCACCACGCGAGAGCGACCTCGCGAGCACGCGGCGCGACTTCCTCAAGTACGGCGGTCTCGCCGCGGCGGGCCTTCTCGTCGGCGGAGGCGTCGGAGCCGCCGCGGGAGCCTCGGTCGCGCACACCATCGGCTATCGCGAGGGCGCCGAGGACTACGGAGCGCTCGCACCCCGTCGTGAGCCGGGGTTCGATCACGTCGTCGTGCTGATGGGCGAGAACCGCTCGTTCGACAACCTGCTCGGCTGGCTCTACACCCCCGAGACCCTGCCGGCCGGTGAGACGTTCGACGGCCTCGCGTTCGGCGACTACTCCAACGTCGCCCCGGACGGCACGCGGATCGCCGCGCACGTGTACGCCGGGCCGACCGACATCGTCATGGGAGCGCCCAATCCCGACCCGGGCGAGGAGTTCCCGCACGTCAACACGCAGCTCTTCGGCACCGTGCTCCCGGCCGCCAATGCGACCAGTCAGATCGGCGACATGCAGCCGCCCTTCAATGCGCCCGCCGCGGGCGCCGACGCGAACATGAGCGGATTCCTCCGCGACTACGTCAACAATGTGACGCGGCTGCGCAAGGGGACTGCGCCGACGGACGACGAGGCGACCCAGATCATGGGCGGCTTCTCCCCCGAGCAGCTGCCTGTGCTGTCGACCCTCGCCCGCGAGTTCGCCGTCTTCGACGCGTGGTTCGCCGCAGTGCCGTCGCAGACGTACTGCAACCGCTCGTTCTTCCATGCGTCGACCTCGCACGGCTTCGTCACGAACAAGCACGGCGGCGGCTACGACAAGTGGCTGGACGCCGAGCCGGCACCCACGATCCTCAACCGTCTGGAGGAGGCCGGGGTGTCGTGGAAGGTCTACTTTGACGAGCTGCAGCTCGTCTCGCTGACCGGCATCCTGCACGCCCCCGTGCTGGAGAAGTACTGGCGCACGAAGCACTTCGGGCACATGTCGGAGTTCTTCGAGGACGCCAGGAAGGGCGACCTGCCCGCCTACGCCTTCATCGAGCCGCGCCTGGTGTACAACCACAACGACTTCCATCCGCCGTTCGGAGCGCTGCGCGAGAGCGACGTCGACGGCGAGGAGATCGTGGACTCGGCGGTCTCTGACGTGCGCGCGGGCGAGAAGCTCGTGGCCAGCGTGTACGAGGCAGTCAAGACGAGCGCGAGCCCCACGGGGTCGAACGCCCTCAACACGCTGCTGCTCATCACCTTCGACGAGCACGGCGGCACGTACGATCACGTGCCGCCGCCCGCGGCCACTCCCCCGCACGTCGACGCACCGGTCGGCGAGATGGGCTTCGCCTTCGATCGCCTGGGCGTGCGCGTGCCGACGATCGCCGTGTCGGCGTATACGCGCCCGCACACGATCATCCACGACGAGCTTCATCACGGCGCCGTCATCGCGACGCTCGCGCGCCTGCACGGCCTGCGACCGCTCACGCGCCGTGATGCCGGCGCCAACGACCTCTTCCCGGTCGTCAACCTCGACACGCCGCGCAGTCCCGACACGTGGCCCGTCGTACAGCCCATGTACGTTCCGACGAACCCGGCGGAGGACCAGCTGGCCGACCTCGCCGAGGGGCCCCACAGGCACAAGCCCCTCAGCCCGCCCGGGCGAGGGCTGCTCGGCCTCCTCCTCGCGCGCTACGGAAGCTCCGACGACAGCGGAGAGCCCGAGACGTACGCCGAAGCGTATCGCGTGCTGCGCCGGCACGGTCTCGGGCTGTTCTACCCGAAGATCGAGTGAGCCCGGACAGGTCCGGCGACGGATGCCCCGGCCTCCCGGCCGAGGCATCCGTCACTCCCTCTCCCGTCAGCGCAGCAGCATCGCCCGACCGGGCTCACGGAGGATCGAGCCCACATCGGCGAGGAAGCGCGACCCCTGCTCGCCGTCGACGAGGCGGTGATCGAACGAGAGCGCGAGCGTCATGACGTCGCGGAGCGCGATCTCACCGCGGTGCTCCCACGGCTGCCGGCGCACAGCGCCGAGCGCGAGGATGCCCGCCTCCCCAGGGTTGAGGATCGGGGTTCCCGCGTCGACGCCGAAGACGCCGACGTTCGTGATCGAGAAGGTGCCGCCCATCATCTGAGCGGGCGCCGTCTTGCCCGACCGTGCGGTCGAGGCGAGCTCGCCGATCGCGTCGGCGAGCTCGACGAGGGTCATGGCGTCCGCGTCGCGGATGTTCGGCACGACGAGGCCACGCGTCGTCGCCGCCGCGATCCCCAGGTTCACGTAGCCGCACTCGACGATCTCGCCGTGCTCCTCGTCCCACGCGGAGTTGAGCTCGGGCGTCCGCGCCAGGGCGAGACACACGGCCTTCGCCGCGACGGCGAGGATGCCGATGCGGTGGCCCTCGAGCGATCGGTCGGACTTCAGCGACGCGAGGAGCTCCGTCGTCGCGGTGACGTCGACGGTAAGGAAGGTCGTGACGTGCGGTGCCGTGAAGGCGCTGCGGACCATCGCCTCGGCGGTGTGCTTGCGGACACCGCGGATGGGTGTGCGACGCTCGCGCAGGCTCGGCTCGCCGGCCAGCGGTGCCGGCGAGGTCGGGACGGCCTCGACCGGCTCGGCAGCGGGAGCCACCCTGCTCGCGGCGCCCACCCGCTCGGCGTAGGCCTCGACATCCCCGCGGGCGATGATCCCGCCCGCCCCGGTCGGCTCGACGAGCCCGAGGTCGATGCCGAGGTCCTTCGCGAGCTTGCGCACCGGCGGCGTCGACCTCGGACGCTCGAGCGGCACCGCGATCGTCTCGGTCGCATGCAGCACGTCGTGCGGCGCGGCCTCGAGTACGGCGGTGTCGGCGCGAGGAGCGGAGACGGATGCCGCGGCCGTCCGGGCGCGCCGCTGCGGCCGCCCCGATGCCTGCGGTGCGGCTCCGTACCCCACGAGATTGGGCTGCGCCTTCTCCTCGGCCGGCGCTTCCGCACGCGCCTCGGCGGCGGGCGCGACGCTGTTGACGGCGGAGGACGTGCCGCCATCCTCGCCGGCGATGTCGAAGGCGATGAGCACGGAGCCGACGGCGATGATGTCGCCCGCCTCGGCGTGGAGCTTCGACACCACCCCGGCGTGCGGAGACGGCAGCTCGACGACGGCCTTGGCCGTCTCGACCTCCGCAATGGTCTGGTTGAGGGCGACGGTGTCGCCCTCTGCGACCATCCACTGCACGAGCTCGGCTTCGGGCAGACCCTCCCCGAGGTCGGGGAGGCGGAACTCCTCGATCACGCGACCACTCCTTCCCGCGGCCGCCTTGCGGGCGAAGCGATTCCGCGCATCAGGATTCCACCAGCCCGCTCAGGCTGTTCGGCCGGTCCAGGACCCGGTCGACGCCGTCGAGGATCCGGTCGAGGTCGGGCAGATGGTGCTTCTCGAGCTTCGCCGGCGGATAGGGGATGTCGTGTCCCGTCACCCGCACGGGAGCGGCCTCCAGGTAGTTGAAGCACTTCTCCGTGATGCTCGCGATCAGCTCGGCGCCGACGCCCGCCTCGCGGGCGGCCTCGTGCGTCACGACGACCCGGCCCGTCTTGCGGACCGACGCCGTGACGGTGCGGTAGTCCACCGGCGAGATCGAGCGCAGGTCGATGACCTCGATCGAGATGCCCTCGTCCTCGGCGGCGGTCGCAGCATCCATCGCGGTCGCGACCTGCGCGCCGTACGTGAGGAGTGTGACGTCCGAGCCCTCCCGGGCGATGCGGGCCAGGCCCATGGGCGGCGCGTCCGCGAGATCGGCGCCGAGGTCGACCTCGCCCTTGGAGTGGTACAGGCGCTTCGGCTCGAAGAAGACGACGGGATCGTCGGACGCGATGGCCTGCCGCAGCATGATGTACGCATCCTGTGGGTTGGAGACGGCGACGACCCGCAGCCCCGACGTGTGCACGAAGTAGGCCTCGGGCGATTCGGAGTGGTGCTCGGCCGCGCCGACCCCGCCTGCCCACGGGATCCGGACGGTGATCGGCATCTTCACGTTGCCGCGGGTGCGGTAGTGGAGCTTGGCCACCTGGCAGACGATCTGGTCGAAGGCGGGGTACACGAAGCCGTCGAACTGGATCTCGACGACCGGCCGGTAGCCGCGGAAGGCGAGTCCGACCGCGGTGCCCATGATGCCGGCCTCGGCCAGCGGCGTGTCGACGATCCGCTGCGCGCCGAACTCGTCGAGCAGTCCGTCGGTGATGCGGAAGACGCCGCCGAGCCTGCCGATGTCCTCCCCCATGACCAGGACCTTGTCGTCGTCGGCCATCGCCCGGCGCAGGCCCTCGTTGATGGCCTTCGCCATCGTGAGCTGCGTCATCGCCGGGCCCCCGCTCCGGCGCCGGCCTCGGTCGGGGCGAAGCCGGACAGGTAGGCGGCGAAGTGCTCGCGCTGCTCGGCGAGACCCGAGTGGGGCTCTTCGAACACGTGGTCGAAGATGCCGATCGGCTCGCGGGAGACGGCGCCGAGCGCGGCGGCGCGCACGGCCGCGCCCAGCGCATCGGCGTCCGCGGCGACCTGCTGCTGGAAGTCGTCGCCGAAGGCGTTCTGCGAGCGCAGCAGCGCCTCGACGCGGGCGATGGGGTCGCGGCGCCTCCAGCGCTCGACCTCTTCCTTCCGGCGGTAGCGCGTCGGGTCGTCGGACGTCGTGTGCGGGCCCATCCGATACGTCACGGCCTCGATGAAGGCCGGTCCCTTGCCGCTGCGTGCGTGATCAAGAGCCCACCGCATCGCCGCGAGGCTCGCGAGGACGTCGTTGCCGTCGATCCGCATGCTCGGGATGCCGAAGCCCGGGGCCCGGCCCGCGATGGGGAACTTCGCCTGGACCGTGACGGGTTCGGAGATGGCCCACTGATTGTTCGTGCACACGAACACGACCGGAGCCCGGAAGGAGGACGCGAAGACCATGGCCTCGTTCACGTCGCCCTGGCTCGAAGCGCCGTCGCCGAAGTACGCCGCGGCCACCTGGTCGGTGCCGTCGCGCTGGATGCCCATCGCGTAGCCGACCGCGTGAAGGCTCTGCGCCCCGATGATGATCTGGGGCGTCGCCGTGTTGATGTCGTACGGGTTGTAGGTCGAGTGCTCCTCGCCACGCCACGCGATGACGAAGTCGGCCGGCTTCGCGCCGCGCACGTGCTGCACCCCGATCTCCCGGTAGCTCGGGAAGGCGAAGTCGTCCGGGCGGAACGCGCGCGCCGTGCCGACCTGCACGCCCTCCTGGCCCTGGCAGGGCGCCCACAGACCGAGCTGGCCCTGGCGCTGGAGCGCGATTCCTTCGGTGTCGATCCGACGCACGAGCGTCATGTCGCGATAGAGCCCCTGGAGCGCAGTCGCGTCCACGTCCGCGACCCACCGCTCGAGCTCCGGATCGGCGACTCTCTCGCCGTCTTCGTTCACCAGACGTGCGACATCGTCGATATCGGTCGCGGAATCCGTCTGGGGTGTGAGGGTGTGCATCGTCGTCATCCCTTCGCGAGTCGACCCCCCTCGTGAGGCGGTCGTCATCGGAGCGCCGGCATCGTCACCGGCTCAGGCTGAGCGTACGTCGATCTCGCACCTAGCTCAAGCATTCCAGAATCGCCTGAGCATGTTGACAAGCACCGCGGGGACCTACCGTGCTAATCTTTCGCACTATGAGCACCCTCGACCACGTCGATCTCGAGCTCCTCGCGGCCCTGTCGACGGATCCGCGCGCGACGGTCGTCGCGCTCGCCGAGAAGCTCGGGCTCTCGCGCAACACCGTCCAGGCCCGGATGGGTCGCCTCGAGCGCGCCGGCGTCTTCCTCTCCTACGAGCGGGCCATCTCCTCCGCCGCCCTCGGCTTCCCGATCGAGGCCTTCATCAGCGTCATCGTCCGCCAGGCGGACCTTCCGCGAATCGGGCAGGACCTCGTGGCGATCCCCGAGATCGTGCAGGTGCACGGTCTCAGCGGCCAGGTCGACCTCCTCGTGCGCGTCGCCTGCCGCGACACCCGGCATCTCTTCGACACCGATGCCAGGATCCTCGCCATCGAGGGCGTCGAGCGCACCGAGACGTCCCTCGTCATGGGCGAGGTGATCGGCTACCGCGTCGCACCGCTCATGGAGCTGGCACAGCGGGAGCAGTGAGCGCGTCGTCGCGATGGCCGGACTCGGCATCCATCCGCACGAGCACGACGCCGCCGAGGATCAGCGCTCCTCCGACGAACTGGACGGGAGCCGGCACCTCGCCGAGGAGGAGCCATGCGAATCCGAGGGCGAACAGCACCTCGGACAGGCCCACGAACGACGCGACGCGCGATCCGATGCGCGGCACGGCCATGACGCCGAACGCGTAGCCGAGCGTCGTCGCGACGCCCGCCACCCAGAAGAGGGGCACGTACCACGGCAGCGCGGCCCCCGCCAGCGCCACCTCGACCGCGGGCGCCTGGAACGGGAGGATGCCGCTCGCGCACAGCACCGCCATGAGCCCGGCACCCACGAGCAGACCTCCCGACGCCAGGGCGAGCGGCGGCAGATCGTCGCCCGCGCGCTCGGAGATGAGGAAGTATGCACCCACGCAGACGGCCGCCCCGAGCGCGAGGAGCGTGCCGAGCAGATCGAACTGCGCCCCCGAGATGTCGACGACCAGCACGAGGCCGGCGATCGCGACCACCGAGCCGACGATGACCAGCCGCGAAGGAGCGCGGCGGGTTCGCATCCATGCGAGGCCGACGAGGAGCACCGGCGCCAGGTACTGGATCAGCAGCGCGACCGCGACCGGCATCCGCTGCATCGCGGCGAAGAAGAGGATCTGGCAGCCGGCGACGGCCGTCAGCCCGAAGCCGACGACGATGCGCCAGTGCCGGCGGAGGAAGGCGCGCTCGCGACGGATGGCGAGCACCAGGGCGGGGGCCAGCAGCAGCCCCGAGACAGCCATGCGCACGAGGAGCGCGGCACCGAGCGACCACCCCGACTCCAGCAGCGGCTTGATCATGGGACCGCTCGAGGAGAACGCGAGCGCCGACGTGACGGCGAGGATCAGACCGACGGTGCGGATCCGGCGCGACGAGGAGAGTTCCGGCAGAGTGAGGGTGGCGGTCATCGCATCGGCCTGTCATGAGCGTAGGAGGTTACACTAGTGACAGTAGCGTCCCCGACAGTCAGGAGTCAATGTGGTTTTCACTCCTGACACCCGCCTGTCTCTCGCGGCGGTCGTGAACCTCGTCAACACCTCGCCGGGCTTCGATGATCCGGACCGCCTCGAGACGCTCGACGACCTCGACGCGTTCCTCGCCGGCAACCCCTACTCCGGGTCCATCACGCGATCCGACGACACGGTCGCGGCCCTGCGCACGGTCCGCGAACGCCTGCACGCGCTGTGGAACGTCGACCGCACCCGCGCGGTGCCCCTGGTCAACGAGATGCTCCGCGACAGCGGCGCCCTCCCCCAGCTCGTGATGCACGACGGCTACGACTGGCACATCCATGCGACCTCCGATGACGCGCCTCTGGCGACGCGGATCCTCGCGGAAGGCGCGATGGCGTTCGTCGACGTGATCCGCGCCGACGAGTACGACCGCATCCGGGTGTGCTCGGCGGACGACTGCGCCTCGGTCTACGTCGACTACTCCCGCAACGGCTCCAAGCGCTACTGCGACACCGGCAACTGCGGCAACCGGATGAACGTCAACGCGTACCGGGCGCGGAAGGCGCGAGAAACCGTCTGATCGCGTCGGCCGCGGGCTTCGGCGTCTCGTAGTGGATGAGGTGCCCGACGTCGGCGATCTCGACCAGCTCGGCCTCGGGGAAGAGGGTCGCGAGTGTGCGCTCGGCCTCGATCGGCGTGATGTCGTCCTTCTGAGCCGCGACGAGCAGCACAGGCTGAGTGATGCGCGGCGCGAACTCCCGGACGTCGTGCGACACGGACGCGACGAAGGCGTCGTGGAGCACGTCGCGATCGGCGAAGCGCGAGAAGTAGGTGTCGTGCTGGTCATGGATGAACCGGCGGAGGTCGGGATCGCGGGTCTTCGCCATCGAGATGCTCATGACGCGCACGATCGCACCGTTGCGCAGGAGCGCCTCGCCGAGCCGGTCGGGGAGCTCGGCCCCCGCCCGGTAGTAGAAGACCGCGAGCCGGGTCAGGATGCCTCGCGGGCCTTCGAGAGCAGGCGCGCCGATCGGGTTGACCAGGATCACCCGCGGGGTGGCGAGCCCTCCCGCCACCGCCGCTGCGACCACGATCGAGCCGAACGAGTGGCCGAGGATGACCGCGCCGGGCGCTACGTCCGCGACGAACGCGGTGAGCCACTCGGCGTACGCCTCGAGGTCGTGCGCGCGATCGGGCAGCGGCGGGGTCTCGCCGAAGCCGGGGAGATCGGGCGAGATGATCCGGTACTCCGGCAGATGAGCGACCACCGGCTCCAGACCGTGATGCTCACCCCGAAACCCGTGCACCGCGACGATCGTCGTCTCCGCGTCGGCCGGCCCGTACGTCCAGTACGCCGTCGTGCCGCCGAGCACCTCCGCCTCGCCGCGCGTCACGAGGATGCCGGCGAGCAGTGACGAGTACGGGCTGGCGACGGACACCCTTCGAGTGTACGGACGGACACGACGGATGCCGTCCGCACGGCGTGCCGGCGACACGCCGCGTGGCCGCGGCATCCGTCCGCCGTGTCGATGGTCCGTCGTGCGGAAGGCCCGCGTGACCCGCGATGTCGGGGGACGCCCATACCGTGAGCGGCATGAACCCCTCGCCCGGACGCTCCGAACCCGATCCGCCCCCCTCCGGAGGCGAGCCGACGCGCGCGATGCCCGCATGGACCCGGGTCGTCGGGGTGTTCGACCTCGAGACGACGGGCGTCGACGTCACGTGCGACCGCATCGTCACGGCGCATGTCGGAATCCTGGATGCCGCGGGCGCGGTGCTGACGGCACGGGACTGGCTCGCCGATCCCGGCGTGCCGATCCCCGAGGCCGCAGCGGCGATCCACGGCATCACGACCGAGCGGGCGCGCGCATACGGGCGTCCGGCCCGCGACGTCATCCAGGAGGTCGTGGAAACGCTCCGCGGGATCCTGGATGCCGGCATCCCGGTCGTGGCGTACAACGCGCCCTACGACTTCTCGCTGCTCAAGCACGAGGCGATCCGGCACGGCGTCGAGCCGATCCTGTCACCTGCTCCGGTCATCGATCCCCTCGTCGTAGACAAGGCGTACGACCGCTGGCGGCGCGGCAAGCGCACGCTCACCGTCGTCGCCCAGCACTATGCCGTCCGCCTCGAGGACGCGCATCAGGCCTCGTCCGACGCCGTCGCGGCCGGACGTGTCGCTCAGGCGCTGGCCGGCCGGTTCGCCCCGTGGCTTCCCGACACGGCGCAGGAGCTGCACACGTGGCAGATCGGCTGGGCACGCGCCCAGGCCGCGAGTCTCACCGACTACTTCGTCCAGATCGGCCGGCTCGACCCCTCCGACCGGCTCGACGGGTCATGGCCGATCCGCTGAGTCCGTTGCAGCGGGCCGCAGACGAGAAAGACCCCGACGACGTCGGGGTCTTTCCGGGCTCGAAGCTTACTTGGAGCCGAAGTTCTTGAAGCGCTGGTTGAACTTCTCGACGCGGCCGGCCGAGTCGAGGATGCGCTGCTTGCCCGTGTAGAACGGGTGCGACGCCGACGAGATCTCGACGTCGATGACGGGGTACTCGACACCGTCCAGCTCGATGGTCTTGTCGCTCGTGACGGTCGAGCGCGTGAGGAAGGTGTCGCCCGAACCGAGGTCGCGGAAGACGACCGCCTGGTACTCGGGGTGGATGTCAGTCTTCATGGGAAGTCCTTTGAGAGATGGTGCCCTGGATTTTGCCAGGACGGACGAAGTCTGCGGTGCGAACGCACCAAAGAGCGATTCTATCAGTCCCGTGGCCGAACCGAGGAATCGCGCGGCGGGCGGCGGCCGCCGGACGGGTTCAGGATGCCGCGCGCGCGGCGTGCCGGCCGTCCTCCGAGGTGAGTGCGATGGGAAGTCCGAAGGCCTCCGTCAGATTCTCGGCCGTCAGCGTCTCGTCGATGGGCCCCGCCGCCACGACCTTGCCCTCTCGCAGCAGGAGGACGTGCGTGAAGCCGACGGGGATCTCCTCCACGTGGTGGGTGACCATGATCATGGCCGGCGTCGTCGGGGCCTGAGCGTATCCGCCGAGCAGCGTCAGGAGCTCTTCGCGCGCCCCGAGGTCGAGGCTCGCGGTCGGCTCGTCGAGGAGCAGGAGCTCGGGATCCGTCATGACCGCGCGTGCGATCTGCACCCGCTTCTGCTCGCCGTCCGACAGGGTGCCGAACGTGCGGTCGGCGAGGTGGTCGAGCTTCCACTCCGCGAGCACGCGCAGCGCGCGGCGCTCGTCGATGTCCTCGTATGCCTCGTTCCACCGGCCGAGCACCGAGAAGGCGGCCGTCAGCACGACGTTGAGCACCGTCTCCTCGGGGGGCACGCGCTTGGCCATCGCCGAGGAGGCGAAGCCGATGCGGGGACGCAGCTCGAAGACGTCGGTGCGCCCGAGGCGCTCGCCGAGGATCGTCACCACTCCGGCGGTGGGGTGCATGAGCGTGTCGGCCAGCTGCAGGAGCGTGGTCTTGCCGGCTCCGTTGGGCCCGAGGATGACCCAGCGCTCGTCATCGTCGACCGACCAGTCCAGGTGATCGACGATGTCCCTGGCGTTCCTGCGGACGACGACGTCGGAGAACTTCAGGACCTGCGGCATGCCGCCAGCCTATCGGCCCGCGCCGCTCACCTCTTCGTACAGGGCCTGGGTCGTCTCGGCGATCCGGGCCCAGCTGAAGTCGTTCGCGGCACGCTCCCGGCCCGCGCGCCCGTACGCGGCAGCACGCTCGGGATCGGACACCACCTCGGTCAGGACGCGGGCCAGATCGTCGACGAATCTCTCGGGATCCGTCGGCGTTCCGGTGCCGTCCTGCACCTGCTCGATCGGTACGAGGCGTCCGGTGACCCCGTCGGCGACGACCTCGGGGATGCCTCCCGTCGCCGTCCCGACGACGGCGGCGCCGCACGCCATCGCCTCGAGGTTCACGATGCCGAGCGGCTCGTACACCGACGGGCACACGAACGTCGTCGCCGCACCGAGGAGCGTGCACAGCTCATGGCGCGACAGCAGCCGGTCGAGCCACACCACCCCCTCGCGGGTCTCCTGCAGGCCCTTCACCAGGCCCTCGACCTCGGTCATGATCTGCGGAGTGTCCGGGGCTCCCGCGCAGAGCACCAGCTGCACGTCCGGCGGCAGCTTCTCGGCGGCGCGGAGCAGATACGGCAGGCCCTTCTGACGTGTGATCCGGCCGACGAAGACGATCGACGGCTTGGACGCGTCGACGCCGAGCTGAGCGAGCAGGTCGGGGTCTTCGACGGGATGCCACGCCTCGACGTCGATCCCGTTGTAGATGACCCGCACCTTCTCCGGATCGAGCGACGGATAGCTGCGCAGGATGTCGGCGCGCATCCCCTCGCTCACCGCCACGATCGCGGCCGCGCCCTCGTAGGCGGTCTTCTCGATGTAGCTCGACACGGCGTACCCGCCGCCCAGCTGCTCGGCCTTCCACGGCCGCAGGGGCTCCAGGCTGTGCGCCGTGACGATGTGCGGGATGCCGTGGAGCAGCGATGCGAGGTGCCCCGCGAAGTTCGCGTACCAGGTGTGCGAATGCACGACGTCGGCTCCCGCGACATCCGTCACGATCTCCAGATCCGTCCCGAGGGTCTGAAGCGCCGCATTCGCGAGGGACAGCTCGGCGGGGACTCCGTACGACGTCGTGTCGGCTTCGTCGCGCTCTCCTCCGAACGCGCGCACCTGCACCTCGATCGACTCCCGGAGGGCCTTCACGAGCTCCGTCACATGGACGCCGGCGCCGCCGTAGATCTCGGGCGGGTACTCCTTCGTGACGATGTCGACGCGCATGCCACGAAACCTAGTACACGTGACGCGCCGCGGTACAGCGCTACCCGGGCCGCGCACAGGGCCCTAGGGTGGGTGCCATGCCAGCAGCCCCGAAGGTGTTCGGAATCATCCTCGCCGGTGGCGAGGGGAAGCGATTGATGCCCCTGACGGCTGACCGGGCGAAACCCGCTGTGCCGTTCGGCGGGCAGTACCGCCTCATCGACTTCGCGATCTCGAACCTCATCAACTCCGGCCTGCGCCAGATCGTCGTCCTGACGCAGTACAAGTCGCACAGCCTCGACCGCCACATCTCGCAGACGTGGCGCATGTCGGCGCTGCTCGACTCCTACGTCGCGTCGGTGCCCGCGCAGCAGCGTCTGGGCAAGCGGTGGTTCTCGGGCTCGGCCGACGCGATCCTGCAGAGTCTCAACCTCATCAACGACGAGAAGCCCGACATCGTCGTGGTGATCGGCGCGGACCACGTCTACCGCATGGACTTCCGCCAGATGCTCGCGGCGCACATCGAGTCCGGCGCGCAGGCGACGGTCGCCGGCATCCGTCAGCCGATCGGGCTCGCCAACCAGTTCGGCGTCATCGACGTCGCACAGGACGACGGCGTCCGCATCAACCAGTTCCTCGAGAAGCCGCAGAACCCCACCGGCCTGGTCGACTCGCCCCACGAGGTGCTCGCCTCGATGGGCAACTACATCTTCGATGCGGACGCGCTCATCGACGCCGTCGAGGCCGACGGCGAGCTGCCCACGTCCAACCACGACATGGGCGGCGACATCGTGCCCTACTTCGTCGGTCGCGGCGAGGCCGGCGTCTACGACATGAACCGCAACGACGTGCCGGGCTCGACCGACCGCGACCGGTACTACTGGCGCGACGTGGGAACCATCGAGTCGTTCTTCGACGCTCACCAGGACCTCATCTCGACCCTGCCGATCTTCAACCTGTACAACATGCAGTGGCCTATCCATTCGCAGACGGTCAACTCGCCGCCGGCGAAGTTCGTGCGCGACTCCGTCGGCCGTATGGGCAACGCGATCGATTCCGTCGTGTCGCTCGGATCCGTGCTGTCGGGAACCCACCTCGAGCGCAGCGTCGTCGGACCGTGGACGCTGTCGGGAGGCGGCGCGACGATCACCGACTCGGTGCTCTTCGACCACGTCCAGGTCGGTGCCGGTGCCCGCGTGCACCGGGCGATCCTGGACAAGAACGTCATCCTCGCCGACGGCGCCACCGTCGGCGTCGATCGGGAGCGCGACCTGTCGCGCGGGTTCACCGTCACCGACAGCGGCATCACGGTGGTCGGCAAGGGCGTCTTCATCGACCGCTGACCGGACGGAGGATGCCGCGGCCCGCCGCTACGGTGGAAGGCGTGCCCGCGACATCCGCCCGCTTCCTCGTCGTGCTCGACGCCGACTCGACCCTCATCCGCAACGAGGTCATCGAGCTGATCGCCGACGAGGCGGGTCGCGGCGCGGAGGTCGCGGCGGCCACCGAGGCGGCGATGCGCGGGGAGGTGGACTTCGCCGCCAGCCTGCGCTCGCGTGTCGAGGCGCTGCGCGGAGTGCCGGTGTCGGCCTTCGCGCACGTGCTGTCGCGCATCGAGCCCACCCCGGGAGTCCGCGAGCTCATCGAGGCGGTCCACCGGCGCGGCGGCCGGGTCGGCGTCGTCTCGGGGGGCTTCCACGAGATCCTCGACACGGTCGCGCCCGAGCTGGGCGCCGATGTATGGCGGGCCAACCGGCTCGCCGTCGTCGACGACCGCCTCTCGGGGCAGGTGGACGGAGAGATCGTGGACGCCGAGGGCAAGGCCGTCGCGCTGAGCGGCTGGGCGCACGAGAGCGGCGTCGCCCTCTCGCGCACGATCGCGATCGGCGACGGGGCCAACGACCTGCGGATGATGGCCGTCGCCGGCCTCGGCATCGCCTTCAACGCCAAGCCGGCGGTGCGCGGGCGGGCGGACGTGGTCGTGGAACCGGTCGACCTGCGCGAGGTGATCCCCCTCCTCCCCTGACGCATGTCGCAGGGCCGTTGTACGTTCGCGAAATGGACATCATTCTGGTTCCCGGACTCTGGCTCGACGCATCCTCGTGGGACGGCGTCGCCCCCGCCCTCGAAGCCGCGGGCCACCGCGTGCATCCGCTCACGATGCCGGGCGTCGGCGGCCCCGCAGCGGAGACGGCGGAGATCGGGATCGGCGACTGGGTCGACGCGGTGGCGGAGCGCATCGACCGCATCGGCGGGCCGGTCGTCCTCGTCGGGCACTCCGGCGGCGGCAACGTCGTGTGGGGCGCGGCCGGCGCCCGCCCCGACCGCGTGGCCCGCGTCATCCTCCTCGACACGATCGTGCCGAATGACGGCGGATCGATCTGGGAGTTCCCGATCGTCGACGGCGTCGTGCCCTTCCCGGGCTGGGACTCCTTCGAGGAGGAGGAGGTCGGCGATCTCGACGATCAGACGAGGGCGGATGCCTCGGCCCGTGTGAAGTCGGTGCCGGCGCGCATCCCGACCGACCCCGTCAGCCTCGGCGACGAGAGACGCCGCAGCGTTCCCGTGACGATGCTGACCGGCACGATGCCCGCATCGCAGGTGCGCGGGGTCCTCGCCGACCCGCCGGCCTGGGCAACCGAGCTCGCCGCTATCGAGGATCTCGAGGTGGTCGATCTGCACTCCGGGCACTGGCCGCAGTTCTCGAAGCCGGACGAGGTCGCGGCCGCGATCCTCACGGCGGTCGGCCGCTGAGCGGGGAGGCGGTGGTCGCGGCGGATCAGTGCCCCATGCCGAGGCCGCCGTCGACCGGGATCACGGCGCCCGAGATGTAGGCCGCATCGTCCGACGCGAGCCAGGCGACGACCCCGGCGACCTCGGCGGGCGTCGCGAAGCGGCCCACCGGGATGTTGCTCTTGTACTCGGCCTGCGTCTCGTCGGGCAGCGCCGCCGTCATGTCGGTCTCGATGAAGCCCGGCGCGACGACGTTCGCGGTGATGCCACGGCCGCCGAGCTCCCTCGTGAGCGAGCGCGCGAAGCCGACCAGCCCCGCCTTCGACGACGCGTAGTTGATCTGACCGGGCGAGCCGTAGAGCCCCACGACGCTGGAGATGAGGATGACGCGGCCCCACTTCGCGCGGAGCATCCCCTTCGACGCGCGCTTGACGACGCGGAACGCCCCGCCGAGGTTGGTGCCCACGACGGAGTCGAAGTCGTCCTCGGTCATGCGCAGGAGCAGAGTGTCCTTCGTGACGCCGGCGTTGGCCACGACGATGCCGACCGGGCCGAGGGTGGCCTCCACCTCGGTGAATGCCGCATCGACGGCCGCGGCATCCGTCACGTCCGCGCGCACGGTGAGCGTGCCCTCGGGACCCTCGCCCGACCGCGCGGTCACGGCGACCTTGTACCCCTCCGCGACGAAGCGCTCGGCGATGGCGCGGCCGATGCCGCGGTTGCCGCCGGTGACGAGGACGACGCGATCAGTGGACATGCTTCCTCCGGAAGGTGACGGCGGTGGTCCGGACCAGCCTAGCGGCGGGTTTGACAGGCCTCCGCTGCGCTGGGACGCTGGGAGCGCAGGCGAGGAAGGGGACCGATCATGAGCGATGCACGCAGCGACGGGGCACGCGACGACGGGGCTTCGTCGCGTGCGGACGACCAGCCGACCACTCCTCTGGACCCCGCTCCCCCCGCTCCCCCCGCATACGGCCAGCAGCCGCAGCCTCGGTACGGGGAGCCCGGCTACGGACAGCAGCAGCCACCGGCCTACGGACAGCAGCAGCCACCGGCCTACGGCGCGCAGCCCCCAGCCTACGGACAGCAGCCAGCGGCCTACGGACAGCAGCAGCCTCCCGCGTACGGACAGTACGGCGCCCCATCCGGCTACGGGCAGCAGCCTCCCTACGGCCAGAGCTCGGCTGCATACGCGCCGCCGCAGTACACGCCGGCGCCCGCATACGGCTCCTACTCCGCCGCCAAGACCAACGGCCTTGCGATCGTCTCGCTGATCTCGTCGCTCGTCGGGATCTTCATCATCCCGTTCATCGGCTCGATCGTGGGCGTCATCACCGGCCACATGGCGCTCGGGCAGATCAAGCGCACGGGCGAGAACGGCCGGGGCATGGCCCTCGCTGGAACGATCGTCGGCTATGTCGGCATCGCCTTCGCGATCCTCGGGATCATCCTGTTCTTCGTGTGGGTCAGCTGGTTCACCGCGAACGCCGGCAACTTCCAGACGTCGTAGATCCGATGGCCGGAGCAGGAGCCCGTGCCCTGCACGCGGCGTACCCTGGAACCATCGTGAAGAACTCCGGCGGACCCCAGTCCGCGACGTCGCTTCCGCGGGCGCCGCGTGATGCGGTGGGCGCGCGTTCGACACGGTATCTGATCACGATGGGGATCCGCGTGGCGTGCTTCATCCTCATGGTGGTGGTCACCCCGTACAGCTGGTACACGTGGATCTTCGCCGCGGGCGCCGTCTTCCTCCCGTACATCGCGGTGGTGGGCGCCAACGTCGGGGAGGACACCAGGAGCCCGGCGATCGAAGCGCCGGAGCGTGCGCTGCCTTCGGCTCCCACGGCCGCCGCGCCGCCGGCGGAGGGGCCCCGGATCATCCGGCTCGAGGAGCAGCGCCCGCTCGCCCCTACCGAGCGCGACGCCGGGGCGCGGCATCCGTCCGCTCCGGCGGATCCGGACGCGGAGCGAGGCAGCTCGGCATGAGCAGGCACGCAGAGCCCGCGGTGTGCTCGCGGGCGGGATGCCGCGCGGCCGCGACCTGGCGGATCGACTGGCGGAACCCCAGGATCCACTCCCCCGACCGGCGCAAGACGTGGGTCGCGTGCGACGAGCATCGCGACTACCTGCGGGACTTCCTCGCGACGCGGGACTTCCCCGTCACGGTGGAGCCCCTGCAGCCGGCGGGAGAACCGGCGTGAGCGCTCGCGCGTCGAGGAAGGATGCCCCTGCCGCCGTCCGCTGGACGGTGTACGTGGCGGTGGCCGTCGTGTTCGCGATCGCGTGCGCCTTCCTGTCCAACTGGCAGTTCGCGCGCAACGCGCAGCGCTCGGAGCAGCTCGCGCTCGTCGCCGCCAACTACGACGCCGACCCGGTCCCCCTGGCCGACGTCATCCCGGCAGGTGGTGCTCTGCAGCCGGGCGACGAGTGGACGCCCGTGACGCTCACGGGCACCTATCTCACCGACGAGGAGCTGCTCGTGCGCAACCGCGCCCACGGCGGATCGGCCGCGTACGAGGTGCTGGTGCCCTTCCGTACGGACGACGGGCGCGTCGTGCTCGTCGACCGCGGATGGGTGCCGCCGGGCGAGCAGCAGAACGAACCCGACGTCGTTCCGGCGGCGCCGCAGGGCGAGACGACCGTCGTCGTCCGGCTGCGGCCCGGCGAGCCCCTTCCGGCCTCGGGGCGCACCGCCCCCGCGGGCCAGCTGCCGACGATCCACCTCCCCACCGTCGCCGGGCTCCTCGGAGCCGCGACGGCAGACGCGCTCGAGCAGAGCGCCTACGGCGTGATGGCGTCCGAAGACCCGGCGCCGGCCACGCGCCCGCAGGCGATCGACGCGCCGTCGGACGATCCCGGCCCGCACCTCTCCTACGCCGTGCAGTGGATCCTCTTCGCCATCATGGGATTCATCTTCATCGGCTACGTCATCCGGACCGAGCGCGCGCACCGGCGCGAGGAAGCCGAAGCGGCACGGACAGGTCGTGCCCCGGCGCGCGCCAAGAGACGGCGGGATGCCGATGCCGACGCCGAGGACGCGCTTATCGACACGGCGGGCCGCTGAGCGCGCGGCTCAGGCCAGCGCCACGAGATCCGCGTAGTCCCGGCCCCAGATGTCCTCGACGCCGTCCGGCAGGATGAGGACGCGCTCGGGGTTGAGCGCCTGGACGGCGCCCTCGTCGTGCGAGACGAGGATGACGGCTCCCTCGTAGTGCGCGAGGGCGCCGAGGATCTCCTCGCGCGAAGCGGGATCGAGGTTGTTCGTCGGCTCGTCGAGCAGGAGGACGTTCGCCGACGAGACGACGAGCGTCGCGAGCGACAGTCGCGTCTTCTCGCCCCCCGACAGCACACCGGCGGGCTTGAGGACGTCGTCCCCCGTGAACAGGAACGACCCGAGCACCTTGCGGGCGTCGGTCGCGGTGATGTCCGGCGCCGCGGACATCATGTTGTCGAGCACCGATCGGCTGACGTCGAGATTCTCGTGCTCCTGCGCGTAGTACCCGATCTTGAGCCCGTGGCCGGGCTCGATGCGTCCGGTGTCGGGATCGTCGACGCCTGCGAGGATGCGCAGGAGCGTCGTCTTGCCGGCGCCGTTGAGCCCGAGCACGACGACCTTCGACCCGCGGTCGACGGCGAGGTCGACATCCGTGAAGATCTCCAGCGAACCGTAGGACTTCGAGAGGTTCGACGCCATGAGCGGGGTCTTGCCGCACGGCGCCGGCTTGGGGAAGCGCAGCTTCGCGACGCGGTCCTCCTGACGCACCTCGTCGAGGCCGGCGAGCATCTTCTCGGCGCGCGCGACCATCTGGTGCGCGGCCGCGGCTTTCGACGCCTTCGCGCCGAAGCGCGCCGCCTGCTGCTGCAGGACGGTGGCCTTCTTCTCGACGTTGGCCCGCTCCTTCTTGCGGCGCTCCTCGTCGGCGACCCGCTGGCGCAGGTAGTTCTTCCAGTTCATGTTGTAGACGTCGATGACCTGACGGTTGGCGTCGAGATAGAAGACACGATTGACGGTCTCGCCCACGAGCTCGACATCGTGCGAGATGACGATGAGCCCGCCCTTGTACCCCTTGAGGAACTCCCGCAGCCACACGATGCTGTCGGCGTCGAGGTGGTTGGTCGGCTCGTCGAGGATCATCGTCTGGGCGTCCGAGAAGAGGATCCGCGCCAGCTCGATCCGGCGGCGCTGACCCCCCGACAGCGTCTTGAGCGGCTGCTCGAGGATGCGGTCCGGCAGGGAGAGGTTGTGCGCGATGGATGCCGCTTCCGCCTCTGCCGCGTAGCCGCCGAGCGCCTCGAACCGCTCCGTGAGGCTCGCGTACCGGCGCATCGCGCGGGCCGCGGCATCCGCGTCGTCCGACCCCATCGCGAGCGACGCGTCGTGCATGCCGATGGCGAGGGTGCCCAGTCCGCGGGCGTCGAGGATGCGCGTGCGGGCCAGCATCTCGGGGTCGCCCGAGCGCGGGTCCTGCGGGAGGTAGCCGAGATCGCCCGAGCGGTCGACGCGCCCCCCGGACGGCAGGACGTCGCCCGCGAGCACCTTGGTGAGGGTCGTCTTGCCCGCGCCGTTGCGGCCCACGAGCCCGATCTTGTCACCGTCGGACACGCGGAACGACACGTCCGACATGAGGACGCGAGCGCCTACGCGGATCTCGAGGTCGTGCACGGCGAGCACAGCGGACGTCCGTTTCGTGGAGGGGCGGGAAGCGCGGCCGACTGGCCGACCACCCAGTCTATCGCGCCTTGCGCACCGCCCCGGCGCGACGGGGGCCATCGGGGCAATGCTCCCCGACGAACGGGCAACAAGTGTGCACGCTCCGGTGACCCGGCACACCCTCCCGTTCTGCGCGAGCGTCCCTAGCGTCGCTGGTATGGCCGTCGCCGTCTCCATCGAGCCCGCTGCTCTCGCAGCGGTCCCGGGCGAGCCCGTCGAAGCGGTGGTGACGGTCCGCAACGACAGCCAGATCGTCGAGCAGTACGCCCTGCAGGCGATGGGTCCGGGCGGCGAGTTCACCACGCTCGTTCCCGACCACGTCAGCGTCTATCCCGAACGCACGGAGACGGTCACCGTCCGAGTGACGGTGCCGCGCTCGCCCGCCGTGCCGGCCGGCCGCCTCGACGTCGCCATCCGCGTCGTCCCGACATCGGCCGCGCCGACCGAGGACGAGCCGCTCGTCGACCGCACGACGGTCGCCGAGGTCGTCGAGCTGGCCGTGACCGTCGAGCCGTTCACGGCCGTTGCGGCCGAGCTCGTGCCACGGGTGTCGCGGTCGAGGGGCCGCAAGCGCGTGCGCCTGGCCGTGGACAACAACGGGAACGACGCGATCGCCGTGTCGCTGCTCAGCGCCGGGACCGAGCGGCTCTCCGTCGTGCCGCGCGATCCGGACCTGCTCATCGACGCCGGTCACGCCCAGTTCGTGCGCGTGACGCTCGTCCCGCGCCGGCGCATCTGGCGCGGTCAGGCGGCGAGCCATCCCTACTCGATCACCGTCACGCCCAGCTCCGGCGAGCCGGTCGTCGCCGACGGCACGCATATGCAGGAGCCGGTGTTCCCGCCGTGGTTCTGGAAGGCGCTCCTCGCGCTCGCCGCGCTGATCGCCCTTCTGATCCTCCTGTGGAACCTGCTCCTCAAGCCCACCGTCGAGCAGACGGCACGCGACGCGGTCGCCGAACCGCTCGCGAGCGCGCAGCAGCAGGCGGCGGAGGCAGAGGAAGCCGCAGCCGGCGCGCAGCAGACGGCACAGGAGGCGAAGGATGCGGCGCAGAGCGGCTCGGGCGAACCGCCACCGCCACCGCCGCCCGCGTCCACCACCGTCGACAGCGCGATCGCCGTGACCCTCACCGATCAGCCCGGCGGCGCTGTCGCGACGCGCGACATCGGCCCGGCCGTCCCGGACGGTGCAGTGTTCCAGATCACCGACCTGGTCTTCAACAACCCGCAGGGCGACGTTGCGACGGTCCAGCTCGCCTACGACGACACGGTGCTGCTGAACCTCAGCGCGGAGAACTACCGAGACCTCGACCTCCACTTCGTGACCCCCATCCAGATCCCGGCCGGTCAGACCCTGGAGGTGCGGATGAACTGCGTGCAGGTCGGCAAGCCGGTCGGCCGGACGCCCGACCGATGCCTCGCGACGGTGCTCGTCACCGGGGCCACGGTCACGCAGCCTGCAGGGTGACGCCGTGCCCACCGGACCCGCTCTCCGCGCCGGCGACTCCGCGCTCTGCCCCCTGTTCGACGGACCGAAGCCGCACGGCGGCGGCGTCATCACTCCGGCGGCCGCGGTGCCGACGGTGCTCATCGGCGGGATGCCGGCGGCGGTGGCGAATGCGATGCCGGGAGGCATCGTCTGCGTCTCGCCGGCGCCCAACGGCATCGCCCAGGGAAGCATGACCGTGCTCATCGGCGGGTTCCCCGCGGCGCGGGTCGGCGACCAGTCGATGCACGGAGCGCCGATCGTCCCGGGCCCCGGGTGCCCCACCGTCATCATCGGCGGTTGACGCAGCGCCGCTCGCGCGGCCGGTGCGCCCGATTCAGGGCGACTGCGACGAGAACACGAAGCCGACGATCGACGTGATGAATCCGATCACCACGTCCCGGTTGAGCCAGGCGACGACGAGCAGGCCGATCAGCACCGCGAGGACCAGCACAGCCGTGAACGGGAACCGCGTGCTTCGTCCTTTCGGCCGCGACCCGGCAGCCGGCTGCGCGGACGCCGGGGCGGCGACCGGCGCCGTGAGCTGCGCTGCGCATCGGCGGCAGAACCGCCGCTCGGGACGGTTCCCCGCTCCGCACGTCGGGCAGATGACATCGCCGGGGGCGGGCGGCGCCTCGACCGGGACGGCCGGCACGGCGGCGCGCGGACGCGGCGGAGCCGCAGCCGTCGGCTTCCGCAGAGCCGGGACGTCGGCGGGCGGGGCCGCCGGGGGCGTGCCCGGCGAAGGAGGGGCCGTGCGGGCTGTCGCGTCGGCGCCGCCGCCGGGCGGCATCGGAGCGGCCTTCGACGCGGCCGGGGAAGCGGGCATCGGGGCTGCGGCATCCCGTGTCGGCTCCCCTGCGTCCGTGTCCGGCCCCGGCTGGGCGGGCCGCGCCGCCGCGTCGTCCGGCGGCTCGGCCGCCGCAGGCTCCCACGCGAGATACGCGCCGCAGTTGCCGCAGAACTGCTCCCCCTGGAGATTCCGCCCGCCGCACTCGAGGCAGACGACGTACGGGGTCGTGTCGGTCATGTTCCCTCCTCGGCAGGGGGCGGTTCGAGCATCCAGGGCACGTGCGCGGGGACGACCGACCGCAGCACGCGCTCGATCCGCCGTCTCACTTCGGGGTCGTCCACTCCCGTCGCGACGACAGTGACGAGCACGTCGTCGCTTCCCGGCACCTCTCCGCCCGGCTGCCCGGACCAGGCGACGCCGCCGTTGTCGCTGACCGTGACCTCGGCGTCCGGTCCCGCGGCCAGACGGACGGCCTCACGGATGCCGCCGAGCGTGCCGGCCCCGCGGTGAAGGGCGACGGCGCGCGCGACGATGTCCCGCCGCTGGTCGAGCGTCCATCCGCCGTCGGGTGCGACATCCACCCATCCGCCGAGCCAGTCCAGGAAGTCGGCCGGTGCGAGACGCGGATCGACGTAGGCGGCGAGATTGTCCAGGGTTGAGATCGTGGGCGCGATCGACGCGTCGAACGCCTGGAGGAAACGTGGCAGGAAGTCGCCGTCCGCGGCGTCCTGAAAGACGCCGGGCAGACGTTCGAGGAACGGAGACGGGCTGGCCAGCCCGGGGACGAGGCCGCGCATGTCAGACCCCCGTGACGACCCGGACACTGTGCCGGTAGGAGTAGACGAGCGCGTTGGAATCGAGGTCGATGCGCAGGACCGGCTCGCCCGCCCGCTTGCCCGTGACCGGGTCGGCCTCCCACAGCTTGAGCTCGTCGACGAGCTCGACGCCGGGGACCGACTGCAGCACCGCGTACACCTCGCCGGCGAGGACGGGGCGCCCGAAGGGCCACCCGGTGCCGTCGATGCCGCCGACCACGGGATCGAAGTGCCGGTACAGGGCCGCCAGCGACCTCTTCTCGAGGATCTCCGGCACCGTCCCGGGCCGCGCGACGATGCGCGCGACGATCGTCACGCCGCGGTAGAACGGCGGCTCGACGATGACCCGCGCCCCGACCGTCCGTCGTTCGCCGATCTCCTCCGCGACACCCGCGAGGAGATCCGCGTGGGGCTCGAGGTCAGCGAAGTCGACGTGACCGTCCGCTCCGGGGGCCGCGTTGGGAACGACGAGGAGCCGCACGGCGCCGTCCGCGGCCGTTGCGGGCACGCACCGCACGCGCGCGATCCCGGGACGGGCCGCTTTCGCGAGCTGCTCGTAGTCCTGCGCGGTCACCGCCCGATCGCGGGTGCGCACCGCGAGCGGGCCGCGCCGCTTGGCCTCCTCCAGCGTCTCGCCGTCGATGCCGCCGAGCGCCGCCGAGAGGTTCTCGACCGATCGGACGTACGGGACGGTGGTCCGAAGGACCGTGATCGAGCCCGCACCCACGTTGCCTCGGCGGCCACCACCCACGCGGTATCGCGGGATGCGCAGCGGAGCGCCCGCCGGCGGCACGGCGCCATACGGGGTGAGCCCGCCGTCGCGCTCACGGACGGCGGGCGGGAAGGCCAGCTCGCCCAGAGCACGATCGACGGTGAAGATCCGGTCGTCGCCCGTGTGTCCGGCGAAGGAGTCGGCCTCGTGCCACTGCTCCCAGCCCGAGCCGCCGGCGACCTCGACCACGAGCGGCTCGCCGTCGGCGACGACGGGAGCCTGCGACAGGGCGAACACCTGCCCCGGCACGCCTTCGCTGAGGCCCAGGACCTCCCCGAGGACGGCTTCCGCGTGGGTCGCGTCCACCGCTCCGCCGACGATGGATGCCGCGGCCCGGTGCACCAGGGGCGAGGAGGTGTAGGCGGGCTGACGCTCGTGGACGGGCTCGGTGACGATGCACCGGATCCAGCCGGCGCGCACTCCCCCCACGACCGAGACGACGTGCTCGGCGGGCAGCAGCACCTCGACGTCGCCGTCCTGGTTGAACCCGCCCGTGCCGTCGGAGACGACGCGGCAGTTCCGCCAGGCGCGGCCGGTCCACGCCTGCCACTGCCACGGCGGGTCGGTCGGGTCGACGCCGACACCCCGCACGCTGCACTGGAGGCTGACGGCGACGAGGCACCGCGGTGCGGCGTCGTCCAGCCCGAAAAGCACGGCATCGCCGGGAGCGGGGTCCGACTGGAACGCTTCGAACGTCCCCTCGCCGGGAAGCGCGTCGTCGGCGTGGACCACCCTCACCTCGACGGGCTCGCCGCGGCCGATGTGCGTCAGTCTGCGGGGCGGCATCGAGAGCTCGTCGTCCGTCGCGAAGACGATCGGCTCCTCGCCCTCGGAGCGCCGGGTCGCCACCTCCGCGGCCGCCGGCACCACCACCGGGTCGGGCCGCGCCGCGGAGAGCCGGAAGAGCACCTCGGCGCGGGCAGGCGCCGGCGGGTGGAGGGTCACGCCGAGGAGGTCGAGGAACGCGATGTACAGCCGGTCGGGCACGCGGTTCAGCCGGTAGTGCAGCTCGTCGACCATGAAGGCGAAGGCCTCGATGAGCGTGACGCCCGGGTCCGAGACGTTGTGGTCGCTCCACTCCCGGCATCGGGCGGCGACGAGCCGCTTGGCGTCGTCGACGAGCTGCTGGAACCTCCGGTCATCGAGATCGGGCGCGGGGAGCATCACTCGCCTCCTTCCTGTCGCGGGATGACGTAGAACGGGAAGACGAGGTTGCGCGGATCGTTGTCGCCGCGGATCCGGTACCGGATGTCGATGAGGAGGCGTCCCTCCTCGGCACCGTCGAAGTCGACCAGCACGTCGTCGAGATCGATGCGGGGCTCCCAGAAGCGCAGCGACGTCCTCACCGCCTCGCCGATCGCCCCCGCCGTCGAGGCGTCCGCCGGGGCGAAGACGTAGTCGTGGACGGCGCAGCCGAACTCCGGGCGCATCGGCCGCTCCCCCGGCGCGGTGGCGAGGATGAGTCGGATGCTGTCCTCGATCTCGCGGTCGTCGCGAGTGAGCAGGATCCGGCCGCTGCGGTCGGTCTCGACGGGGAACGCCCATCCCCTGCCCACGAACTCCTTCGACATGTCGGTCCGCTCCTCAGTTGATCTTCACGATCGCGCCCTTGACGGTCACGGCGGCCCCCGCCGAGAGCTCCGCCTGCGCGTCCGCCTTGACCGCCACCTGCGGAGCGGAGACCTCCACCTTGGCGGCGCCCTTGAGCTTCACCTGGGGCGCCTCGAGTTCGAGCGAGTCCTTCGCGGAGAGGGCGATGGTGGATGCCGAGACGACGACCTTGCCGGAGTTCGTCGTGATCGAGACATCCGTCTTCGCCGTCACCGACACCGGTCCCTCCGACAGGATCTCCAGTCCCTTCTCACCGTCCTGGCGCAGGGTCACGCGCTGCGCGCCCTTGTTGGTGGTGAGCTGCACCGTCTCCGACGATCCGTCCTCGACGAACTCGACGCGCATGCCCGTGCGCGACACGAGCGCGCGCCGGAGCACGCCCTTCGAGTCGACGTACTCCTTCCAGCCGCCGTCGGGCAGGTCCTTGCCGTTGAAGAGGCCGCCGAGCACGAAGGGACGGTCGAAGAAGCCGTGCTCGAAGGAGACGAGCACCTCGTCCCCCACCTCCGGGAGCACGACGTTCCCGCGCTCGGGGCCTGCGCCGACGTGCACGGTGCGGGCCCAGCCGCTCACGTAGTCGTCGGAGGCGAACGGGAACTTGAGCTTCACGCGGCCCTGGTCCTCGGGGTCGAGGTTGTCGGTGACGACGGCGGAGGTGACGCCGGAGATCCGCGGCTCGTGCAGCGCGACGCCCGCTCCGGCGACGCCGAAGAGCGAGCGATCCGAGACGTTCGCCACGACGGCGGTGGTGGAGTATCCGGCGCTCGCCGAGAAGTCGTGCACGGTCTCGCTCACGGTGTAGCGCCCGTCGAACGGCTTGCCGAATCCGCTCAGGTTGACGGCGACCCCGCACCGGATGTCGGGATTTCCCGTGACCTGTGCCTCGACTTCGGCGAATCCGCCGGCGAGGCGGTCGGCGAGCGAGGCCGCCAGCTTGTCCTGGGACGCGGCGCGCCCCTCGCCCCACACGTCCGCGAACTCACGGCTCCCCACCTTCTTCGCGATGCCGGCCGGGGTGAGGTCGGGCAGTTCGGCGCTGCGGGTCTTGGCGTCGGCCTTGGAGACGACGACGTCCTTCGTCGCGGCATCCCACCCCCGCACCGAGACGTTCGCGACCTGCTCGGCGGCCGTGACGACCGCCTTCACATACTGGGCGTTCGCGCCGTGCTCGATGACGACGGGGTTCTCGCGGGCGTTGGTGCCCGTCGGGGCATCGCGAGCCGGGGTCGGCGGCCCGAAGTCGAGGCGCTTCCCGGTGACGGTGAAGGTCGCTCCGGCCAGGCGCGCGAGCCGCGCGAGGAAGGTCCAGTCGCTCACGTTGTCCTGCGCGACATGAGGCAGGACGCCGGCCGGCGCCTCGACTCGACCGACGGTCAGCCCCGCGCCCTGGGCGACCTTCCGGACGATGTCCGGGATCGAGCACTCGACGAAGGCCGCGACGCGCGTGCCGCGCATGAGCCGCGCCGCACCGTCGAGCCCGCGCACGCGCGTGTGCAGTGCGCCTCCGAAGTCCTCCCGCTCGAGCGCGGTCACCTCCCCTTCGAACAGGACCGGCGAGCCGCCGGGACCGTTCTGGGAGACCTTCAGCGAGATGGCGGCCGCGATCGGGAAGAGGGCCGCCACCTTGGCGTGCTCATCGGTGAACTCCAGCTCGAAGGCGTCGGGCAGCCCCACCCCGTCCGTCACGCGCCCGCGCACGAGGAGCGCCGCGATGTCGGCGGGAAGCTCGTTGCCGTCGACCTGGACGACGAGCAGGCTCGTGTAGGTGTCAAGCGCGGGCATGAGCCACCTCCCGCCGGGCGATCCCGCGCGCCCGTGCGTCGTCCAGTTCCTCGGCGGTGGGAAGGAAGATCGTCCGCCCCGGCCGTACCCGCATGGGGTCGTCGATGCCGTTGACGTCGGCGAGCGGGCGCCACAGCGCCGCGTTCCCGTACTCCCGGTACGCGATGACGGCGAGGCTGTCCCCCTCGCGCATCGTGTGGACGGCTCGGGGCTGGAGTCCGCCCGAGGTCGGATTCTGCTTGCCCTTCTCGGAGGGAAGCTCCTCGAGCGACACGGTGCACACCGCACGCAGCGGGCGGCCGTCCGAGCCGAAGAGCGTGTACTTCGCCGCGACCGACTTGACGTAGCCGAGGAAGCTGCTGAGCGGGCCCCACGCGAACTTGACCCACGGCGGCGAGGGGCGCTTCTGTCCGATCGAGGCGGGCGTCGGCACGACCGTCTCGAACAGCGCCTCGACGTCCTTCACGACACTCGACCCGGGCGAGCGCGTCGCGTCGAAGAACATCTCGAGGGTGAGTTTCTGCGGCTCGGGCGTCGTGAAGTTCGCCGGCGGCGCCGACCCCGCCTTCTTCTGGTTCTGCGACTCCCACTTCGCCGACTTGGTGACGGTCAGCTCCTTCGGGTTGAAGTGGAACGGGATGCTGCCGCGCGGCCCGCCGGGCTTGCCCGGCGACGGACCGGGCTCGAAGAGATCGAGCCTCGCGTGGACGAGCTTGGCGGAATTGCTGGAGGTCTGTGTGAGCTCCATGCGTCACCTCTTCACCTGGAAGCCGTGGTGGGCGAGCTCGAGGGTCTCGACCGCGACCTTGGAGGAGTCCGTGTTGAGCGACGGTCCCGTCCACCGCACCGGCACGACGTCGGTCAGCTCCCAATGCAGGACGGCCTTGCCCGCGCTGTTCTTCGCGGTGATGACGCCGTTGACCCGTTTGGCGGAGTCGATGAAGCCGGTGATCCACTGCACCGTCTTCTCGGCGTCGGCGCTGAGCGGGCGCGTGAGCTTGACGTTCGGATACTTCAGCCGGGTGGGGAACTGCCACGGGTAGGCGTTGTTGCCGCCCTCCTCGCGCGTCTCCAGCACCACCTCGATGCCCAGCCCCTCGCACGTCGCGAACGCGCCGAGGATCGCCTCGTCGAGCTTCACCTCGTACGAGACGGTGAGAGCCCAGTCCTTGGATTCGGTGAGTGGCATGGTTCGCTCCCGTCAGATCCGGTCGATCCGCACGCCGCGCCGCTCACGGTCGAGCAGCATCTCCGCCTTGAGCCGGCGCACCAGCGGCGCATAGAGGCGGTCGAGGAGGTGCTCGAGCTGCTGCGGCTGGTCGGCGATTCCGGGAGCGGCGGTCGCGCCGCCGGAGGAGGCCGACCCGCTCGCGGCAACTCCGGCGGCAGGCGGCGGCGCGGCCCCGGCCGGTTCGGCTTCAAGAGCGCGCTGGACGGCGGCACTCCCCGCGTCCTCCTCCGCGACCCGCGCGGAGGTGGTCGCGAGCACCTGGGCGATGCGGGCGCGGTCGGCCGACGCCGGCTGGAACGACGGGGAGGATGCCTCGGCCCGCTGCACGGCGGGCAGCGCGGCGGTCAGCGCGGCGGGCAGCGCAGCCGGCGGAGTCGACAGCGCGCGTGCACCCCACGCCGCCGGCGAGCGACCGGATGCCGCGGCGGTCGGTGGCGAAGAATTTCCGACGGTCGCGGTGCCGGCCCGCTCGGCGGGCACGAGCTGGACGGTTTCGTCGCCGCCGCGCGGCGAGGAACCGCCGAGGGTGTGCGCCATGACGTCTGCCGACGCAGCCGAGGAGTTCGCGCCGGGGGTCCCGGGCGGCGGCTCGGGCGGGAGAACGACGGCCCGCACGGGCGATGCGGACGGAGCGGTCGGGGCGCCCGCGCCCGACATGCGGGACGATCCCCTGTGCGCCCCGGGATCGATCGCCGGTTCGACGCGGCGCTGCAGCAGCAGCGGGCGGACGGGGAGGTGCAGCGGCGGAGCGGAGCGCTCCCCGGCGGCGGGCACCGGCGTCTCGGCCGCCGGCGGCGCCGGGGCGGAGGGTTTCCTGGACACGAGCACGTGGCCCTCGGTCGACCCGCTCGCGGTCGTCGACCCGATCCCGGACGCGTCTCTGGTCGTCGACCCGATCCCGGCCGACCCCGGCGCCATGCCGGCCGCCGGAAGGGACGGATCGGACGGCGGCGCGGCGCCCGTCGGACCGGAAGCGGCCGTCGTTCGCGCCACGAGAGGCGGCGGCACGTCGACCGCTCGCGCGACGACGGGCTGCGGCCCGTCGGGGAGGACGTCGGCGTGGGAAGAGGCTGCTGGTGGCGCGTCGCCGAGGAGCGGCGTCACGATGTCGCCGGGGACGCCGCCATCCTGCGCGGCGGCGGGCCGGGCGGCTGTCTCCGCAGGCCCGGGCGGGCGGGGGAAGGCGGGCTCGGACGCCGGAGCGATGGCCGGCCCGGATGCCGCCGGTGGATGAGGTGACGGGTCGACCGCGGGCGAGCGCTGAAGCGGAACGCGGCCGCCCGCCGCAGACTCGGGCTTCCGGAGAGGAGCGCCCAGGCCGAGCACGGGCCGTGGCGGTGGCGGCAGCGGCAGCGGTGGCGGTGGCGCCTCGCGGACGGAGGACGTGCGCTGGATGTGGGGAGAGGACGGAGGCTCGAAAGGGGAAGAGGGCGCGTTCCCCGCGGCGAGCGCTGCCGCGCGGGGCTCGACGCTCGGATCCGGCGTGCGCTGCTCCGCTGAGCCGATCGGCTCCGGCGTGCGCGGCTCCGCTGAGTCGATCGGCTCCGAAGAGGGTGCGCTCCCGCTCGGCTCCGAGGCGTCGACATCCGATCTCGAGGACGGCTCGACGGCCGGGGAGCCGGCCGCGCGCTGCAGAGGCCGCGGGTCACGCGGCGACGGCGATGGCCCGGCGGGAAAGGGCGACGACGACGACGTGGGGCCCGAAGCGGAGGGAGCGCCCGGTGGTGGCGACGGCGTCGCCGTGGAGGGCGACGGGGCCTCCGACAGCGTCGGCTGCACCGGGAGTCCGGGCGGCCCGTCCGGCGACGAGCGGGACGGATCCGGCGGGGAGGGGCGGAGCGCACCCGGTGACGGGCGGAGCGGATCCGGCGGCGGAGGAAGGGGGGGCGGGGATGTCGCGGCTCCCTCGGCCGCGGGAGTGGAGCGACCCGGTGAAGCGGCCGACGGAGGAAGACGCTGGATGGGCGCCGAGGTCGATGCAGCCCCGCGGGGCGGCACAGGGGTTGCGGCCGAACGCTCGACCGGCGCCGCCGGCGCCGTGGCGGGGGTCGGCTCCGGCGCGCCGAGCGTGGGAGCAACGGCGGCCGGGGCATCCCCCGTCGCAGCGGGAAGCTCGGGCCCCGGGGCAGCTGAGGGCGGGTCGGCGGCAGCTGCGTCGACCGCGGGCTCGCGCTGAACTGTCGGAGCGTGCGCGGCTGCGGCACTCGAGGGCCGGCCGGAAGGAGCGGCGCCGTGCGGAGGCGGGCTGAGGACGAGCTCGCCGGGCTCGGGTCGGCCGAGCCCCTCCGGCGGAGAAGAGCCTTGATCGCCGATCGTCGCACGCGGGGCCTCCGGGCTCACGAGGTGTTCGAGCGAGGTCAGGTGCGTCGGCACGGCGCGCGTGGGGATGCGCTGCAGGAAGTCCGCCTGCAGCTGGAGGGGGGCGGGCGCCGGCGGTCCGACGAGGGGCGGGAGGAACGCCCAGCCCGCGGGGGATGGCCGCGGCGCGGCATCCTTGGATCCCTGCTCTCCGGTCGGCGGAGTGCTCCGCTGCCACGGCCAGCGCATCGTCGCCCCTCCTCAGCCTTCTCGAAGTCGTTCGTTGATGCGGGCGATCTCCCCGACGTAGCGCAGTCGGTCGGGGTGCTCGAGCTCGAGGATGTCGTCGAGCGGCCAGTGGAAGTGGAAGGCGATGTACGAGATCTCCTCGACGATGCGGTCGGCCCCGTACGTCACGATTCCCCCAGGCGGCTCCCGGCGAGATCTGCGGTGAAGCGGTGCGAGCACGCGGGACACGTGACGGCGATGCGCGTATGGCCCTCCGCGTTGATGCGCCGGTAGAAGTCCTGCAGGAACGCGACATCGGTGGCGAACATGTTCTCGACCACCCCCGCATCGACGTTCGTCAGACTTCCGAGTCGCGTGATGACGCGCGCGAGCAGGACCACCGTCGTGTACGCGGCGTTCTCCTGCACCCGCACGTCGTAGAGCGGCAGCAGCTCGTCGCGGGCGGTCGCCAGCCGCATCACGCCGTCGCGGTGCACCGTGCCGTCGGGGGCGAGGTAACCGCGCGGCAGCTCGAAGGGGAACTCCGTCCGCATCCGCTCCTCGTCGCGCACGTCGCCCGAGGACGGACGGGTTGCGATCACCCGCTCCATGTCGTCACGAGACGCTGGACTCGTCGAAGCAGATGATCGCCTTCTCGGTCGCCTGCTCCGTCGATCCCGCCTTCAGGGAGTTGACCTCGACCGAGCGCACCCAGCAGTTCGTGAAGTTGAACGTCTTGATGGTCTCGCCCTTGTGATCGAGGATGTTCACCGCCGCCGTCTTGCGGGCGCCGGTGAGGTCGCCGTCCATGACGGTCTTCAGCCAGTCCACGACGGTCCGCGAGTCGGTGAGGCCGCGCGTGATGGTGATCTCGCCCGTCTTGCCACGACCGGGGATCTGCCGCGCCACGTACTTGCCGTCGGCGGCGACCTGCTGCTTCGCCTCGATCTTGTCGACCTCCATCTTCACGCCGCTCACCTCCATCACGAGCGGCATCTGCACGCCGTCGATCGTGACGCTGAAGTTGTAGGCGGGGGCGTTGTCGAATTGGTCCAGAGCCATGGTTTCCTCCTTGTCGAGTCCTCGTCACGTCATCCGACGTGCACGTTCATTCCTCGACCGCCCCGGTGCCGCCGGAGAACTGCGAGAGCTGGAAGATCACGAACTCCGCCGGCTTCACGGGCGCGACGCCGATCCGGCATACGACCCGCCCGGAGTCGATCACGTCCGCGGGATTGGTCTCGTCGTCGCACTGGACGAAGAACGCCTCCTCCGGCGTGCGGCCGAAGAGGGCTCCGCCGCGCCACTCCCCCATGAGGAAGGCCGTGATCGAGCGCCGCAGCTTGCCCCACAGAGCGGGGTCGTTCGGCTCGAAGACCGCGAACTGGGTCGCCAGGAGGATCGACTTCTCCAGATAGTTGAAGAGCCGGCGCACGTTGATGTAGCGCCATGCCGGGTCGCTGGAGAGGGTGCGGGCACCCCAGACACGGATGCCGCGGCCGGGGAATCCGCGGATCGCGTTGACGCCGATCGGATTCAGGCTCTCCTGCTCGATGCGGGTGATCTTGGTCTGCACGTCGATGGCGCCGCGGACGATCTCGTTCGCCGGCGCCTTGTGCACGCCGCGCTCGTTGTCGTTGCGGGCCCAGATGCCGGCGAGATGCCCGGACGGCGGCACGAACTTCGACGACCCGGTGACGGGATCGAGGACCTTGAGCCACGGGTAGTAGAGCGCGGCGAACTTCGAGTCGAGACCCGAGTCGTTCGTGCGCCACTTCGCGACCTCCTGGACGCTGAGTCCCGGCGGCGGGTCGAGCACGGCGATGCGATCCCCCATCAGCTCGCAGTGCGCGACGATCGCGAGCTGGACGCCCTTGACGGTCTCGAGGTCGATCGCGCCCTGCTCGTAGGCCGCCATCAGGTCCGGAACCGACACCATCGTGACGTCCTCGACCTCCTCCAGCCCGCTGAACCCGGTGCGGTCGGCCGCTTCGCCGATGTAGTTCGCCGCCGAGACCTGCTGCTTCTCGAGCACGATCGGCTCGCTCTTGGGCTCGGGGACGGCGAGCGCCGTCGTCCCGGTCTTCGGCTTGGTCTGCACCTCCGGCGCGACTGCCTCGACCGTGACGAGCTTCGACTCGCCGCCGACCCGCTTGACGACGTAGTCCCCCGAGTCGGGCTTGGACGAGACGTTCCCCCACACCTCGGGCGGCTTGCCCTCGGCGGTCACGGTGACCTTGAACTCGTCGTCGGGAGGCGAATCCCCCTCGGGCGGCGCCACCTCGACGGTGATCGCCTTGGCGCTGGCGCTCTTCGCCGTGAAGACGAAGTTCCCGATCGTCGCGGTCTGCGGTGCCGCCACCTGCTTCTGCGGCTTCCCCTGGCCGTTCGCCGACGGCTGGTCGGCGCCGATGCGCACGATGTAGCACCGCCCGCCGCCATTGAGGAAGTACCCGTACACCGAGTAGGCGAGGTACGAGCCCGGCTCGATGTCGCCGAACTGCTCGACGTACTGGGTCCAGTTCGTCACCAGTGTCGGCGTATTGAGGGGGCCCCTGGGGGCGAACCCGACGAACGCCGCGACGGCGGTGCCGACGCCTTCGATCGGTCGCGTCCCGGCGTCGAGCTCCTGGATGTAGACCCCGGGAGAGAGATACGTGGGCATCGGCGGCTCCTTCGCTCCGACGCGGTGCCTGCGCCGGCACCGCGACTGCTCTCAGGATCGAACGGAGGATGCCACGGCACGCAGTCCGCGCGGGCTTACGGCCGGGAAGCGGATGCTGCACGTTCGGGATGCGCGAAAGGGCAGGGCCGGCGCCGAGCTGGGCAAGGTGGATACCGCCCGGCGCTCAATCGTATCTTTGTTCGAAGTGAGGTAAAATTGCCTGCCTTTGGGCGGACAGCACTCCGCAGCGGTCGTCACGCTTGACAGAAGATTCGAAGTTATGTACTATAGTGCCATGCAAGATCCTTTCACGGGCGTAGAAGCAGCGCTCGCGGCCGCCCGAGATGCGTGGACTGCAGCGCACGCCGGCGGATCGGCAGCCGACGGCGTGGAAGGTGCGATGCTGGCGGCGCTGAACTCTGCGATGGGATCCCTGCGCCGGCACGTCGAGGCCGTGCACGCCTCGGTCGCAGCGGAAGTGGCGCGAGCCTCGCGCGTCGAGCTCGGGAATGCGGGCCTCGCGAAGCAGCAGGGCTTTCGCTCCCCGACATCGATGATCGCCGCAGCCACCGGAACGAACGTCGGCGACGCCGCTCGCCTGGTCGCCGTCGGCGAGGCGACGGCGCCGCGGATGACGCTCACCGGCGCGGATGCGCCACCCAAGCACGCCGAGGTGGCGGCCGGGCTCCAGAGCGGGCGGCTCAGTGTCGCCGCCGCAGGCGCGATCATCGCACTCCTCGATCGCACGGCGCTCCGCGGCGACCCCCACGCCGTGCACGAAGCCGAGCGCGTGCTGGTCGGGCAGGCGGAGGGGCTTCCGATGGATCAGCTGCGCAAGATCCTCGCCCGGGCCGAGGCGTGGCTCGACCCCGACGGCGTGCAGCCGCGCGAAGACGAACTCCGCGCGACGGCATACGTGCATGTGCGCGAGGACCGCGACGGCTCGATCCTGCTCGACGCGCGGCTCGACCCGGAACGCGGCGCGGTCGTCAAGACGGTGATCGATGCGATGGTCGGCGAGGTGCTCCGCCGTCGCGACGAGGGTCCGCGGGGTGGAATGAGCGCCGACGAGCAGCGCCCGATTCCGCAGCTTCGAGCCGATGCGCTCGCCACGATCTGCCGGCATGCTCTGGCGTGCGAGAGCAAGGATGTCCCCACCGGCGGCGCGACGGTCGTCATCCGGATCGGGCTCGACCAGCTCGAATCCGGGATAGGACTCGGGACGATTGACGGCGTCTCCCAGCCCGTGTCAGTGCAGACGATCCGACGCATGGCCGCCGACGCACAGGTGATCCCCTGCGTGCTGGGTGCAGACAGCGAGATCCTCGACTTCGGACGCGCGAAGCGCCTCTTCACCGCATCTCAGAAACTCGCACTCGGCGAGCGAGACGGCGGTTGCGCGGGATGCGGCCTTCCCCCGGGGATGACTCAGGTCCACCACCTGAGATGGTGGCATCGGGATGCCGGACCCACCGACCTCGACAACGGCATCCTGCTCTGCACCCGATGTCATCACCGCGTCCACGACGACGGCTGGGAGATCCGCATCGAGGGGCCGGGTGTGCGAGCCAAGGTGTGGTTCATCCCGCCCGTCCGCGTCGACCCCGCCCGCACACCACGCCTCGGCGGCCGCGCTCGGTACGACTACGCCCTGAGCGCGTGAACACGTCAGATGGAGCTCACCGATCCACCCGATCGATCGGCTTACGGCCCCGGGCTAGCGAATGCCCTCCCTGGCGAAGATCTCATTGATCTTCGCGGTCTGCTGGGCGACAGCGGTGCGGATGGCAGCCTCGTCGGGCTTCTGCGGCAGCTCCCCGCCCTGCGTCGAGATCCGCGTCGCCTTGTGCGCTGCCCAGTCCGCCGCCACCGCACGCACTGTCCGCTCGACGGCACCTTTCGACATGAGATCGAATGTGCGGAGAACATTGTCCTTACTCGCCGTGGACTGAGCCGGCACCCCGGACGCCGGCTGTGAGCCTCGGGCACGTCCGAGCATTCTCTTCGTCAGCTTCGCGTCGACGCTCTGCAGCGGGCTCGCCCCACCGTGACCGAAGTCCTTCCCCTTGCGCGCTGAGTTGTAGGTGAGGATTGTGGTCATCGCGTTGTAGTCGGAGTCGGGAAGCGGTTTCCCGGTCAAGGCAATGAGCACGAAACCCACATACGAACCCGGAATGACATGCTCGGACCACAGGTTGGGCCCGCGCTTGGGCTGCGAGGTGTGCGGTGCGATGTTCCCGACATGCTGCTCCGCGTAGGCATCCGGCTTCTCGGGCTTGAGCAGAGTCGGCTTCTGAGTGTCCGGATTCACCTTGCCGTAGATTGCGACCTTGCCGCCATCCAGCACGGGCTTGAGCTCCTGCATCCTGTAGAAGGCCCGGATGCTGGTGAGGAGTGGTGGGATCGCCGCCATGATCACCGGCTTGCCGACCAGGGCGTTCACGACCTTCACTCCTGCGGCGACACCCTTGTCGAGCCGCTTCTTCTTGTCCGCCTCGATCTGCTCGGGAGTCTTCTCCTTGATGCCGAGCTTCTTCTTGATCTTGCCGATGGCCTTCTTGCCGAGATCCTTCGCCTTGGCGAGCAGCTTCTTGCCGAGAGTCAGCGCCTTCTTGCCGAAGGCCACCGCCTTGCCGACCACCCAGTCGATCGCCTTGCCGACCGGCTCCTGGATCTTCTCGAGGATCGCCCTGATCTTGCCCGAGATCCCGCCGAGGCCGAGGAGCGAGGCCATGAACCCGATGATGACGGGCACCATCCGGCCGAGCGTCTTCTCGATGTAGCCCGCGACCGCGCCCACTCCCCCGCCGGCGATGGACTCGACCGAGTCGAGGATGCTGTCGACGAACTCCTTGATCTGCGCTGCCTTCTCGACGAAGAACATCACGACGTCGTAGATCATCTTGCAGGCCTTCACGAAGGCCGATGCCGGATTCAGCATCGAGATGAGCCACACGATGCCGGCCTTGATGATCTCGATCGAGACCATCTCCTTCACCTGAGTCAGGACCATCTCCTTGATGTCGCCGAGCTTCTCCAGCAGCAGCTGCCAGATGCCGGAGATGCCGACGGTCATGATGGTCTTCACCACCGTGAAGCCCTTCTCGACCGCCTCGAGCGCGCCGGGCGGAAGCTTCGCGGCGATCCGTGCGCGCACCTTCGCCCACGTCAGTCCCAGGATCGACAGGATCAGCTGCAGCACGCCTTTGAAGTCGAACTTCTCGGGCAGCTCGATGCCGCCCTCGGCCAGTGCGCCGAAGAGCCAGGACTGCAGTCCCGACTTGAGGTGCGTGGCGATGTTCGCGCCGAACTGCTGGATGCCGCCCTTGACCGCGTTCACGAAGTTGCCGAGGAAGCCGATCGGATCCTTGATGATCTTGTCGACGGCGGCCGCTGCTCGGGCGAGCACTTGCGTGAGCATCGCCGCGAGGTTCTTGATCGTGGTGATGACACCTCCGACGGCGGCGACGGCGCGCCCGACGAGGCCCTTGCTCTCCTCCTGCATCTTCGTGATCTCGGCGTCGACCTCGCCCTTGGCGGCGACGTACTTGGCGGCGAGATCCTCGACGACCGCCTGGGACTTCTCGTCGACGGAGTGCTCCAGCTGATCGAACTGCCCCGAGAACGCCTGCGCGGCCTTGTTCGCCTCGGCGCGGAGCGCGGGGTCGAGGCCCCGGATGTGCGCCGCCATCTGCTCCTTGCCAGTCGCGATCCTCGTCTTCGCCTCGGTGAGCTTGCGTCCGACGGTGTCGGCGATCGAGCTGATCACCTTCGTCATCTCGTTCTGGTAGAACGTGCGTGACTTCTCGAAGACCTTCTGCGCCGCAGGCGGCGGCCCGAACAGGAGATCCTTAGTCCAGGCGGCGAGATTCCACCCGTACTCCCGCTCCTTGAACGCGTCCATCTCCCGCTCGTGGAACTGCTTGAACGCGGCACGCGCTGCGGCCTCACCCTTCGCGAAGTCCGCCTCCACGGTCGTGTCGATGCTCGACAGGATCGCCTCGACGTCCGTCTTGGTCTTGTCGAAGATCGCCCGCAGGTCAGCATTCACCTGCGCGTGCTTGCCCTCGGCGGCACCCTTGGCCTGCTGCTGACCCCCGAGAAGCTGGTTCAGACCCGCCGCCCTTCCCGACGCCAGTGCCGCCGCACCGCCGGCGCCGGTGGCCGCCGCATCCTGTTGCGCGGCCGCGATGACTCCCGCCTCGCGCTCCCGGAGAGCCGCGGGTGCGGTGGCGGCGTGCTGAGCCGCTTCCCCCTTGGCGGCGAGCGCGTCGGTGAACTCAGGCTCGTTGGAATTGCGCAGCTGCTCCTCCGAAACGCCGGACTCGGACAGCTGCTGGTCGACCTGCGCCGGCCCATGGGCGAGATCCGTCTGCTCCTTCGGCGCCGGCGTCGGGGCCGCTCGCGCCGCCCCGAGGGCCGGCGCCGGCGTCGGCGGCGCTGCGGGCAGCGGGGTGCCGGGGGTGACGGTTGCACGGGAGGTGTCGGGTGGCTGCGCCGTGGCCTCGCTGAGCGGACCGGTCGATGCGGCCTTGCTCTGGGTGACACGCCCCTTGACCTCTGCGCCGACGGACTCCGCCTTGCCCGACGACGCGAACGTCGCAGCATCCTCCAGCGTCTTCGGCGATTGCTTGGCGATCGCCTCGTTCACGGCCGCGATGAACGCCGCCTTGTCGAAACCGGGCGTGGGAGCGCTGCCGATGGTCTCGGCGCGCTCCTTCTTGGCCTGGGCCTCCGCCTCGTCGGGGGCGGGTTCGACGGCCTTCTCGGCGGTCGCGACGGCGGCTTTCGGAGACGGATGCTGCGCCGCCCGCGCTGCCGCCGACTTCACGCTCGCGCGCACGGCGCGCAGTCCGGGATGCGTGGCGGGGTCTGCCGGTGTCGGCGCAACCGGCGGCATTCCGGCGCCTTCGACCAGACGCTGAGCACGCGCGCGTGGCGCATCCCCCTCCAGGAGCGACGTGACCGCGGCATTGCCCACCAGCGGCTGGAGCGACAGCAGCGCATGGGCCTGCCCGGGACGCGCGAGCGCCCGGTCGGCGCTCGACCGGGGTCGCTGCCGCGCCGACGCGGTCTCGAGCACGGTCACGGCGGGCATCGCGGATGCGAAGCCTCAGCCGGCTTCTTCCTCCTCCTCGGGCGCTTCCTCGCGCTGCACGAACAGCCCCTGGACGGCTGCCGACTCATCGGGCTCCTCGTCCGGGTCTTCGGCTCGCTGAACGACCGGCGCGGAGCCGTCGGCCGAACGCTGGACCGGCTCGGCGACGTCATCTGTGCTCATCACGCGCTCCGCGTTCGCGGCTGCGGCGCGCTCGAAGCGGTCGCCGGGGTCGCTGACGCTCACTCCCCCGCCCGTCGGCGTCCCGTCCACGGGTCCGCTGCGCTGCTGCATGACATGGGTGAGCTCGTGCGCCAGTGTCGTCCGCCCCGCGGTCGAGTGCGGGTCGTAGGCGTCCCGCTGGAACACCACGTGGGATCCCACCGTGTAGGCGTGCGCGCCGACCGCGCGCGCCGAGTCGTGGGCCGCGGCATCCGTGTGCACCCGGACATCCGAGAAGTCGGCGCCCAGACGGCCCTCCATGTCGCTGCGGACGTCGCGGTCCAGGCCCGATCCGCCGCTGGAGACGACGTCGAGCACGGGACTGCGCTCCTCCTCGGCCAGACCCGCGACGGCGCTGTTCCCCGCCTCCCGCTGCAGCCTCAGCATGCCGGCCGGTCCGAGCACGTCGAGCCGATGCTCACGGAGCCCGACCGGCGACACGGTGTCGGATCGACGCTCCTCTCGAGTTCGGCGGACTGCTCCGTCGATGGTGTCGAAGTCGAATGTGGACATGGCGCCTCCGTCCCCTTCTCTCTGCCTTACGCCCTCTGCGGTGGTCTCGTCGAGCCGACGGATGCGGCCGGACGGGAAGCGCGGGCTGCCCTTTCGGGCAGACGCCGAGCCGGGGCATCCGTCGTATTCATCACGCGCCGACCCTGGGCCAGTACTGACCGAATTCGCTCTCGACCAGGAGCCGCCCGAGCTTGCGGTACTCGCGCTCGACGGCCGCGACGAGGTGTCGCATCGTGACCATGCCGTCGGCGGCCGCCGCGAAGTAGCCCGCCGTGACGGCGGCAGACCGGATGGATCCGCCGGAGAGCTCGAACGCCGATCCGAGGAAGGTCAGGTCGAGATCGGATGCCCGGGCCACCCCGAAGCCGAGGCATCTGTCCCACAGTTCGGCGCGCAGCGCGGCATCCGGCATCGGGAAGTCGATGATGAGGTCGAGCCGGCGCGTGAAGGCCTCGTCGATGTTGGCGCGCAGGTTCGTCGAGAGCAGCGCGAGCCCGTCGAACCGCTCGATGCGCTGGAGCAGGTACGCGCTTTCGACGTTGGCGTAGCGGTCGTGCGCGTCGCGCACTTCGGAGCGTTTGCCGAAGACCGCGTCGGCCTCGTCGAAGAGGAGCACGCCGTTCGTGCCCGCCGCCGCCTGGAACACGCGCTCGAGATTCTTCTCGGTCTCGCCGATGTACTTGTCGACGAGCGTCGAGAGGTCGATGACGTAGAGATCGAGCCCGAGTTCGCCGGCGATGACCTCGGCCGACATGGTCTTGCCCGTGCCGGAGTCGCCGGCGAACAGCGCGACGACGCCGTGTCCGCGTCCTCCGCCCGGCCGCATGCCCCAATCGCCCAGGACGCGCTCGCGGAACCGCGCGCGCACGGCAACCTCTCTCAGGGATTCGGCGGTGAGCTCCGGGAGCACGAGGTCCCGCCAGCCGACCGTCGGAGTGATGCGACGGGCCAGGCGGTCGAGCGTCGAGCCGTTCTCGGCACGGGCGCCGGCTCCGAGATGTGCGGCGGTCAGACGGCCGTCGGCGCTCACGGAGGCCTGCGTGCGCGCGGTCTCGGCCGCGCGCACCACCTGCTCGGGACGCAGGCGGAAGGGTGCCGTGACGGCGTGCAGGTCGATGCCGTCGCCGTTCATCCCGAGCGTCGAGCGCCACAGTCCGGCTCGTTCGTCGACGGTGCTCGGCGGGGCGTCGATGACGGCGGGGAGGCGCTGCGTCCAGCCCGGGTCCCACGTGTCGCTGCCGACGAACACGGTGGGCAGCGGCGCGGCGTCGAGCGCCGCGAGGACCTCCGGGTCGGTGTCGCGCGCGACCGGACCCGCGATGAGACCGCGACCCCGCAGCCGGACCTCGCGCACCGCGAGCCGCGCCACCGCCACACCGCGATCGGACGTGAGACGGTCGAGGTGCAGATGCACGGCTCCGCGTCCGAGCGCTGCGAAGGCCCGACCGGCGAGGACCGACCCGGACCCGGTCGCCGCCTCGCGCACGTACAGGGTGCGGATGCCTCGGCGCAGCGCCGCGACGATCGGGGCGGGATCGCCCCACTCGATGTCGGGCGACTCGCTCACCAGGCCGTCGAGCGCGGGGTCGGGACGGTCGTCGCCGAGGAGATGCGAGACGATGCGATCCGGGACGCGGAGGGCGCGGCTCGGCAACGCCCGCTCCGGGTCCTCGATGATCACGAGACCCTTGTCGACGAGCGGCCCGTGCACGAACCGGCCACGGTCGGCCGCCGAGACGAGGGGCACGCCGCACAGCTCGAGGGCGAGCGCGACGGACGGGCGCCGCCGCGTCACGTCGTCGTTCAGGTAGCCGAAGAAGCGCTCGAACCTCGGATCGAGATCGGCGGCCAGCGCGATGATGAGCATGTCGACGTCCACCTCGGCGAGGTCGAACACCTCGCGGAGGTCCCGCAGGCGGAGACGGGCGCCGCCCGCCGCCGCCTCATCGGCGGCGCGCTCGCACGCCTCCAGCCGTCCCGAGGCGTCCGACCACCGGGCACCGCCCGGCGTCGCGTCGAGGAGCCGATCCACCATCTCCTCACTGAGGTAGAGCCCGCGGAACGGATCGTCCGGGTGCGGATCGTCGGCACGCCGGGCGAGGACCAGCGCGCGGATGCGGTCCTCGATGACCCCGAGACGCCCGAGGAGGTGCGCGACGCTCGCTTCCTCGCCGGTCACGTCGGCTCACCCTCCGGCACCCGCTGCCCGCGGTCCTCGGTCACCCCAGCCTCCAGCAGATCGCTGAACTCGGCCTGGACCCCGGCCGTGACAGGCGGACCCGCCTCGAAGACGACGCCGGTCGCCATGGGAACCGTCACGACGACGTCGAGAGACGGCTTGAGCTCTCCGCCGAGCGAGGACCAGACGTCGGCGAAGGCGCGGTCCTCGGGCGGTGGCAGCGCGATCGTCACGGCGACGGGTCGCCCCATCTCGGCGAGCGACCCCGTCATAAGCTCCGCAGGGAGGGCGTCGAACGGCAGCAGCGCGCGGAGGAGGCCGTCGAGCAGCCGGTGCTCGTCCTCCGGCCGCTGCGTCCAGGCCGTGACGAGGTAGGACAGCTTGAAGAAGCGCGGCCCGGGCGCCCGGGTGACGACGATGCCGTTCTCGTTCCGCGTCTCGACGAATCCCCGCTCCCGCCGCCGCAGGTCCTCCCGGATGTCGTAGAGGTAGAGGTTGACGGTCGGCGCGTTCCGCCGCGCGGCCCAGTCCTTCGTCGGCGCATCGAAGACGACGTCCACGTCCTTCGGGATGCCGGGTATCTCGCGCACGAGCTCGCCGAGCGCCTGGTCCACTTCTGCGATCATCCGCCCCTCCCGACCAGTTCGTCCGCCACCGTGCTTCGCGGCACGAGAAGTGTGGGAAGCGCGGGGTGGAAGTCGCCGAACCTGCCGTCTGTGCTGCTGATCGTGAAGTCGCGGAGCCCCAGCAGCGCGCGGCGGACGACGAGGATGCGCTGGCTGTCGAAGGTGACGCCTGCGGGAAGGACGAGGGTGGAAGTCGGCACGGGCAGCGGAGCGCTACCCCAGCTCATCGAGATGCTGGCGCCCTCGGGGAGGCTCTCGACATAGACCGTCACCACCTCGCCCGGGCGGGCGACGCGCGGCACGATGGTCACCTTCGGCTGAAGCACGGTGATGTCGACGAAGTCGGACCCGATCCACTCGATCGGCAGCTCGGCGATGACGGGATCGCTGGGCGGGGGCGGAACCGGGGGCGCATCGGGCGGCTGCACCGTGATCGTCACGGGAGCGCTGAGCGAGTCGTCTCGGCCGTCGTTCGCGCGGAACGTGAAGGAGTCGGGCCCGCTGTATCCCGCGGCCGGGGTGTAGATGAGGTTCGGCGGGGTCCCGGTGAGCACGCCGTGCGCGGGTTGGCCGACGATCGCGTAGGTGAGGTCGTCGCCGTCCGCGTCGGTCGCCGACAGTGCGAGCCCCACCGCGGTGCCGTGTGCGGTGATCACGGACTGGCCGACGGCGACAGGCGGTCGGTTCGACCGGAGGCTTCCCGCGGCGAGGAAGACCTGGCTGTCCCACTGTTCCGCGACCGTGTCGGCGATCGCGATCTTCACCGTGTTCCTCTCGTCGGGCGTGACTTCCGCCACGCACTGGAGCACGGTGGTGAGCCCGTCCGCCTGCAGATCGAGAGGAGAAGGAGTGGGACTGCTGTCGGAAAGGTCGGGGGTGTTGTCCCGGTACAGCTCCGGCCTCTGCGCGTCGGTTCCGAGCGGCGAGCCGCCGTTGATCGTCTCGACCGAGACCGGGTCGGACTCATCGTCGGGGGTGAGCGCGCAATTGACCCCGTTCACGAAGATCGCGAAGACACCGTGGGCCTCGAGGTCGGCGTACTCGCTGTACTCCTCACTCGCGAAGACGAAGTCGAGGAGGAGCTGCGACGACGCCGGGACGACATCGAAGGCGAGAACGGACGCATCCCGCGTGTCCCAGTCGAATTCAGCCTCGAGATCGCTGTCCCCGGGCGCCTCGAGGTAGCCGGTGGTCGTCTCACTGCGGTTGGGACCGGGGGCATCGGAGACATAGCCGGAGCTCAGGATCACGCCCTCGGGGAATCCGACCACGTCGAAGCCCGAGAACAGACCGGCTCCGGCGTCACTGCCCGTGTAGTCGACGTTGCCCACGGTCACCCCCGGTCCGACGAGCGCGTCGACGAGATCCTCGGACGTGACCGCGGAGAGGTCCCTCACCTCTTGCGCGGGCCCCGCGAACTGCACGAAGGGCGGGTTCAGCGGGTCGATGGAGAGGGCGGTCGACGGGGGCGCGGAGTTCAGGACCGGCGGGTCCGACGGCGAGGGCGGGTCGGTCGGCGTAGGGGAATCCGAGGGTGTCGGCGTGGGCGGATCCGAGGGTGTCGGCGTGGGCGCGGGGAGAGGCAGCGGCGTGGGAGCCTCCGCGGTGTACGACCACGAGAAGCCGCCGACGCGGATCCGGCCGGTGCTCGGGAATGCACTCGGGTCCGCATTCGCGGGCTCGACCGCAGGCATCGCGAAGGTGAGCGTCACCTGCTTGGTCGCGTTGACAGCATCCAAGCCGGTCACCCGGCACACGCGTTCCGCGACCATCGCGTCGCAGCCCGCGATGGCGATCAGGGTCGTGAACGTCGGCCACTCCAGAGCGAGATCCACCGTCAGGCCGGGGAGCGCGCCGGGGATCGATCCGGTGTGCGTCACCGTCGCCGTCGCCGTGACGGGCTGGCCGCCCGTCCACCCGGTGTCGCGGTCGATCACGAGGTCGACGCCGATCCTCGGGTCCAGCACCGTGAAGGTCTCGGCATCCGACCCGATCCACCCGGTCGGATAGACGGTGCAGTCGTCCGGGGAGCCCGAACACAGCACCGCCCCGGATGCGGCGATCTCTCCCACTCCGCCCGCCGACGACGGCATGTCGAACCACACCCGCACGCTTCGCGCGTCACCGACCTGCTCGAATCGCGGCAGGAAGCAGATGTCGCCGTCCCGGTACTCGCACCCGGATATCTCGGGAGGGTCGACGACATCGAGGAAGGAGGGCCACTGGATGCGGATGCCGACGGTGTCGACGTTGTCGTCGACCGCGGCCAGATGGTCGAAGGTCACCCGGATCTCGGCCTGCAGCCGAAGCCCCCGGACCGTGCTGATGGACCGATCGAGCACGACGTCGACCGGGAACACCCCGGCGTCGAGGATGTAGGGGTAGTCGCTGGGGAGGATCCACGTCGCGGGCAGATCGACGGCTGCCCCGTCGTCGAACATCCGAAGCGCCGATCCCGTCAGAACCACATCGCCGCTGACGGATTCGGCGATGGACGCAGGCGTGACGAACTCCAGCGTGAATTCGACGCTGTCCCCCGGCGAGTCCAGGTCCGACACCCTGCAGACACCCCCGGTGGGCGCGGGAACGGGGTCCGGGACGAAGTCCGCGCATCCCTCGGTCGGACCGCCTGCAGGCGTGAAGAAGGCGGGCCAGTCGATGCGCACCGTCGCCTCGGCGCCGGGCAGCACGCGATCGCTGGTTTCCCGGTGCCACACCCGGAAGGTCGCGACGACCGGCGGTCCCCCGGGGGCTCCGGTCGACGAGTCCAGCTGGACCGATGTGAGGATCGGCTCCTCGAACACGGTGACCAGCATCGATGATCCGGCGACCCACTCGCTCGGCATCGGCACATCGGCCAGCGCTGCCGCGTGGATGCTGTCGGAGGCGAGAGCCGACGCCGACCCCGCGGGCGGGCTCTTCGCAGATGCGAGGACGAACTCCGGGGCGGACGGAACGACGGGGGCGAAATTCGGCACGGCTGCGCCCCGGACCTCGACGCGACCGACCGCGCCGCGCACCTCTATGCGCCCCGAGCCCGGGCGCGCCGCTCGCATGTCGAAGGCAAGTCCGACGGTGTGGGTGGCTCCGACGAGGACCAGACCCGAGACGGTGCAGTGCGCACGCCGCTCCGCCGCGATCACGGAACAGCCGGGATCGCTGACGCTCGGGACCCCGAGGAAGTCGGGCCAGAGGATGTCGAACGCCACCTCGGCGGAGGTGATGTCGCGGTCCGGGTCTTCGGGATCCGGCGTACGAGCGACGGACACGTCGATGTCGATGGGCGGGCCCGTCGGCCACCCCTCCGCGTCTCCCGTGAGTCCCGTCGCGTAAGCCGGCAGACCGAGCACGAAAGGACGGGCGTCCGAGCCGAGAGCGTCCGGTGGCCCTAGCGACACGAACTCGAGACCGCCCTCGTCGTCGGTGACCCCCCGTGTCACCGTCGCCCGCACAGTTCCGGTGAACGGGTTGGTCGAGAAGGCCCAGTCGGAGGAGAGCGGTATCCGCACCACCGCGGTCGACCCGGGCGCCCAGAGGCCGGCGATGAAGCACTCGTCGCCGGTCGAGAAGTCCCGAGCGAACTGCGGTGGAGGCGGATCGGACGGGTCCTCGGGCGGATCCGGCGGAAGGTTCATCGGCACCGTCGTACCCTGCGCCACCCAGAAGGCGCACTCACCTGCGGGTGGGGAGGGATAGTAGGCAGGCGCGCTGCCACGAAGGACACCGTCCCAGTCCAGCCGCACGCCCACGCGGAAGTCGTCGCCCGCCGAGCCGCCCGTTGCGTCGCGCGTGACGGTGATCTCCGCGAACGCCGACCCGCGCAGGGGAATCTGGGTGGCGACGGCTCCGGTCGCGTCGACCAACCTCATATGAACCTGGTAGGGAAGGGTGGACTGATGGGAGGCGGGCACGACACCGGCGGGCAGGTCGCTGCCGGTTGCCGTGGCGGGGGCGGCGACGACCGCACCGCCGAGCACGAGGCTCACGGCGGCGAGCGCTGCGGCGAGGCGTCGTCGGAGTGTCACGGTGATCCTGCTTCCGCTTCCATCGTCATGAGAACGTCGGTCGCCGCCGTGCGAGGCCGGGGCATCCGTCCGTGCAGGCCGACATGCCCGACCGGGCACGCAGCTGCCTCAGATGAGTCCTTCCCGCATCGCATATGCGACTGCGTGCGAGCGGTTGCGCAGCTGCAGCCGCGTCGTGATGTCGTGCAGGACGTTCTTCACCGTCCGCTCCGAGTACGACAGCTTCTGTGCGATCTCGGCCGTGTCCCATCCCTCCGCGACGAGCTTGAGCACTTCGACCTCGCGTGCGGCGAGCCCCGAGAAGGGGATGCCGCGCGGATCGAGCACCGTCCGCTGAAGGCGGCCCACCTCGTCGAGCAGCCGACCGAGCAGATCCGGCGGCACGGTGCCCTCCCCCGCCGCCGCGGCGCAGATCGCGGCGACGAGCCGGTCCGGGCGCGCCTCGGAGCGCCGGACGAGGCCGACGACCCCGGTCTCCACGGCGCGGACGAGATCGCCGTCGCTCAGCTGCGTCGCGATGAGCACCGTTCGCGACTCGCCGTGGCGCTGCAGGAAGCGCAGCGTCGTCAGCGTCTCGTCATCCACGACGTCCGCTACGACCACCACCACCTCCGGCGTGATCTCCTCACCCGCACTGACGACGCGCACCTCGGGGCGCGGTCGCAGCTGACTGACGATTCCGGCCTCTGAGATCGGGTCGCGCGCGTTGACGCGCACCGATGTTCGGCTCATGGTGGTCTCACTTTCCCCATCCGACGAGACGAGCCCGCGCTCACCCCACCGGGACCCATGGCCTCCCCCCGCTGCCAGTGTGCCCACTGCTGCGCGGGTTTCCTCTACGTACCCGCGCGACTACGTAGCTCGAGGGTGTCCTCCAGATGTGCGGCGAGGTCTGCCCGGCTGCGGATGCCGAGCTTGTGATACACGTTCGACAGATGCGTCTGCACGGTCCGGACCGACAGCCCGGTGTCGGCCGCGATCTCGGCATCCGTCCGTCCGCCCGCGGCGCGCTGCGCGAGGTCCGACTCGCGTCCGGTCAGCATCGTCACGGGAGCCGCCGGAACCACTGGGCTGTGCAGTGAGGGGCAGCGCCCGCGGAGGGTCGCCAGCAGCTCCGGATCGGCGCCGGCGGGAAGGGTGGCCGCCGCGCTCGCGACCTCGAGCGCGCGCCAGACGTAACCCCGGGCGGCGAGTTCGCCCGCGCACGCCGTGAGAGCCGCCGGATCCCGTTCCAGCCACGCGTGCGCCAGCTCCTGCGAGCGCCGGAGGGAGGCGACGGCAGGACCGCCGCGGATCCCGAGCAGTGCGCGGGCTGCGGCATCCGATCCGTACCGGACGGCTTGATCGAGCGCGTAACGCCCGCGGGTGACCTGACCGCGCGACACCGCCGCCGTCCCCGCCGCGAGCAGGCGCTCGGAGGCGCCCTCGACGTCGCCGCGCGCGGCGTCGAGCAGAGCCGAGGCCCGCGCGAGGTCGCTCTCGAACAGCCGCGACCTGCGGGAAGCGAGAGCGCGATCGCGGTGCTGCTGCGCCTCGTCGTGCCGGCCGGAGAGCACGAGCACCTCGATCAGGGTCGCCCTCGTCCAGGCTCGGAACGCCAGCGCCCACGTGCCGTCGACGACGACGGCGCAGACGGCGAACGGCAGCGCCACGGCCGGCGTCCCGCGTTCGAGGGCGATGCGTGCCAGCTGATGGGAGTGCTGCGCCCGCATGCCCTCGTCCTGAAGGGAGAGAGAGCGCTCGTACGATGCGCGAGCGAGCGAGTGAGCTGCGTCGAGCGACTCCCGCACCTCGATCAGCGCCCATTCGTCGATGAGCCGCGCCGACTCGGCACCCTCGGGAAGGTCGTCCCCCGCGCGTGACACCAGCCGCGAGCGAAGCGCCCGGAGACCGTCGTAGTCCCGCATGCGTCCGGCGTGGACGAGCGCAGCACTGACGGTCAGCGCAGCGTGCGCGCGCGCGATCGTCGGGGCGTGCTCGTCGTGCACGACGGGGCGTCCGGCGCGGAGCGCACCGGGGATGTCGCCGAGCTGCAGGGCGGCGCTCGCGACGTGCGCCGCCGCGAGCGCACCCGACTCGGCATGCGGCGCGAGGAGCCCCATCGCGCGCTGCGGATCGTTCCCCGGGAACAGGAGCAGGAACGCGCGGACGATGTCACGCTGACGCCGAAGGTCGGCGGGCAGCTCGGCGTCGTCCAGTTCCGCCAGCAGCATCTCGGCATCCGCCGCTCGATGCTCATGGGCGAGCATGGATGCCACGCCGAGTCTGTCCTCGACGGAGACCGCTCGAGCGATCGCGAGCTCGAGCAGGGCATCAGCCGCCGAAGCGGACAGCCGTTGAACCCGCCGGGCCGCCCGCAGGAGGTCGTGCGCCGGCACCCTCGCCCCCAGCTCGCAGCGCCATGTGAGCAGACGCGCGGCGAGCAGCGGATCCTCGGGGGGATGCGGATGCGCATCGACGAGACGCTGCTCGAGATCCAGGCGGGTGCTGGTCGGCAGGTCCGCCACCAATGCCTCGGCGATCCACGGATGCCGCGGCTCGAGGACCGGGCTGTGCTCGTGCGGGACCACCGTGATGAGGCCCGCCACCTCCGCCTCCTCCATCGAGGCGGCGCTGGCCAGACCCCGCGCGACGGTCAGCGGCAGTCGCCGCGCCAGCGCGACCAGTCGGGCGATCCGCAGACCGCCTTGGGAGACGGGAGCGGAGGCGCCGACGCCGCCGCTGTCCGAAACGGGAGCAGAGCCGCCGAGGACGTAGGCCATGTCCGCCTCGTAGCCGATCCGACGGGCACGGGTCAGCCCGTCGAGGATCTGCTGCGCGTACAGGGGGACGCCGCTCGACCAGCGGGCGACGAGCGAGACCAGGCCCGGATCGGGCGTGGCGGCCAGACGCGCCCGTATCGTCTGCGCGAGCTCGTCCTCCCGCAGCGGACCGAGCGTCACCGGCGTACCGGTGTGATCGCGCATGATCGCCCGGACGGCCTCGTCCACGTCGCACCCCGCCTTGACCCCGAGCAGGAGGGGGACCTCCGCGCGCGCCAGCTGCAGGAGCAGCGCCGCCGAGGCGTCGTCGAGGTGGTGGGCCTCATCCACGATCACGAGCGGCTTGCTGCGCACGAGCGCAAGGCGCAGGCGTGTCGCCGCCTCGAAGGTGGTCTCGACGCGGTCGACGATGGGGAGGAAGACTCCGAGAGGCATCGTGGAGCCGGCCCGCGTCGCGACGAGCTCGTGCACGGGGCGCTGCGGCCGGACGCGTTCGGCCACCCGGCGAAGGAGCGCCGACACGCCGATGCCGGGCGACCCGACGACGACGCGGGAATGGCCGGCGACCGCCGACCGCGCGAGCTCCTCGAGCTCGGACCGTCGTCCGACGAAGGTGCGATGCGGTGACCGGGACATGACGTGCTCCATCGCCGTGCCGCCGAGCGCCCGTCGGCGACGTCTCGAGCCCTCTCCCGGTATCAGTGTGCCGCGTGGGGCAGGGCTGCGGTATGCGCGGAATCACGGATACGCGAAGACGCACAGGGGGAAGGCCCGGTCGTCGTATGACATCGCCAGAATCCGGCGCCGGCCGCGGCCCTAGGATGAGTCGCAGAGCCGCACCCCTCTCGCGCCGTCCCGCGCGCGACGCCCAAGGAGCCTCATGTCCGCCATCGCCGCATCCCCCGGCCGCCGCCCGGTGCTCGCCGATCTCATCGCCCGTCCGTCCGGCCGCGCTCGTGCATTCGCCGTGGACGCGGGCCTGGTCATCGCCGGCGCCGCCGTCGTCGCCGTGCTCGCGCAGGTGCAGGTCCCGCTGTGGCCGGTGCCGATCACGGGTCAGACCCTCGGCGTCATCGTCGTGGGCGCCGCCCTCGGCGCCTGGCGCGGCGCGGCCGCCCTGACGACCTACCTGTTCCTGGGGCTCGCGGGCCTGCCGATCTTCGCCGAGTTCACCGGGACGATCGCAGCGATCGCGAAGCCGAGCTTCGGCTTCATCATCGGCTTCATCGTCTCGGCCTTCGTGGCCGGGTGGTTCGCCGAGCGCGCGTGGGATCGCAAGCCGCTCCTCGCGTTCGTCGGCTTCGCCATCGCCAGCGTCATCCCGTTCCTCTTCGGCGTGCCGTACATGGCGTTCATCCTCAACTCCGTGCTCGGCCTCGACTTCAGCTTCGGCGAGATTCTCCAGGTCGGCGTGCTGCCCTTCATCGTCGGGGGCGTCATCAAGGCCGGCCTCGCGGCGCTCATCATCCCGGGCGCATGGGCGCTCGTCCGCGCCGCGGACCGGCGCAAGCAGGGCTGAGCGAGCCCGGTCGACGACCCCGCGAAGAAGCCTCCCGAGCCTCAGCGAGGATCGGGGGGCTTCTTTCGCCGGCGTCGGCTCGGCGGAGCCGTCGCTGCGTCAGCCCTGAGCGACGGCCGTCGCCGCAGCGAGCTTCTCGACCATCGTCGGAAGCAGCCACGGCAGCGACAGCGCGGTCGGTGAGACGGCCGCCACGTTCTCTTCGCCGACGATCGGCGCGACCGCACCCCGGGCAACGGCCGGGATGAGCTTGCCCTGGTCGGAGGCGAGGAACTGGTCGAGGGCCGATTGCTCTTCCCCCTGCGTGAAGATGACCTGCGCGTCGATCTTGTCCAGGTTCTCGTAGCTCACGGTCGTGTAGAACGTCCCCTCCCCGGTGTCGAGGTCGGTGACACTCGCGGGGGACACGAAGCCGAGGTCTTCGAGGATCTCCACCCGCGGATCGGCCGGGAGGTACAGGTAGAGCGTGTCCACGTCATCGTCGATGTAGGCGATCGTGGTGCCCGAGAACTCCGGGTGGGCTGCTGCGGCATCCGTCACCTGCTCGTCGAGCGACGAGACGAGCTCTTCGGCCTCCGGCTCGAGCCCGAGAGCCCTGCCGGTCTCGGTGATGACGTCGCGCCACGGCGTCGACCAGAGCGCCTCCTCGGGCGCGACCACCGGGATGCCCGCCTTCGTCACAGCGTCGTACTCCTCCTGGGTGAGGCCGGAGTAGGGCGCGAGAAGGACGTCGGGGTCGGCGGCGAGCAGCTCCTCGATCGACAGCTCGTAGGTGGCGTTGTCGAGGATCGCCGGCTGCTCGCCGCCGAGCCCGTCGATGGCCTCTTCGACCCACGGGGTGATGCGGTCGTCGCCCCCGCCGTAGTCCATCGATGAGATCGCGACGGGGACGATGCCGAGCGCGAGCACGGCATCCGTCGCCCCCCATCCCCACGTCGCGATGCGCTCGGGCGCCGCGTCGATCGTCGTTTCGCCGTACATGTGCTCGAAGGTGACGGGGAACGCCGACGAGTCGCCGGGCGCCGCCGACGAGGTCTCCTCGGAGCCGGCGGAGCCGGCTGGGCTTGCGCAGCCGCTCAGCGCGAGGGCACCTGCTGCGGCGATCGCCGCGAGGGCGGCGACGGGGTGGAGGCGAGAAGGCATTGCTGTGTGCTTCCTTTCGGAGGGTGGTCGTGTCATTCCTCGTCCGGGACGACGTGCGAGCCGCCGGGGACGGGAACGACCAGGGGGGTCCGGGTCAGGGGATCGGGGATCACCAGCGCGTCGAGGGAGAACGCTGTGGAGACGACCTCGGCCGTCAGCACGTCGGTTGCGGCGCCGTGAGCGACGATGCGGCCGTGCGACATGACGACGAGATCGTCGGCGTAACGAGCGGCGAGGTTAAGCTCGTGGAGCACGACGACGATCGTCGTGCCGTCGGTGCGGTTGAGCTCGCGCAGCAGATCGAGCACCTCGATCTGGTGGCTGAGGTCGAGGAAGGTGGTCGGCTCGTCGAGCAGGAGGATGCGAGGATCCTGCGCAAGGGCCATCGCGATCCACACGCGCTGGCGCTGTCCGCCCGACAGGTCGCCCACGGGGCGGTCGGCGAGCTCCGCGACACCCGTCCGCGCCATCGCCTCGGCGACCCGCGCGGTGTCGGCGGCGTTCCACCGCTGGAAGACGCCGCGGTGCGGATGCCGGCCGCGCGAGACGAGCTCGGCGACGGTGAGGCCGTCGGGAGCGGACGGATGCTGCGGCAGCAGTCCGACCTTCTGTGCGAACGTCCGACGACCCATGGTCGCGACATCCGTCCCATCCAGCTCGACGCGCCCGTCCAGCGGCGCGTTCACCCGCGCCAGCACGCTCAGCAGAGTGGACTTGCCGCACGCGTTGGCTCCGATGATCATCGTCATGCGGCCCGGCGCGATCTCGAGGTCGAGTCCTTCGATGACGCGGCGTCCGGGATATCCGGCGGCCAGGCCCCGCGCCGCCAGCCGCGGGGCGGGAGTCGACGGCGGGGTCACAGCTGTCGTCCTTTCGACGTCGCGAGCAGCCAGAGCAGGAAGATCGATCCGAGCGCCCCCGTGACGACGCCTACCGGAAGCGAGACCCCCGGGAGCGCGTACTGCGCGACGAGGTCGGCCGACACCAGCAGTACGGCGCCCACGGCGGCGCTCGTGCCGATGCCGAGGGCGCCGTGACCGAGGAGGGGCCGCGCGATCGCGGGGGCGCACAGCGCGATGAACGAGATGGGTCCCACGAATGCCGTCGAGGTGGCCGTGAGGAGCACCGCCACGACGACCGCGGTCACGCGCACGACGGCGGGGCGAACGCCGAGCGAGACCGCCGTGCCGGCCCCGAGCTGCGTCAGCGGCAGCCAGCGGGCGCAGGCGATGACGCCGGGGACGGCGACCACGCCGACGGCCAGCACCACCAGGGCGTTCCACCACGGCGTCGACGCCAGACTGCCGGTCAGCCAGACGAGGGCCGACTGCGCGAGCTCGACCTGCGCTCTGACCAGGAGATAGTTCGTGACCGCGAGGCAGAGGAACGACACGCCAACCCCGGCGATGATGAGCCGGTAGTCGCCATCGGCGCGGCGGTGCCCGGCCAGGAGCAGGAAGCCCGCCACGACGAGCCCTCCCGCGAAGGCGAGGAGCGCGACCCACGGTCCACCGACGCCGAGCACGAGGATCCCGAAGACGGCGGCGGCACCCGCTCCCCCGCTGATGCCGAGCAGGTCGGGACTGGCCAGCGCGTTGGACAGGAGGGATTGGAGGAGCGCGCCGGCCACACCGAGCGAGGCCCCCACGAGCACGGCCATCGCGACCCGCGGAGCGCGGAGGTCGAACACGACGTACTCCTCGACCCGGGAGCCGCTGCCCCACACCGTACGCCACAGGTCGGACGGCGTGAGGGCGTAGTCGCCCACCGACAGCGAGACGGCGACGAGGACGACGAGCAGGGCGCCCGCTGCGGCAGCGACCACCGCGCGGCGGCGGCGGACACGGTGGCGCACGAACTGGACGCCGGCCGCAGCATCCCTCTCCGCCACGAGCGTCGCGCTCACAGGACCACCTGCCGGCGTCGCAGGACGAGGGAGATCAGCACGGGCGCGCCGACGAAGGCGACGACGAGGCCCGCCTGCACCTCGCCGGGGAGGGCGATCACCCGGCCGAGCACGTCGGAGACGAGCAGCACGAGGGCTCCGGCGGGCGCACCGATGAGGAGGAGCCAGCGGTAGTCGGATCCGACGAGGCCGCGCAGCGCGTGCGGGACGAGGAGCCCGAGGAAGACGATCGGGCCCGCGATCGCCGTCGCACCCCCGCACAGCAGGATCGTCGCGACGATCCCGACAGTCCTCGTCCGGGCGACGTCGTGCCCCAGACCCGTCGCTGTGTCCTCGCCGAGGGCGAGCAGGTCCAGCCCGCGGGCGCACGTGGCCGCGAGCACGATTCCGAGGAGGATCGGGCCGGCCACGACGGCGACGGTGTCGACGCCGCGCGCGGTGAGTCCCCCGACGGACCAATAGCGATAGACGTCGAGCGCGGCCCGGTTGGTCGTGAGCACGAGGAGCGTCACGGCGGTGAGCCCCGCCGTGACGGCGGCACCCGTGAGGGCGAGCTTGGCGGGGTTCGCCCCGTCGGGACCGCGCGACCCGATGACCGCGACGACGGCTGCCGCGACAGCGGCACCCGCGAACGCGAACCACACGAACCCGGCGGGCGCCGCTATCCCGAGCAGCACGATCGCGCCCAGCACGGCGACCGCGGCGCCGGAGTTGACTCCGAGGAGTCCGGGATCGGCGAGGGGGTTGCGCGTGAGACCCTGCATGACCGTTCCGGCCAGGGCGAGCGCCGCCCCCGCGAGAAGGCCGATGAGGGTCCGGGGGACGCGCTGGGTGAGGACGACCGTGTGGTCGGCGTTCGCCGCCTCGGGGGCGAGCAGGGCATGGAGCACGGTGGCGGGCGGGATGGGACGAGCACCCACGCCGAGGCTCAGCACGACGGCTCCCACGAGGAGCACCACGACCAGGACCAGCACGAGACGCGCCCGTCGGGTGCGGGCGGTGCCGTTCATTCGATGCGTTCCGCCTGACCCAGGCGCCAATACCCCATGAACGCGACGCGCTTGCGGTCGACGCCGTGGCCCGACACGAGCAGCCGGCGGAGCGTCTTGACGGTCGCGGCCTCGCCCGCGATCCAGGCGTAGAACTCGCCGTCTCCGTCTTCGGGGCTGTCCCAGAGAAGCTCCAGGTCCACGTCGATGTCGTCGAGCTCCTGACGGCGCGGAGCGGCGGCCAGCTTCAGCAGCTGCGTGTTGGCGCGGGTCCAGGCGGTGAGCGCCTCGATCAGCGCCGCCCCGTGCGGGCGATCCTCGCGAGCGAGCCACGTCACCCGGACGCGTGGCCCGTGCACGAGGTCGAGCCGATCGGCCGCCGTGGGCACCTCGATGAAGACGTCGGCGTCGTAGGCGGGGCCGAGAGACTCGAGGATGCCGGCGATCCCGGGCACGGCGGTCTCGTCTCCGGCGAGCAGCACGCGGCGCGCGGTGCCCGGGTGCCAGTCGAAGCCGGTGTCGGCGTATGGGCTGCGCGCGTCCGGCCCCACGACGACGAGGCTCTGCCCCGCGCGGGCGGCGTCCGCCCAGGCTCCCGCGGGCCCCGCGTCGTGGTGCGTGACGAAGTCCACGTCGAGCTCTCGACCCTCGGGGTCGACGCGACGGACCGTGTAGGTGCGGAAGACGTTGCGCTCGCCGTGCGGCAGCGCCCGCCAGCGGTCGTACCAGTCGCCGGCGGCCTCGTGCTGCCCGATGTCGGAGAACGTGCCGTCGGCGTGCGGGAGGACCAGCTTGACGCGCTGATCGAGCCGCGCAGTCCCGAAGTGCTCGAACTCGTCGGCGGTGAAGGTCACGCGCACGAAGTGCGGGCTCAGACGTTCGACGCGGGCGACGTCCGCCACGTAGGGGCGGTAGGCAGGCCGGACAGCGGTCGAAGTCGAAGGCATGCTTTTAGGCTAGCCTTACCTACCCCGTCAGCTCAAACCGATCTCTCGTCAGTGAGACTTCTCGTGCGCGTGACCGAGTCGGAGGCCGGGAACGAGCGAGACGGCGGCGAGAACGAGGGCGATGGCGAAGACGGCCGGGAACGCAGCATCCGTCCCCGCCAGCGTCGTGAAGACGAGACCCATCACGGCGATCGACCCCGCAGCCCCGATCGAGTCCGAGATCGACAGCGCCGACGAGTTGAAGCCCTGGTTCTGCGGCGTCGAGTAGGCGAGTGTCAGCACGGTGAGCCGCGGATACATGAGCCCCATGCCCGAGCCCGCCAGCGCCCATCCGGCGATGAGCACGGCCGGGGACAGCTGCAGTCCTGCGGTCAACGCCGCCAGGAGCGCGGCCGTCCCGAGCTGGGCGGTGCCGAGGATCGAGATGCGCGCGTTGCCGATCCGGTTGCCGAACCGACCCTGGACATCGGCGGCGACGGCCCACGCGATCGCCGCGGCGGTCAGCCCCAGTCCCGCCCAGGTCGGCGAGAAGCCGTAGGCGTCGATCAGGAGGTACGGGACGTAGATCTCGGCGCCGAACAGCGCCCCGGCGACGAGCCCGCGCATCAGGACGACGCTCGGCAGTCCGCGAGCGGCGACGAGCGTGCGGCGCGGCAGCAGCGGCCTCGAGGCGAGCACGAGGACGACGACGGATGCCGCGACCGCAGTCCATGCGTACCCGCCCAGCTCGCCGGCCAGGCTCAGGCCGAGCGCGCCGATTGCTACGAGCACGGCGCACGCGAGCCGCGGGCCGATGCGCGCCACGGACGGATGCTCGGTCTCCAGCGGCAGTCCCCAGAGCCGCACCGCGACCATCGCGAACGCCAGGAGCGTCAGGGCCGCGACGCCGAGGAAAACCCACCGCCAGTGCAGGTACTCCGTCACGGCGCCCGCGAGGAACGGCCCGATGAGCGAGGGCACGACCCACGCCGCCGAGAACGCCGCGAAGACGCGGCCGTGCAGCTCGGGCGGGTACACGCGCGCCACGACGACGTAGAGCGCGACCGTCTGGCCGCCGGTCCCGAGGCCCTGGATGAGGCGGCCCGCGACGAGCACCTCCATGGACGCGGCGAGACCCGCGACGACGAGCCCCGCCACGAAGAGGAGCACGGAGGTCGTGAGGGGCCAGACGGGACCGGAGCGGTCGCTCCACGCGCCCACCGCGACCATGCCGATGACGCTCGTCGCGAGAGTGCCCGAGAAGGCGACGGCGTAGAGCGCGGCCCCGTCGAGGTCGTCGCTCACGACGGGCATGACCGTCGTGACGGCGAGCGACTGCATCGCCGCGAGGAAGATCAGCGCGACCGCGCCGACCGTCACCCAGAGGTAGCGTCCATCCCAGACGGATGCGCGGCGATCGACGTCCGCGCTCACGACTCGACGAGCGCGGCGACCCGCTCGATCCCCTCGCGCAGCACGTCCGGCGAGCACGCGAAGTTGATGCGCACGAAGCCCTTCCCCTCCTCGCCGAACAGCGGACCGTGGTGGAACGCGACGCGCGCCCTCCGCCGCAGGACCGTCGCGGGATTGTCGCCCCAGCCGTACGCCGAGACGTCGACCCACGCGAGGAAACCGGCATCCGGGAGGCGGTATTCCGCGCGGGGCAGGTGCTCCGCGAGAAGATCCGCGAGGAGCCGGCGGTTCTGGTCGAGGGCGGCCAGCAGGCTGTCGAGCCACGCGTCGCTCTCGGCCGAGAAGGCGGCGACGTTGGCCATCGCGCCGAAGAGCCCCGTGCGCCACTCGACCTCGCAGGGCAGGGCGCGCAGGAGCTGCGCCTGCTGCGGGCCCCCGCCGATCATGACGGCGCACTTCAGCCCCGCGAGATTGAAGGTCTTGCTCGCGCTCGTCACGGCGTAGCCCACGCGCGCGGCGCTCTCGGAGGCGGCGAGGAACGGCGTGTACCGCGTCCCGTGGGCGAGCGGGCCGTGGATCTCGTCGGAGACCACGACCGCGCCGAAGGCCGCCGCGAGCTCGGCGAGAGCCTCGAGGCTTGCGCGGGAGTGCACGGTTCCCGTCGGGTTGTGCGGATTGCACAGGAGGACGGCGCGCGCGCCGCCCTCGAGCGCCGCCTCGATGCCCACCAGGTCGAGCTCCCAGCCTGTGCCGGTGCGAGCGAGCGGCACGCGTTCGACGACGGCGCCGGCCTCCTCCACCGTGTCGAAGAAGGGCGGGTAGACGGGAGTCGTCACGACCACTCGGTCGCCGGGCTCGGTCACGACGCGGAGGATCTCGACGACGCCCATCATGACGTCACCCGTCCAGAAGACCGACTGCGGGTCCACCTCCCAGCCGAACCGGCGCGCGGCGAAGCCGACGAACGCCTCGCGCACCCCCGGCTCGGGCGGCGTGTAGCCGGTGTCGCCCAGCTCGACCGCGCGCAGCAGCGACCGCGTGATGGCGGGCGCCAGCGCATAGTCCATCTCGGCCACGAAGAACGGCAGGACGTCGTCGGAGTACTTGCGCCACTTGGTGCTTGACCGCTGCCGGAGCTCGTCGAGAGGAAGGGCTTGCAGGGGGACGGCACTCACGCCACGAGCCTAACGACGACGACGGATGCCTGCCCATCGCGTGTTTCGCCGCGTTGCGGGAGGAGGCATCCGCACCGCGCCTTCGTCAGATCGCGAAGCCGAGCGCGCGCATCATGTCGCGCCCGTCGTCGGTGATCCGCTCGGGACCCCACGGCGGCATCCACACCCAGTTGATGCGGAATCGCTCCACGACGTCGTCGAGTGCCTGAGCGGTCTGCTCCTCGAGGACGTCGGTGAGCGGGCAGCCTGCGGAGGTGAGGGTCATGTGGATGACCAGAGCGTCGTTCTCGTCATCCCATGCGAGGTCGTAGATCAGGCCGAGATCGACGACGTTGATCCCGAGCTCCGGGTCCATGACGTCTTTCAGCGCTTCGGTGACCTCGTCGAACTTCTCGGGCGTGAGCGTCGCGGTCATGGCAGCGATCTTACGCCTCGGCGTCGGAGGCCGCCTCGGCGAGCGGCGCGAGGAACCGGTCGTAGCCCTCGTTCTCGAGACGCTCGGCGAGCTCGGGCCCGCCCTCCTCGACGATCCGCCCGGCGACCATGACGTGCACGAAGTCGGGGTGGATGTAGCGGAGGATGCGCGTGTAGTGGGTGATGAGCAGCACGCCCAGGTTCGTCTCGCCCTTGGCGCGGTTGACGCCCTCGGACACGATCTTGAGCGCGTCGACGTCGAGGCCGGAGTCGGTCTCGTCGAGGACGGCGATCTTCGGCTTGAGCAGCTCGAGCTGGAGGATCTCGTGGCGCTTCTTCTCGCCGCCCGAGAAGCCCTCGTTGACGTTGCGCTGCGCGAACTTGCCGTCCATGCGGAGGTGCTTCATCGCCTCCTTGACGTCCTTCGTCCACGTGCGGATCGACGGCGCTTCGCCGTCGATCGCGGTCTTCGCGGTGCGGAGGAAGTTCGTGACCGTGACGCCGGGGATCTCGACGGGGTACTGCATCGCGAGGAAGAGCCCGGCGCGGGCGCGCTCGTCGACGGTCATCGCAAGGACGTCCTCGCCGTCGAACGTGATCGAGCCGCTCGTGACGGAGTACTTGGGGTGACCGGCGATCGTGTAGGCCAGCGTGGACTTGCCCGAGCCGTTGGGGCCCATGATCGCGTGCGTCTGACCGGTCTGGACGGTGAGGGTGACGCCGTTGAGGATCGGCGTGGTTCCCTCGTCGGTCTCGACGGTGACGTGGAGGTCTCGGATCTCGAGGACAGACATGCGGACTTCTTCCTTCAGTTCACTTCTTTGGTCACGGCGGGGTCGACGAGCACGTCGTCCCCCTCGATCGTGACGGCGTACACCGGGACCGGCTCGTACGCGGGGAGGTTCAGGGGCTTGCCGGTGCGCAGCGAGAACGCCGAGCCGTGGGCCCAGCACTCGAGCGTCTCGCCGTCGACGAAGCCTTCGGCGAGCGAGATGTCGCCGTGGGTGCAGGTGTCGCCGATGGCGTGGACCTCGCCGTTCGCGTCGAGGACGACCGCCATCGGGACGCCGTCGACCTCGAAGCGCTGCGCGGCGTCCTGCTCGAGGTCGCTCAGGGCGCAGATGCGGACGGCGCTCATGCGGCCGCCCCTTCGGCGAGCTCGCGCTCGATGGCCTCGGCGAGCTCCTGCTCGAGCGAGGCGATGCCGATCTTCTGGACGATCTCGGCGAGGAAGCCGATCACGACGAGGCGTCGCGCCTCGTCCTCGCGGATGCCGCGCGCCTGCAGGTAGAACAGCTGCTCGTCGTCGAAGCGACCCGTCGCGCTGGCGTGCCCCGCGCCCTGGATGTCGCCCGTCTCGATCTCGAGGTTGGGGACGGAGTCGGCGCGGGCGCCGTCGGTGAGGACCAGGTTGCGGTTCGCCTCGTACGAGTCCGTCCCCACGGCGTCCGGGCCGATGAGCACGTCGCCGATCCACACGCTGCGGGCGCCGACCCCCTGCAGCGCGCCCTTGTACAGGACGTCGCCTTTGGTGTGTTCGCCCTTGTGGTGGAGGTACACCTGGCTCTCGAGGTGCTGACCGGAGTCGGAGTAGGACAGGCCGTACAGCTCGGCTTCCGATCCGGCTCCCGCGAGCTCGATGGAGGGGTTCACGCGGACGACGCCGCCGCCGAAGCTCACGACGATGTGCCGGAGGTAACCGTCCTTCTCGACCCGCGCCTGGTGGGCGGACAGGTGCAGCGCGTCGTCGTCCCACTCCTGCACGGAGATGACGGTCAGCTTCGCGCCGTCGCGGACGAGGATCTCGACGTTCTGCGAGTGCTGAGTTGTGCCGGTGTGCCGGAAGAGCACCGTCGCCCGCGAGTTCGCCTGGGCCTCGACGACGACGTGGGCGTGCGCCAGACCGCCCGTGCCGGTGAGGTTCACGACGACCGGCTCGGCGAGCTCGGCGTCCGCGGGGATGCGGATGAGCGGCGCCTCCGGCTCCTGCGTCCAGGCGATCGCGCTCGGGAGGTCCTCCGGGCGGAAGATCTCGCCGCGCGGCGCCGCGCCGGGCGCGAGGCGCGAGTGCTCGACGCCGGCGGGCGCCTGCACGTCGACCTGCATGACATCGCTCGGGCCCGCGGCATCCTGGAACAGCGGAGCGAGACGGTCGATCGGCGTGTACCGCCAGTTGACCTCGCGTCCGGTCGGGACGGCGAAGTCGGCCGGGTCGAACGAGCTCGGACGCTCGGAGCGGGTCTGCACGGGAACGAACGCGCCGGCGCCGTCGGAGTGCGCTCGGGAACCCGGCACCACCCGGTCAGTCGATTCGGACACTGGTGCCTCTGTCGTGGTCGTCATTCAGCCGACACTGCCTTCCATGCCCATCTCGATGAGCTTGTTGAGCTCGAGGGCGTACTCCATGGGCAGCTCGCGCGCGATCGGCTCGATGAACCCGCGGACGATCATGGCCATCGCCTCGTCCTCGGGGAGCCCACGCGATTGCAGGTAGAACAGCTGCTCCTCGCTGACCTTCGACACCGTCGCCTCGTGGCCGAGCTGCACGTCGTCGACGCGGATGTCGATGGCCGGATACGTGTCGGAGCGGGAGATGGTGTCGACCAGGAGCGCATCGCAGCGCACCGTGTTGGCGCTGTGGTGCGCGTTGGCGTCGACGCGGACCTCGCCGCGGTAGCCGGCGCGGCCGCCGCCGCGCGCGATCGACTTCGACACGATCGACGACTGCGTGTACGGCGCCATGTGGATCATCTTCGCGCCGGCGTCCTGGTGCTGACCGGGACCGGCGAAGGCGACCGAGAGCGTCTCGCCCTTCGCGTGCTCGCCCATGAGGTAGATCGACGGGTACTTCATCGTCACCTTCGAGCCGATGTTGCCGTCGATCCACTCCATCGTCGCGCCCTCGTGCGCGATGGCGCGCTTGGTGACGAGGTTGTAGACGTTGTTCGACCAGTTCTGGATGGTCGTGTACCTCACGCGGGCGTTCTTCTTGACGATGATCTCGACCACGGCCGAGTGCAGTGAGTCGCTCTTGTAGATGGGAGCCGTGCAGCCCTCGATGTAGTGCACGTACGAGCCCTCGTCCGCGATGATCAGCGTGCGCTCGAACTGGCCCATGTTCTCGGTGTTGATCCGGAAGTAGGCCTGCAGCGGGATCTCGACGTGGACGCCCTTGGGGACGTAGACGAACGACCCGCCCGACCAGACGGCCGTGTTGAGCGCGGCGAACTTGTTGTCGCCGGCCGGGATGACGGTGCCGAAGTACTCCTCGAAGAACTCCGGGTGCTCCTTGAGAGCCGTGTCGGTGTCGAGGAAGATGACGCCCTGCGCCTCGAGCTCCTCCTGGATCTGGTGGTAGACGACCTCCGACTCGTACTGCGCGGCGACGCCCGCGACGAGGCGCGCGCGCTCGGCCTCGGGGATGCCCAGGCGCTCGTACGTGTTCTTGATGTCTTCGGGGAGGTCCTCCCACGACTGCGCCTGCTTCTCGGTCGAGCGCACGAAGTACTTGATGTTGTCGAAGTCGATGTCGCTGAGGTCGGCGCCCCAGGTCGGCATCGGCTTGCGACCGAAGAGCTGCAGGCCCTTCAGGCGGTTCTTGAGCATCCACTCGGGCTCGCTCTTGAGAGCCGAGATGTCACGGACGACGGCTTCGTTGAGCCCGCGCTTCGCGCTGGCTCCGGCGGCGTCGGGGTCGTGCCATCCGAATTCGTACACCCCCAGACCTTCGAGCTCGGGGCGGTCGATCAGCACATCGGACATCGTCACACTCTCCTCATGGGCCGAAACGGTGTCAGCCGCCCCGGCATTCCTGATCTTCCTGGGAGGTGGGAAGGGGGATGCCGCTCTGGGCCCTCATCGGCGGCGCCGGTCCTGCGCGCCTAAACTGTTCGTGATGCGCGGCGCCGATGGGCACTCGCGCGCAACCCCTCGATTCTACAGGCTCCCGCCGTCTACCGGCGTCCGCGAGCTCCCTGCCCGTCATGTATGACGGGCGCGTCAGGAGGCGACATCCATGTCCGCTCAGGTGAGCGCCCCGTTCCGCACCGGCCCGCTCGGCCGCTTCTGGCGCTGGCTTCCCGACCGCGTCGACCGGCGGGTCGTCGTGGCGGCATGGGCGACGCTCGTGGTGCAGATCGGCATCGTCGGCACCGGCGGCCTCGTGCGCCTCACCGGCTCCGGGCTCGGGTGCCCCACGTGGCCGCGGTGCACGCCGGAGTCCTTCGTCGCGACGCCCGAGATGGGCGTCCACGGAGTCATCGAGTTCGGCAACCGCCTGCTGACGTTCGTCCTCGTGGTCGTCGCGATCGTCACCTTCCTCTTCGTCGTCCGCATGCGCCGGCAGCGGCGCGACCTCTTCTGGCTCGCGCTGCTGATCGGCCTCTACGTTCCCGTGCAGGCCGTCGTCGGCGGGATCACGGTGCTCACGAACCTCAACCCGTACGTCGTCGGGCTGCACTACTTCGCGTCCGTCGTCCTCGTCGCCCTCGCCGCCGTCTTCGTCGCCCGCGTCTACGCGCAGCCCGGTCCGCGCTCGCGCGCCGTGCCGCGGTGGTACGCGATCACGACGCATCTCACGAGCGCCTTCGTGCTTCTCACCGTTGTGGTCGGCATCCTCGTGACCGGCTCCGGCCCGCACGCGGGCGACGGCGGCGCCGCCCGCAACGGCCTGGACCCGGAGCTCATGCAGCACGTCCACTCCTGGCCCGCCTACATCACCCTCGCGCTGACGCTCGTGCTGTTCGTCGGAGCCTGGCGCACGCCGCCGCAGCTGCGACTGAAGCTCTGGACCGGCCTGCTGCTCCTCACCGAGCTCGTGCAGATCGCCGTGGGCCTCTGGCAGGCGCGCACCGGCCTCCCGATCGTCCTCGTGAACATCCACATGGTCCTCGCCGTGTGCCTGGTCGCGGCGATGACGGCGGTCGTGATGAATCTGAAGACGACGGATGCCTCGCCCGCCGGCGCCGAGGCATCCATCGCCCGAGCGGGCTCCGCCCGCGCCCGCTGAACCCCATGCCGGCGTGCCGGCACGGGGCCGCGGAGCACCCCTCATAGGAAACTCATCGGAAGCGCACACGACCGGCTCGGACCGGATGCGCAAGACTGGGTGGCCGTGGGTCGACCGGCCCGCGTGTGAAGGAGAGTCCCCCACCATGACCGCACGTCCCAGCCTTGTCCGCAGCATCCCGTTCTGGATCCTGCTCGTCGGCTCGCTCGCCAGCACCGCCGTGGGAGCGTGGCTCGTCGTCGACAAGATCTCGCTCATGAACACGACGCTCACGGACGGCTCGGCTACGGGTGTCGAGGTGTACGGCGGCCAGGCGTGGGTCACGCTCGGTGCCGTGCTCGTCGGCGCGGGCCTCGTCGGCCTCGTCGCGACGCTGTTCCTCGGCGTCCTGCGCTCGTTCGTCCCCGCGGCCGCACGCGAGGAGGTCGGCCCGACCGCTGAGGAGCTCGCCTACGAGCCCGCCCTCGCGACGCACGCCGCGTCCCCCGCCTACCCGGCGCCCGCCTACCCCGCCCCCACGGCCCCGGCGGCCGCAGCCTCGGCGGCCGCAGGCCCGGCGGCCCAAGCTCCGGCGGCCGACGTCTCCCCCGCCGATGCCTCGGCCGACGCCGCACCCGCCGACGCCCCGGCCGACGCCGCACCCGCCGACGCCGCACCTGCCGATGCCCCGGCCGATGCCCCGGCTTCGCCCGCCGCCCCCGCCGCACCTGCTGCGGCGGGCTACACGCCGGCTCCCGCCGAGCCCGCCGACGAACCGACCCGCTCCGCCTGACGAGCCGGCACGTGCCGCCGAGCGCCGGAGACCGCCGTGGTCTTCGGCGCGCGGCGTCTCTCCGGGTCCGCGGCTCCGCCCACGTGGATCGCGCCCCTGCCGAACTGAGGAGATCTGCACTTCTGAGGACCGACGGGCCACCGCTCGTCCTCATCTGCGCAGATCCCCTCACTTACGCGGCGCCGAGCGCGTCGCACGGTGCAGCCCACGGGCGACGGCACGCACGATGACGTCCTGGACCGCGGGCCAGTCGTCGATGATCTGCCCGTAGCCGAAGCGCAGCACGTGGTAGCCCCGGACGAGCAGCTGGGCATCATGGGCGACGTCCTCGTTGCGCTGGCGGCCCACGTGATGGCCGCCGTCGATCTGCACGACGAGCCGCTCGCCGATGAGGAAGTCGACGCGGTGCCCGTGGATCCATGCCTGCGGGACGATCCTCACCGAGAGCCAGCGCAGCCTGGTGAGGAAGATCGACTCCAAGCCCGAGTCCAGATACGGCACGACCTCGGCGAGCAGTGTCTCGGCGCTTCGGGGAAGCGCCAGTCCCGCGAGTCCGTCCCTCGAGACGAGCCCCTGCCGGAACGCCGAGTCCCAGATCGCGAGGGCGGCGTCGTGCGGCTGACACGTCGCGATCGCGGCGAGCACGTTCTCGATGCCGTCGACCAGCTGATCAGGATGACGCGGCACGGGCGGCTCCGCCCAGTGCACGAAAGCACGCTCGGGCCTCGGCCGGCCCGCATGCGGTGGAGAGGCCACGTGCGGCTGGTCCTCGCGCAGCACCCAGAGTCCGCGCCGGCGCGCCTGCGTGACGCAGGTGAGGACGACCCCGCACCTGGCCGCCGCGACGAGCTCGGCATCCGCTCCCGGCACCGCGACCCAGTCGCGCCGCACCCGATGGATCGCGCCGCCGTGCACTGCCGCCGCGATGCGATGACGCGAGTGTCCTTCGCGTTGCAGCGTCGACGCCCGCGCGACCCCGCCGCGGCTGTTCACGGCATCCATCAGTCGGGAGTGATCGGCGCGAGCAGGCGGCATGTCGCCGAGACTTCCGTCTCTGCCCCGCTGGAGCGCCGGAGTTCCGGCGGTGCGTGCACAACGCGACGTCGCGACGTGCTCGGGAGGAGAGCGCATCGGCGGCAGAACTGAGGAGATCGGCAGAAGTGAGGACCGGGGAGTGCTTCCGGGTCCTCAGAAGTGCAGATCCCCTCAGTTGCGCAGCCGGCGGGAACCAGGGCAGGTCCGAACCCCGGCGGGTGGGAACCGCGGCAGGTCGGAACCCCGGGAAGCCTCCAGCCGGGGGGATGCCTCGACCGGGGTCAGAAGGGCAGCAGCGGGTCGACGGCGATCGCGACGAAGAGAAGGGTGAGGTACGTGATCGAGGCGTGGAACACGCGCATCGGCCGCGGCTCGGTGCCGCGCACGGCGCGGTTGTACAGGCGATGCGATTCGTAGATGAACCAGCCGCCGAAGACGAGCGCCGAGACGGTGTAGACGAGACCCATGTCCGCGACCGGAATGAGCAGCAGCGAGCACGCGACGGTGGCCCACGCGTACAGGATCACCTGCAGGCCGACCTGCGAGCCGCTGCGCGTCGCGCCAAGCATCGGCACGTCGACATCGTCGTACTGCTTCTTGTACTTCATCGACAGCGGCCAGTAATGCGGCGGCGTCCAGAGGAAGACGAGCAGGAACAGGATGACGGGGGGCCAGGCCAGCGAGCCGGTGACGGCCGTCCAGCCGATGAGCACGGGGAAGCACCCGGCGATGCCGCCCCACACGATGTTCTGCTCGGTGCGGCGCTTGAGGATCATCGTGTAGATCACGACGTAGAAGAAGATCGCGGCCGCCGACAGCGTCGCCGCCAGCCAGTTCGTCGTCACCCACAGCCACACGGTCGACAGCACCGCGAGCGTCCAGGCGAAGATCAGCGCACCGCGCGGCGAGACCTCGCCCGTCACGAGCGGCCGGTTCTCGGTGCGCTGCATGTGGGCGTCGATGTCGCGGTCGAGGTACATGTTGAACGCAGCGGCGGAGCCGGCGCTCATCGAGCCCCCGATGACGGTCGCGACGACGAGCCAGACGTCGGGGAGGCCGCCCTGAGCCAGGATCATGACCGGGACGGTCGTGACGAGGAGGAGCTCGAGCACGCGCGGCTTCGTCAGCGCGATGTAGGCGCGGACGGTGCGACCGAAGGGTCGCGAGGAGGCGGAGGTCGTCACGTGCGCCGTGCTCGAGATGTCCATCGCCCCCCGTATCGTGCGCCCGATGCCAAACGCGTCCAAGTCTATGGCATCGGCATCCGCCCCCCGGCCCGCTCGGCGCCTCACCACCGCGCGCTGCGAGCGGTGAGCGGCCGGTCACGTGGCCGACACCTCCGCGCAACGGTCGCGATCGCCCGGCGTGCGACGCTTGCCGGGCGCCTCGGGTTTGTGGCAGTCACACAACGGCACACGGGTCCGTCCGGCCTCGGGCCTTCGATATGCTGACAACCACAGGCGCGACCCCGCGCGGAATCCCCTCCCGCCAGAACTCCTCGAGCGCTGTGCGGCGCGGCCGCCGGGGCGCCGAAACCCTTCAGACGAAAGGCGGTCCCGTGTCGGAACTGCGTTGGGAAGACATCGACAAGCGCGCCGTGGACACGGCCCGCGTGCTGGCGGCGGACGCTGTCGAGAAGGTCGGCAACGGCCACCCCGGCACGGCGATGAGCCTCGCGCCGGCCGCCTACCTCCTCTACCAGCGGGTTCTCAACCACGACCCCGCCGACGTCCACTGGCCGGGCCGCGACCGCTTCATCCTCTCGGCGGGCCACTCGTCGCTGACGCAGTACGTGCAGCTCTACCTCGGCGGCTTCGGCCTCGAGCTCGGCGACCTCAAGGCGCTGCGCACGTGGGGATCCCTGACCCCCGGCCACCCGGAGTACGGCCACACCGACGGCGTCGAGATCACGACCGGCCCGCTCGGCCAGGGCCTCGCCTCGTCGGTCGGCTTCGCCTATGCCGCCCGCTACGAGCGCGGCCTCTTCGACCCCGAGTCCCCGGCGGGCGAGTCGCCGTTCGACCACTTCATCTACGTCATCGCGTCGGACGGCGACCTGCAGGAGGGCGTGACGAGCGAGGCATCCTCCCTCGCCGGCCACCAGGAGCTCGGCAACCTCGTGGTGATCTACGACTCGAACCAGATCTCGATCGAGGACGACACGGATGTGGCGTTCACCGAGGACGTGGCGAAGCGCTACGAGTCCTACGGCTGGCATGTCCAGACCGTCGACTGGAAGCGCACCGGCGAATACGTCGAGGACGTCCCCGAGCTCTACGCCGCCATCGAGGCGGCCAAGGGCGAGACGAGCAAGCCGTCGATCATCATCCTCAAGACGATCATCGGCTGGCCGTCGCCCGGCAAGCAGAACACCGGCAAGATCCACGGCTCGGCGCTCGGCTCGGACGAGCTGCGCGCGACCAAGGAGGTCCTCGGCTGGAACCCGGACGAGACCTTCGAGGTCCCCGCCGAGGTGCTCGAGCACACGCGGTCGCTGCGCGAGCGCGGCGAGGCGGCGAAGGCGGCCTGGCAGGAGAGGTTCGACGCGTGGGCCGCCGCCAACCCGGAGCGCAAGGCGCTGTTCGACCGCCTGCAGGCGCGCGAGCTGCCGGGCGACATCGAGTCCGCGCTGCCGGCGTTCGAGGCGGGCAAGGATGTCTCGACCCGCGCCGCGTCCGGAACCGTCATCAACGCCCTGGCCGACGCGCTGCCCGAACTGTGGGGCGGATCGGCCGATCTGGCGGAGTCCAACCTCACCACGATCAAGTCGGCGAAGTCGTTCATCCCGAGCGAGTGGTCGACGCACGAGTGGACGGGCGACCGCTTCGGCCGCGTGCTGCACTTCGGCATCCGCGAGCACGCGATGGGCGCGATCGTCAACGGCATCGTGCTGCACGGCCCCACGCGCGCCTTCGGCGGGACGTTCCTGATCTTCAGCGACTACATGCGTCCTGCGGTGCGACTGGCCTCGCTCATGGGCATCCCCTCGATCTACGTCTGGACGCACGACTCGATCGCCCTCGGCGAGGACGGCCCCACGCATCAGCCGATCGAGCAGCTGGCGGCCCTGCGCGCCATCCCGAACTTCACCGTCGTGCGCCCGGCCGACGCCAATGAGACGGCCGTGGTCTGGCTCGAGCTGCTCCGGCGCCACACTGGCCCGGCGGGCCTCGCGCTGACCCGCCAGAACATCCCCGTGTTCGAGCGGAGCGAGGGCGAGGCCTCCGGCGACGCGTTCGCCTCGGCCGCCGGCGCCGTCAAGGGCGCTTACATCCTCGCCGAGGCTCCCGGCGGCACGCCGGACGTGATCCTCATCGGCACCGGCTCGGAGGTTCAGCTCGCCATCGCCGCCCGCGTGACGCTCGCGGCAGAGGGCATCAACGCCCGCGTCGTGTCGGCGCCGTCGCTGGAGTGGTTCGCCGAGCAGGACGAGGCCTACCGCGAGAGCGTGCTCCCCTCCGCTGTCACGGCCCGTGTCTCGGTCGAGGCCGGCCTCGCACTGTCGTGGCGCGGCATCGTGGGAGACGCCGGGCGCTCGGTCTCGATCGAGCACTTCGGTGCCTCGGCCGACTACAAGACCCTCTTCCAGAAGTTCGGCATCACCGCCGAAGCCGTCGTCGAGGCGGCGCGCGAAACCATCGCCGCTGCGGCGGGGAACGAAGGAGACAACGCATGAGCACCCCCACCGAGAAGCTCTCCGCCGAGGGCGTCAGCATCTGGCTCGACGACCTCTCGCGCGAGCGGATCACGACCGGCAACCTCGCCGATCTGATCGCGAACCGCAACGTCACGGGCGTGACGACGAACCCGACCATCTTCGCAACGGCGCTGTCGAAGGGCCACGCGTACGAGGCGCAGGTCGCCGAGTTGGCATCGAACGGTGCGACCACGGATGACGCGATCTTCGCGATCACGACCGACGACGTGCGCGATGCCGCGGACATCTTCCGCCCCGTCGCCGACGCGACGAGCGGTGTCGACGGTCGCGTGTCGATCGAGGTCTCCCCCGACCTCGCGCACGACACCGAGGCGACCGTCGCCGAGGCGCGCAAGCTCTCGGCCGCCGTGGACCGCCCGAACGTGCACATCAAGATCCCCGCGACCAAGGCCGGCCTCCCTGCCATCACCGAGGTGATCGGCGCCGGGATCTCGGTCAACGTGACGCTCATCTTCAGCCTCGAACGCTACGCGGAGGTCATCGACGCGTACCTCGCGGGCCTCGAGAAGGCGCAGGCGGACGGCCTCGACATCTCGAAGATCCACTCGGTCGCGTCGTTCTTCGTGTCGCGCGTAGACACCGAGGTCGACAAGCGTCTCGTGGCCATCGGCTCGGACGAGGCGCTCGCCCTCAAGTCGAAGGCCGGCGTCGCCAACGCGCGCCTCGCGTACGAGCTGTACGAGCAGAAGTTCGCCGAGGACCGCGCGAAGGCGCTGACGGATGCCGGAGCCAACGTGCAGCGCCCGCTGTGGGCCTCGACCGGCGTCAAGGACCCGTCGCTGCCCGACACGCTCTACGTCACCGAGCTCGTCGCCCCCGGCACCGTCAACACGATGCCCGAGAAGACCCTCGAGGCAACTTTCGACCACGGCGAGATCGCCGGCGACACCGTCACCGGCAACTACGCCGACGCGCACGGCGTGTTCGACCAGCTCGCCGCCGTCGGGGTGGACTTCGCGGACGTGACGCAGGTGCTCGAGGACGAGGGCGTCGAGAAGTTCATCGTCTCGTGGCACGAGCTGCAGGACACCGTCACCAACGCCCTCGCCGCGGCCCCCGAGGCCGCTCGATGAGCTTCGACCTCCATCTGACCGGGCGCGTCAAGTCCATCGTCGATCAGACGCTGCCCGGTCTCGTGGCCGACCTCGTCGCGTCGGGCATCACGGCGGCCGACTCCACCCTGTGGGGGCCGGACGCGGAGGCCGAGGCCTCGAAGCGGCTCGGATGGGTCGACGCGGTCAGCGTCTCGCGGCCCCTCGTGCCCGAGATCCTGGCGTTGCGCGAGGAGCTGCGGGCCAAGGGGGTCACACGCGTCGTCCTGGCGGGGATGGGCGGATCGTCGCTTGCCCCCGAGGTCATCGCGCAGACGGCGGGCGTGCCGCTCGTCATCCTGGACTCGACGGCCCCCGGACAGGTGCTCGCCGCCATCGACGGCGACGCCGAGGCCGGAGGACTCAGCCGGACGGTGCTGGTCGTCTCGTCGAAGTCGGGATCGACCGTCGAGACCGACTCGGCCAAGCGCGCCTTCGAGGCGGCGTGGCGCGACCTCGGCATCGACCCGGTCGAGCGCATCGTCGTCGTCACCGATCCCGGCTCGCCGCTGGACCAGTCGGCCCGAGCCGAGGGGTACCGCGTCTTCAACGCCGACCCCAGCGTCGGCGGGCGCTACTCCGCGCTGACGGCCTTCGGGCTCGTCCCGACGGGCCTCGCCGGCGTCGACATCGGCGAGCTCCTCGCAGAGGCGGACGCGACGCTCCTCGAGGTCGCCATCGACAGCCCCGACAACCCCGCGCTGGTCCTCGCCGCGGCGATCGCCGGCGGCGACCCGCGCGCCGACAAGCTCGGCCTCGTGACCGACGGCACACACATCGTCGGTCTCCCCGACTGGATCGAGCAGCTCGTCGCGGAGTCCACGGGCAAGGAGGGCACCGGCATCCTTCCGGTCGTCCTGCTGCCCGTCTCGCCCGAGCTCGAGAACACGCCGTCCGACCTGCAGGTGGTCCGTTTCGTGGACGAGGCGAAGGCCTTCCACTTCCGCGAGCGCCACCCGGGTGAAGTGCTCGTGAGCGGCTCGCTCGCGGCGCAGTTCATCGTGTGGGAGTACGCGACGGCGATCGCGGGACGGATGCTGGGCATCAACCCCTTCGATCAGCCGGACGTCGAGTCGGCGAAGGCCGCCACGCGCGGCCTGCTCGAGGCCCGGCCCGAGCCCGCGGCTCCGGCGTTCACGGTCGACGGCGTGGAGGTCCGGGTCTCCGACCCCGCCCTGGCCGCCTCCGGCACGGTCGCGGGCGTCCTCGACGCGCTGTGGTCGCGCCTGCCGGCCGACGGCTACGTCTCGATCCAGGCGTACGTCAACCGGCTCGCGCTCCCTCAGCTCGCGGGACTGCGCGAGCTCGTCGCCGCCGACTCCGGCCGGCCCACGACGTTCGGATGGGGACCGAGGTTCCTGCACTCGACGGGGCAGTACCACAAGGGCGGTCCTGCGAACGGCGTGTTCCTGCAGATCCTCGAGGCGACCGACGTCGACCTCGAGATCCCGGGGCGGCCGTTCACCTTCGGCCAGCTCATCCAGGCGCAGGCGGCCGGAGATGCCTCCGTCCTCGCCGAGGGCCACGGCCGGCCCGTCGTGACGCTCACCCTCACCGATCCCCAGCTCGAGGTGCTCACGCTCTTCGAAGCCGCCCAGTAGGAGCACCGTTCCGATGACCGTTCCGGAGACCCCTGGATCGAGCAGCGCCCCGAGTGGGAGCGGCGTCGAGATCTCGCGCGGACACAACCCCCTGCGCGACCCGGATGACCGGCGCCTCAACCGCATCGCGGGCCCCAGTGCGCTCGTCATCTTCGGCGTGACGGGCGATCTGTCGCGCAAGAAGCTCATGCCCGCCGTGTACGACCTCGCCAACCGCGGCCTGTTGCCGCCCGGCTTCGCGCTCGTCGGCTTCGCCCGCCGCGACTGGGAGGATCAGGACTTCGCGGAGGTCGTCCACGAGGCGGTCAAGCAGAACGCGCGCACCGAGTACCGCGAAGAGACGTGGAAGCAGCTGCTCCAGGGCATCCGCTTCGTCTCGGGCACCTTCGACGACCCGGAGGCCTTCCGGCGCCTGCGCGAGACGGTGGAGAAGCTCGATGTCGAGCGCGGCACGATGGGCAACCACGCGTACTACCTCTCGATCCCTCCGAAGGACTTCGCGGTCGTCGCCGAGCAGCTGAAGTCGTCGGGCCTCGTCGACGACACGGCCGACCAGGCGGACCGCTGGCGCCGGGTCGTCATCGAGAAGCCGTTCGGACACGACCTCGAGTCGGCACGCGAGCTGAACGACGTCCTACGCTCGACCTTCCCGACCGACTCGATCTTCCGCATCGATCACTATCTCGGCAAGGAGACGGTCCAGAACATCCTCGCGCTGCGCTTCGCCAATGAGCTCTACGAGCCGATCTGGAACCGCAACTACGTCGACCACGTGCAGATCACGATGGCCGAGGACATCGGCGTCGGCGGCCGCGCAGGCTACTACGACGGCGTCGGCGCGGCACGCGACGTCATCCAGAACCATCTCCTGCAGCTCATGGCGCTCACCGCGATGGAGGAGCCGATCACGTTCGGCGCGGCCGACCTCCGCGCCGAGAAGGAGAAGGTCCTCGCGGCGGTGACCCTGCCGGAGGACCTGTCCCTGGCCGCCGCGCGGGGCCAGTACGCCGGCGGGTGGCAGGGCGGCCAGAAGGTGCTCGGCTTCCTCGAGGAGGAGGGCATGGCCGCCGACTCGACGACCGAGACCTACGCGGCCATCAAGCTCGAGGTCAACACGCGCCGCTGGGCCGGCGTGCCGTTCTACCTCCGTACCGGCAAGCGCCTGGGCCGGCGGGTGACCGAGATCGCGGTCGTCTTCAAGCGTGCTCCGCAGCATCTCTTCTCGCGCAGCCAGACGTCGGAGCTCGGCCAGAACGCCCTGGTCATCCGCGTCCAGCCCGACGAGGGCGTGACGCTGCGCTTCGGCTCGAAGGTGCCGGGAGCCGGCACGCAGGTGCGTGACGTGACGATGGACTTCGGCTACGGGCACGCCTTCACCGAGGCCAGCCCCGAGGCGTACGAGCGCCTCATCCTCGACGTCCTGCTCGGCGACCCGCCGCTGTTCCCGCGGCACGAGGAGGTCGAGCTCTCGTGGAAGATCCTCGATCCCTTCGAGCGATTCTGGGCGACGCAGGGCGGCCCGCTCGACCAGTACGCGCCCGGCTCGTGGGGCCCCGCATCCGCGGACGAGCTCCTCGCGCGCGACGGACGGACCTGGAGGCGGCCGTGATCATCGAACTCCCCGACACCAACGTCAGCAAGATCTCGCGGGCGCTCATCGACGTCCGCGAGGAGGGCGGGGCGGTCGCCCTCGGCCGCGTCCTCACGCTCGTCATCGTCACGGGCCACGGCGCCGAGGAAGAGGCCATCGAGGCCGCGAACGACGCCTCGCGCGAGCACCCGATGCGCGTCATCGTGCTGATGGTCGGCAAGGACGGCGATCCCCGCCTCGACGCGCAGATCCGCGTGGGCGGCGACGCCGGCGCGAGCGAGGTCGTCGTGCTGCAGGCCTTCGGCGACGCCGCCTCGAACATCGAGAGCCTCGTGACCGGGCTCCTCCTGCCGGACGCCCCCGTCGTGGTCTGGTGGCCCGATTATCCGCCGGAGATCCCGTCGGCCTCACCGCTCGGGCGCATCGCGCAGCGGCGGATCACGGATGCCTCGACCCGCCCGTACGACGCGCACCGCCTGTCGGCACTCGGCGAGAACCACGAGCCCGGCGACACCGACCTCGCATGGACACGCCTCACGCACTGGCGCGAGCAGCTCGCGGCGGTGCTCGACCAGCCGCCGTACGAGCCGATCACCGCGATCGAGGTGCGCGGCGCGAGCAGCTCCCCCTCGACGGCCCTGCTGGCGGCATGGCTGCGGCTCATGCTCGACGTCCCGGTCGACTGGCGCTACCTGCCGCCGGACGAGTGGCACGACGGCATCAAGTCGGTGCGCCTCGTCCGGGAGAGCGGCGACATCGTGCTCGAGCGCTCGAGCCCCGCGATCGCGTGCCTCTATCAGCCCGGCCAGCCCGACCACGACCTGGTCCTCCCCCGCCGGACGCTGCGCGAATGCCTCGCGGAGGAGCTTCGACGGCTCGACCCCGACCTCCTGTATGGTCGAGTGATCACCGAGGGGTGGCAGCTGCTGGGGCCGCCCGAACCGACGGAGGCAAATGGCTGAGTTCTACACCGAGAAGCGCGTGGTGATCAGCCCCGATCCCGCGACTCTGGCTGACTCGGTGGCGGCGCGGTTCCTCAGCCGACTGGTCAAGATCACCTCCGACGGCCGCCCGGCGCACATCTCCCTGACCGGCGGCTCGATGGGCTCCGCGGTGCTCGCGGCCGCCGCACGCCATCCCAAGCTCGCGAAGGTCGACTGGTCGCTCGTCCACTTCTGGTGGAGCGACGAGCGGTTCGTCCCCCGTGATGATCCCGAGCGCAACGAGAAGCAGGCGCGCGACGCCCTGCTCGACGGTCTCGACATCCCCGCCGCCAACATCCACGCCGCCGCCGCGAGCGACGAGACCCGAGATCTGGATGCCGCCGCCGCCGACTACGCGCGCGAGCTCGCCCGGTTCCGCCCGGAGGGGAGCGCCGACGCGTGGCCGTCGTTCGACATCTGCTTCCTCGGTGTCGGGCCGGACGCGCACATCGCCTCGCTCTTCCCCGACCGCGAGGAGATCCGCGTGACCGATCAGGCGGTGCTGCCGGTGCGGGACTCCCCCAAGCCCCCGCCGGACCGCGTGACGATGACCCGTCCGGTGATCAACTCCTCGCAGCGCGTGTGGCTCGTCCTGGCCGGCACCGACAAGGCGTCGGCGCTCGGCCTCGCCCTCGCCGGCGCGAGCTACCAGAGCGTTCCCGCGGCCGGTGCCAAGGGCCGCCGCCGGACGATCTTCTTCGTCGACGAGGCCGCGGCGTCGCAGGTTCCGGTCGAGCTCATCACCGGCGAATACTGACGACGGCGCAGGCCGCACGAAGAAGGACCGCGCCGGAGCGCGGTCCTTCTTCGTCGTATGGGTGTGCGGCGGCGGAGCGGACTCAGTCCTCGCCGCGGCGCTCGCGCAGCTGCTGCAGCGCGTCGCCGAGCAGGGCCTCGGCCTCTTCCTCCGTGCGGCGCTCCTTCACGTACGCGAGGTGGGTCTTGTACGGCTCGGTCTTGGCCACCGCCGGCGGATTGTCCTTGTCGCGCCCGGCGGGAAGACCCGAGTGCGGGGAGTCGATGACATCGGGGATCTCCTCCTCGGGGATCCCGGCGGCGAAGTACCGGACGGTCTCATTGCCGAGTGCGTCCCAGTACGAGATCGCGACGCGCTCGGCGTGGAATCCGTGGTCCTGCTCGCCCATCGGGCCCGCGCCGACGCGCGTGCCGCGGATCGCGTTGCCTCCGGTGGCCATCAGATCCCCTGGAACTTCGTGATCAGACCGAGAGCCACGATCGACACGAACCACGCGAGGGCCAGGATGATGGTGAACCGGTTGAGATTGCGCTCCGCCAGGCCCGACGAGCCGAGCGACGAGGTGAGGCCACCGCCGAACATGTCGGACAGGCCGCCGCCCCGACCCTTGTGGAGCAGGATGAGGAGGGTCAGCAGGAGACTCGTGATGCCGAGGAGCACCTGCAGGACGAACTCGAGGATCTGCACAGTCGTGAAAGCCTTTCGCCGCGATCGACGGGGATCGCACGAACATCGGAGCGCGACCGGGGGTCGCACCGCGAACATCGGAGCGCGACCCTTCGGTCGCACAAGGGACGAGTATACCGGGCGGGTCAGACTCCGACGTGCTTCTGATAGCGGATGATCGCCGCGAACTCGTCCACGACGAGGCTCGCACCGCCCACCAGGGCACCGTCCACGTCGGGCTCCCGCATGAAGCTCGCGATGTTCCCGGACTTGACCGATCCGCCGTACAGGATGCGGGTGCGCTCCGCCGCCTCCTGGCCGAGCCTCTCGGCCACCACGTGCCGGAGCTTCGCGCAGACGTCCTGGGCCTGCTCGGGCGTCGCCGCCTGCCCCGAGCCGATCGCCCAGACCGGCTCGTACGCCACGACGATCTCCGCATCCGCCTTCAGGTCCTTGAGCGCGACATCCAGCTGCCCGACCGGCACGGCGCTCGCACCGAACTTCTCGAGATCCTCCGCCGTCTCGCCGACGCAGATGACCGGAACGAGCCCGTGGCGGAGGGCCGCCTGGGTCTTCGCGGCGACGACCTCGTCGGTCTCAGCGTGATACTGCCGGCGCTCGGAGTGCCCGATGATCACGTAGCGGCACTGCAGCTTCGAGAGGAAGGCGCCGGAGATCTCGCCCGTGTACGCGCCGGAATCCTGCGCCGAGAGGTCCTGGGCGCCGAGGCCGAAGGGGATCTTGTCAGCGTCGAGGAGGGTCTGCACGGTTCGCAGGTCGGTGTACGGCGGGAAGACCGCCACCTCGACGGAGCCGTCCTCGTGCTTGGCGTCCTTGAGGGTCCAGTGGAGCTTCTGGACGAACGCGACCGCCTGCAGGTGGTCGAGGTTCATCTTCCAATTGCCCGCGATGAGCGGGAGACGCGGCCGCTGAGCCGGTCGATCGGTCACTGCCATCCGAGGACCTCCAGTCCGGGGAGCTTCTTGCCCTCGAGGAATTCGAGGCTCGCGCCTCCGCCCGTCGAGATGTGCCCGAACTGGTCGTCCGAGAACCCGAGCTGGCGGACGGCTGCGGCGGAGTCGCCCCCGCCGACGACGCTGAGCCCGTCGACCTCGGTGAGGGCCTGCGCGATCGCCTTGGTGCCCGCCGCGAAGGGAGCCATCTCGAACACGCCCATGGGCCCGTTCCAGAAGACGGTCGTCGACGAGCGGATGGCGTCCGCGAACGCACCCGCGGTCTGCGGCCCGATGTCGAGTCCGAGGGCCTCGGGGCCCACCGGGGTGTCTTCGATCCTGTCGGCGTCCGTCTCGGCGCGTTCGGCGTCGGCGGAGAACGCCGCTGCGACCACGGTGTCGACGGGCAGGATGAGCTCGACGCCCTTCTCCTGCGCTGTCGACATGTACCCCTTGACCGTCTCGATCTGGTCCTCCTCGAGGAGGCTCTTGCCCACCTTGTAGCCCTGCGCCGCGAGGAAGGTGAACATCATCCCGCCGCCGACGAGGATCTTGTCGGCGCGAGGGAGCAGATGCGCGATGACGCCGAGCTTGTCGCTGACCTTCGATCCGCCCAGCACGACCGTGTACGGGCGCTCCGGGTTCTCGGTGAGGCGATCGAGGACGTCGACCTCCTTCTCGATGAGGTATCCGGCAGCCGACGGCAGAAGCTGGGCGAGGTCGTACACGGATGCCTGTTTGCGGTGGACGACGCCGAAGCCGTCGGAGACGAGCACATCGCCGAGCTGAGCGAGCTCCTCAGCGAACGCACGCCGCGCCGCGTCATCCTTCGCCGTCTCGCCCGGGTTGAAGCGGAGGTTCTCGATGACCGCGACGTCGCCGTCCTCCAGCGCCTGCACCGCCTCGCGGGCGGACTCGCCCACCGTGTCGCGGGCGAACGCGACGGGCTTGCCGAGGAGCTCGGAGAGCCGCTGGGCGACCGGTGCGAGGCTGTACGCAGGATCGGGGGCGCCGTCGGGACGGCCGAGGTGAGAGCACACGACGACGCGGGCGCCGTGATTGATGAGAGCGTTCAGCGTGGGGAGCGTGGCCCGCACACGGCCGTCGTCCGTGATGACCTCGCCCTGAAGAGGGACGTTGAGGTCAGCACGGACGATGACACGCTTGCCGGCCAGCGAACCCAGCGAATCGAGGGTGCGCAGAGCCATGATCGATCAGAGCTTCGACGCGACGATCTCGGTGAGGTCGACGAGACGGTTGGAGTAGCCCCACTCGTTGTCGTACCAGCCGACGACCTTCACCTGGTTGCCGATGACGCGCGTGAGGCCGGCGTCGAAGATGCAGGAGTGGTCGTCGGTGACGATGTCGCTCGAGACGATCTCGTCCTCCGTGTACTTGAGGATGCCCTTGAGCGGGCCCTCGGCGGCGGCCTTGTAGGCGGCCTTGACCTCGTCGACCGTGACCTCGCGCTCCAGTTCGACCGTGAGGTCGGTCGCCGAGCCGGTGGGCACGGGCACGCGCAGCGCGAAGCCGTCGAGCTTCCCCTTGAGCTCGGGGAGGACGAGGCCGATCGCCTTGGCCGCGCCGGTCGAGGTCGGGACGATGTTGAGCGCGGCGGCGCGCGCGCGACGCAGATCGCTGTGCGGGCCGTCCTGCAGGTTCTGGTCGGCGGTGTACGCGTGGACCGTCGTCATGAGGCCCTTGACGATCCCGAACTCGTCGTTCAAGACCTTCGCGAGCGGCGCGAGGCAGTTCGTGGTGCAGGACGCGTTCGAGATGATGTTCTGCGTCGCGGAGTCGTAGGTCTCCTCGTTGGCGCCGATGACGAACGTGCCGTCCTCGCCCGAGGCGGGAGCGGAGATGAGGACCTTCTTCGCGCCGCCGGCGATGTGCTTGCCGGCGTCGGCGGCCTTCGTGAAGCGACCGGTCGACTCGATGACGATGTCGACGCCGAGCTCGCCCCAGGGCAGGTTCGCGGGGTCGCGCTCCTCGAACACCTTGATGGTCTTGTCGCCGACCGTGATCGAGTCCTCGGTGTACGAGACCTCCTCGTTCAGGCGACCCAGGATCGAGTCGTACTTGAGCAGATGGGCGAGCGTCTTGTTGTCGGTGAGGTCGTTGACGGCGACGATGTCGAGGTCAGCGCCCTGCGCGAGAGCCGCGCGGAGGTAGTTGCGTCCGATGCGGCCGAAGCCGTTGATTCCGATCTTGACAGTCACGGAATTTCTCCTGAAGGTGTCATGCGCGAGTGCGCTGGTTGTTGCAGTTCAGACGAGTGGACAACGGCGTCCCGGCGGGGCGCCCGCCGGGACGCCGCACTTGCTATGACAGTACCAGCAGGCCCGTCGTCTTCTCGCGGGCGGCCGCGAAGCGCTCCTGCACGTTCTGCCAGTTCGCGATGTTCCAGACGGCCTTGACGTAGTCGGCCTTGACGTTGAGGTAGTCGAGGTAGAAGGCGTGCTCCCACATGTCGAGCTGGAAGACCGGGACGGTGCCCTGCGCCGTGTTCGACTGCTGGTCGAACAGCTGCTGGATGATCAGCTGCCGGCCGATCGGATCCCAGCTCAGGACAGCCCAGCCCGACCCCTGGATGCCGGTCGCCGCGGCGGTGAAGTGCGCCTGGAACTCCTCGAATCCGCCGAAGAACTCGTCGATCGCCGCCGCGAGCTCGCCCTCGGGCTGTCCGCCTCCGTCCGGCGAGAGGTTCGTCCAGAAGATGGAGTGGTTCACGTGGCCGCCAAGGTTGAACGCGAGGTCCTTCTCGAGCTTGTTGACGTTCGCGAGGTTGCCGCTCTCCCGCGCCTCGGCCAGCTGCTCCAGCGCGGTGTTCGCGCCTGCCACATAGGTCGCATGGTGCTTGTCGTGGTGCAGCTGCATGATCTTGCCGCTGATGTGCGGCTCCAGCGCGGCGTAGTCGTAGGGGAGGTCGGGCAGCGTGTACTTCGCCATGGTCTCTTCTTCCTGTCGGCGCTGCGCCAGGGGATCCCCGGCGTCCAGCGAGGGTGACGAGTTCATCCTAGTGAGGGGCAACGCACCGCCAGAGGGGTTGCTTCCCCGCGCGACAGCCGGGTAGACGCGCGTCACCGCGGCCGTTCGGGTCGAGGCATCCATCCGCGATCCGTCCGCGATCCGTGCGCGATCAGCCTGCGATCCGTGCGCGATCAGCCCGCGTTCGATCTGCGTTCGGTCTGCGTTCAGTCTGCGGCGCCGGCGGGGACCGCCGACTCTGTGCCGGGCAGGCCCTCGGCCTCCGCCTTCTTGTCGGCCATGGCGAGGAGGCGCCGGATGCGGCCGGCCACAGCATCCTTCGTGAGAGGAGGATCGGCGTGGTGGCCGAGCTCGTCGAGGCTCGCGTCCCGGTGCGCGAGACGCAGGTCGCCGGCCTGCTTGAGGTGATCGGGCACGTCGTCTCCGAGGATCTCCAGGGCCCGCTCCACCCGAGCGCACGCGGCGACCGCGGCCTGCGCCGAACGACGGAGGTTGGCGTCGTCGAAGTTGACCAGGCGGTTCACGCCGGCGCGGACCTCGCGCCGCTGGCGCAGCTGGTCCCATTCGGCGGCGGCGCGGACGGCGCCCATGGCGGCCAATGCCTGGCGGATCGCCTCGGCCTCCCGCACGACGACACGGGGGACGCCGCGGACCTCGCGGGCCTTCGCCGCGATTCCCAGACGGTGCGCAGCGCCGACGAGCGCCATCGCCGCTTCGCCGGACGGGCAGGAGATCTCCAGGGCGGCGGAGCGACCGGGCTCGCTCAGCGAGCCCGAGGCGAGGAAGGCGCCGCGCCACACGGCGGCGAGGTCGGGTCGGGCGCCCGTCGTGAGCTTGTTCGGCAGGCCCCGCACCGGACGACGGCGCTGGTCGAGGAGGCCCGTCTGCCGGGCCAGGGTCTCGCCCCCTTCGATGACGCGCACGGCGTAATGGCTGCCGCCTCGCCCTCCGGAGCCCTGCACGTGCACGAGCTCGGGACGCACGCCGTAGATCTCGACGAGATCGCGCGCGACGCGACGGGCGAGGACGTCGGAGTCGAGCTCCGCCTCGACAGCGACGCGGTTGGCGATGGAGTGCAGACCGCCCGAGAAGCGCAGCAGCGACGTGAGCTCAGCGACGCGCGCCGTGGGCCTCGGGTCGCGGACGGCGGTCAGCTCGGCTTTGACGTCGGCGGTCAGCGACACGGGACTCCTCGCGATAGGGCTTCGGGAACGAGGGTCTAGCCTACTCGCGGCCCAGGTCGCGGTGCTTGACCCGGACGGTCACACCGGGCACTTGGGCGAGCCGGGCGGCGAGCTCCTTCGCCATGACGACGGAGCGGTGCTTGCCTCCCGTGCAGCCGATCGCGACGACCGAATGCCGCTTGTTCTCTCGCTGGTAGCCCTCCAGCACGGGGGCCAGCGCAGAGGCGTACGCCTCGAGGAACTCCCGCGCCCCCTCCTGCCCGAGCACGTACTCGCGCACGGCGTCGTCCTCCCCCGTGAACGGGCGCAGGCTCTCGTCCCAGAACGGGTTCGGCAGGAAGCGCATGTCGGCCACGATGTCGGCGTCCGGCGGCAGACCGTACTTGAATCCGAAGCTCTGGATCGTGACGGCGTGCTTGGCCTGACCCTCCTGCGCGAAGAGGTCGACGATCTGAGTCGCGAGCTGGTGGATGTTGTAGCCCGACGTGTCGACGATCATGTCGGCCCCCTCCCGCACCGGAGCGAGGGCGTCGCGCTCGCGCCGGATCCCGTCGAGGATCGTCCCGTCGCTCTGCAGCGGGTGCGGCCGGCGCACCGACTCGAAGCGGCGCACGAGCACGTCGTCCGAGGCATCCAGGAACAGCACGCGCAGGTGCTGCTTGGCGTCGCGCAGCGCGCGCGTGACCTCGGGAAGCTCGCGGAAGAGGTCGCGCCCGCGCACGTCGACGACGACCGCGACACGCGGCAGGGCGCCGCCGGCGAGGCCGGAGAGGTCGAGCAGGGGTTTGAGCATCTGCGGAGGCAGATTGTCGACGACGTACCAGCCGAGATCCTCCAGGGCGTCGGCCGCCGTCGAGCGGCCGGCGCCGGACATGCCCGTGACGATCAGGACCTCGCCGGCGTCCTGCGGCTCCTCCTGCGTCATGACCCACCCCCGTCGTCCGGATCAGCCTACCGACTCCGCACCGGGCGATTCGCCGCTCGCAGCGCGCGTCAGGACTCGCCGAGGTGCGCGTGGATGGATGCCGCGAGCTTCGGGCCGACTCCAGGCAGCTCTTCGATCTGCTCCGTCGTGGCGCGCTTGAGCGCCGCGACGGAGCCGAAGTGCCGCAGCAGGGCGCGGATCCTCGCCTCGCCCAGGCCGGGTATCTCGGCGAGGACGCTCTGGATGTCGCTACGCCGGCGCTTGCGCTGATGCGTGATGGCGAAGCGGTGCGCTTCGTCGCGCAGGCGCTGCAGGAGATACAGCGCCTCGCTCGTGCGCGGAAGGATCACGGGGAAGTCCTCCCCCGGCAGCCACACCTCTTCCAGCCGCTTGGCGATGCCGCACAGCGCGATCTCCTCATGGCCGGCGTCGCGCAGGGCGCGCGCGGCCGCCTCGACCTGGGGCTTGCCGCCGTCGACGACGAGCAGCTGAGGGCGGTAGGCGAAGCGCGGCCGGCGCCGTTCGGTCACGACGACCTCGTCATCCGCCGCAGCCTGCGAAGGGCCGCCGGGCGCGGCATCCTCCGTCCCCGCCTCGCGCAGCGCATCGTCTGCGGCATCGTCTGCGGGGTCGTCTGCGGGGTCGTCCTGAGCGTCGTCGCCACGGTCGACGTAGGCAAGGCGCCGCGTCAGCACCTGATAGAGCGAGTCGGTGTCGTCGGTGGTCTCCTCGACCTTGAACGAGCGGTACTGGTCCTTGCGGGGCAGGCCGTCCTCGAAGACGACCATCGAGGCGACGACGTTCGTGCCGCCGAGATGCGACACGTCGAAGCACTCGATGCGAAGCGGCGCCTCGGCGAGGTCGAGCGCCTCCTGCAGATCGGTGAGGGCCTGGGTGCGCGCGACGTAGTCGCTCGTGCGCCGTGTCTTGTGGAGCATGAGCGCCTGCTGCGCGTTGAGCGTCGCGGTCTTGAGAAGCTCGGCCTTGCGACCCCGCTGGGCGACCTGGATCGAGACGTTGCGCCCGCGGCGCCCGCGCAGCCACTCCTCGAGCTCGGCGGCGTCTTCGGGAAGGACGGGCACGAGCACCTGCTTCGGGATGTCCGCCTCGACCGCCGCGCCGTAAGTGCGCTGCAGCACTTGATCGACGAGCTCGGCGCCCGTGATGTCGAGCTCCTTCTCGATCGTCGTCGCGCGCACGCCGCGGACGCGCCCGCCGCGGATGACGAAGTGCTGCACGGTGGCGGCGAGCTCATCCTCCGCGATGCCGAAGAGGTCGGCGTCGGTGTCCTCCGACAGCACGAGGGCGCTCTTGTTGAGCACGGCGTCGATCGCCTGCAGCTTGTCGCGGTACACCGCGGCGGACTCGTAGTCCATCGCGGCGGATGCCTCGCGCATGCGCACCGTCAGCTCACGGGTGAAGCGCTGGTCGCCCCCGGACATGAAGGCGATGAAGTCCTCGACGATCGCACGATGCTCCTCGACGGTGACCTTCATCGAGCACGGTCCGCCGCACCGTCCGATCTGCCCCGGGAAACACGGCCGCCCCGTCGCCATCGCCTTCTTGTACGACGAGTCGCTGCAGGTGCGGATCGGGAAGACCTTGATCATCAGGTCGATCGTGTCGTGCACGGCCCACACCTTCGGGTAGGGGCCGAAGTACTTCGCCCCCTTGATGCGGCGGTTGCGGGTCACGATTACGCGCGGCGCCTCGTCCGCGAGAGTGATGGCCATGAAGGGATACGACTTGTCGTCGCGGTACCGGACGTTGAAGGGCGGATCGAACTCCTTGATCCACTGATACTCCAGCTGCAGGGAGTCAACGTCTGTCGCGACGACGGTCCATTCGACGGATGCCGCGGTCATCACCATGCGGCGGGTGCGCTCGTGGAGAGTGTGCAGCGGGGCGAAGTAGTTCGACAGCCGCGCGCGCAGATTCTTCGCCTTGCCGACGTAGAGCACGCGCCCGTCGGCGTCGCGGAAGCGGTACACACCCGGATTGGTGGGGATCTCGCCGGGTCTGGGCTTGTAGGCGACCGTCGGCGTGCGGGTGGTGGCGCCCATCCCGCTCAGCCGGCCTTGCGCGCGACCGTCTCGTCGGCCGACGTCAGGCCGAGCACCTCGGCGAGGAACGCCCCCGTGTGGCTGCCCTCCACGCGCGCGACGGTCTCGGGCGTTCCGGTCGCGATGATCTCGCCGCCGCCGGACCCGCCCTCGGGTCCGAGATCGATGACCCAGTCCGCCGACTTGATGACGTCGAGGTTGTGCTCGATGACGATGACCGTGTTGCCCTTGTCGACGAGCCCGTTCAGGACCTCGAGGAGGCGCCGGACGTCTTCGAAGTGCAGACCGGTGGTCGGCTCGTCGAGCACGTAGATGGAGCGGCCGTTCGACCGGCGCTGCAGCTCGGTCGCGAGCTTGACGCGCTGCGCCTCGCCGCCCGACAGGGTCGTCGCCGACTGCCCGAGCCGGACGTAGCCGAGCCCGACGTCGACGAGCGTCTGAAGGTAGCGGTGGATCGCCTGGATCGGCTCGAAGAAGACCGCCGCCTCGGCGATCGGCATCTCGAGCACCTCCGCGATGTTCTTGCCCTTGTAGTGCACGGCGAGCGTGTCGCGGTTGTACCGCTTGCCGTGGCACACCTCGCAGTCGACGTACACGTCGGGGAGGAAGTTCATCTCGATCTTGATCGTGCCGTCGCCCGAGCACGCCTCGCAGCGGCCGCCCTTGACGTTGAAGCTGAAGCGTCCGGGCTGGTAGCCGCGCACCTTCGCCTCGGGAGTCTCGCTGAAGAGCGTGCGGATGCGGTCGAAGACGCCCGTGTACGTCGCCGGGTTCGAGCGCGGCGTGCGCCCGATCGGCCCCTGATCGACGTGCACGACCTTGTCGAGGTCGTCGGTGCCCGTGACGCGGGTGTGCTTGCCGGCGACGCGGCGCGCGCCGTTGAGCCGCGCGGCGAGCACCTCGTAGAGGATGTCGTTGACGAGGGAGGACTTGCCCGACCCGCTCACGCCGGTGACGGCGGTGAGCACGCCGAGCGGGAAGTCGACCGTGACGTTCTTGAGGTTGTTCTCCCGCGCGCCGACCACCGAGATCCTGCGGTTCTTGTCGATCTTGCGGCGCTTGTTCGGCGTCGGGATCTCGCGGCGACCCGTGAGGTAGTCGGCCGTGATCGACCCGCGGTCCTCGAGCAGGGAGGCGAGAGGTCCGGAGTGCACGACCTCTCCCCCGTCGACGCCGGCGCGGGGTCCGATGTCGACGACCCAGTCGGCCGCGTGGATGGTCTCCTCGTCATGCTCGACGACGATCAGCGTGTTGCCCAGATCGCGCAGCTTCACGAGCGTCTCGATGAGGCGGCGGTTGTCCCGCTGGTGCAGGCCGATCGACGGCTCGTCGAGGACGTAGAGCACTCCGGTCAGGCCCGAGCCGATCTGGGTCGCCAGCCGGATGCGCTGCGCCTCGCCGCCCGAGAGCGATCCCGCCGAGCGGCTGAGGTTGAGGTAGTTGAGGCCCACCTGGATCAGGAAGTCGAGGCGCAGACGGATCTCACGGAGCACCTGCGCCGCGATCATCGCCTCGCGCTGCGTGAGCTCGAGCTGCGCGAAGAACCGCTGCGCGTCGGCGAGGCTCAGGCGCGAGGCATCCGCGATCGAATGCCCGTGCACGAGCACCGCCAGCACCTCCGGCTTGAGGCGATCCCCGTTGCACACCGCACACGGGACCTCGCGGAGATAGTCGGCCCACCGCTGGCGCTGCGTGTCGGACTCGGCCTGGGCGTACTGCCGCTCGATGTAGGGCACGACGCCCTCGAAGCCCGAGGAGTAGCGCATCTCGCGCCCGTACCGGTTCTTCCAGCGGACGGTGACCTTGTAGTTCTCGCCGCGCAGAACGGCTTCCTGGACCGCCTGGGGCAGCCTCTTCCACGGCGTGTCGAGCGAGAAGCCGAGGTCGGCGGCGAGTCCCTCGAGGAGCCGCTCGTAGTACTGGAAGAGTCCCTTGCCCTGCGTCGTCCACGGGATGAGCACGCCTTCGCGGATGGAGAGGTCCTCGTCGCCGAGCATGAGGTCGACGTCGACCGACATGCGCGTTCCGAGGCCCGAGCAGGTGGGACAGGCGCCGAATGGGGCGTTGAACGAGAACGTCCGCGGCTCTATCTCGGTCAGCTGAAGAGGGTGGCCGTTCGGGCACGCGAGCTTCTCGGAGAAGTTCTGCCACGCGGCATCGCCCTCCTCGTCGACGAAGTTCACCTGCATGATGCCGCCGGCCAGGCCCAAGGCCGTCTCGACGGAGTCGGTGACGCGGCCGAGGATGTCGTCGCTGGCGACGAGGCGGTCGACCACCACCGCGATGTCGTGCTTGTAGCTCTTCTTCAGCACCGGCGGCTCGGCGAGCTGGATGAGCTCGCCGTCGACGATCCCGCGGGCGTAGCCCTTCGCACCGAGCTCCCGGAAGAGGTCGACGAACTCGCCCTTCTTCTGGGTCACGACCGGCGCGACGATCTGGTACCGGGTGCGCTCGGGAAGCTCCAGAAGCTGATCCGCGATCTGCTGCACGGTCTGACGCCGGATGATCTCGCCGCACTCGGGGCAGTGCGGCACGCCGATGCGCGCCCACAGCAGGCGCATGTAGTCGTGGATCTCGGTGATCGTGCCGACCGTCGATCGGGGGTTGCGGTTGGTCGACTTCTGGTCGATTGAGACGGCGGGGCTCAGGCCCTCGATGAAGTCGACGTCGGGACGGTCGACCTGGCCGAGGAACTGGCGTGCGTACGCACTGAGCGACTCGACATACCGGCGCTGGCCCTCGGCGAAGATCGTGTCGAAGGCGAGACTGGACTTGCCGGAGCCGGACAGGCCGGTGAAGACGACGAGCGAGTCGCGAGGGATGTCGAGGTCGACGTCCTTGAGGTTGTGCACGCGCGCTCCGCGCACGCTCAACTGCCCGGTGGAGCCGGACTTCACGGCCGGGTTCGGGCTGCTGTTTGCGGGCGCGACGACAGGGACGATGGGCACCCGACAAGTCTAGGCGGGCCCTCCGACACCGGGTTCGCGCGGAGTTCGCCGCTCGCGAAGGCCGGACGGGAATGACGGATGCCGCGGGGCGCAGCGGCCCCGCGGCATCCGTCGTTCAGCACGTCGTCAAAGCACCAGGACGGGCACGCGCGGCGCCTGGGAGGGCTTGACGTCGTCGTTGCCGCCGTACGAAGCCCACAGAAGGTGGAGGCCCTTCTGGAGGCGAGGCAGCTTGACCTTGACGAGACCGTTGTCGTCGGCGTCCAGGGTCACCGTCGCGATGAGCGTCGACCGGTCGTAGATCTTCACCTCACCGGTGGGCACAGCGCCGCCCTCGGTGCTGACGCGCACCGTGTACTGGACAGCGCCGTTGCCGCGCACCAGCAGCTTGTTCGGCCAGGCCAGCGTCGTGCTGTCGGCCTTGTCGATGGCGAGCGGCACAGCGATCGACGTGCCCGTCGTCGGCCCCGTGAGGGTGAGCTCGACGCTGCCGCCGAGCGGCACGTCGGCGGGAAGCGGGACGGAGACCTTCGCCTGGCCGTAGTCGTCGTACGCGCGCGTGCCGACGGTGTTGTCGACCGGGAAGGTGCCGAGCACCTGGTCGCCGAGCGTGACTTCGAGCTCGGTGTCCTTCAGGTCACCCGGGCCCGTCATCGCCCAGGAGCTGACATCGAACGCGACGGTGCCGGCCGGGTCGTATGCCGCGGGGGCACCGTCCGGGAACTCGACGCTGACGGCGCGCTGCGAGTAGTCGACGGGAAGCGGGGCCTCCTGAGCGAACTCCTCCATGTAGTCCACCATCGCCGCCAGGTCGACCTTGCCGGTGTCGCGCTTGCTCGTTCCGTTCGCGAACTCACGGAAGTTGTCGCCGCCGCCCGCGAGGAACGAGTTGGCGGTGACGGAGTAGGTCGCAGCGAGGTCGATGGGCTCGCCGTGCAGCCACATCCCGGTCACGGTGCCTTCCGCCTCGTCGTACGTCAGACCGGCCTCGTTCTCCTGCGTCGCGGGGTTGTCGAGGCGTACCTCCGTCACGATCTCCTGCGTGTAGGTGTATTCGAAGCCCTCCGACGTGCCCAGCCGCAGGTAAGGGCGCGAGCCGGGTCCGTTGTACGCGTCGCGCTGCCACTGCTGTTCGAGCACCGTCTTGATCTGCGCACCCGTGAGACGCATGTTCACGAGGGTGTTCGCGAACGGCTGCACGACGGCCGCCTGCCGGTACGTCAGCTCGCGCGTGCCGTCCGCGAGGGCTGTACCGGTCATGTCCTGGCGCATGCCGCCGGGGTTCATGAAGGCGATCTGCGCGGCCCCGGACTCCGGCTGCTCGGTGGCCCACTGCTGCACCTCGGCGACGAGGTTCCCCAGAGTGGATTCGCCTCCGCGATTCTCCGTCGTGCCGTCGGCGAGCTTCGCGCGGTAGAAGGGACCGGCCATCGTGCCGAGCTTCACCTTGCCGAGCTCTTCGGCCGCGGTGAAGGCGGCGGCCACGATCGCCGCCACGTCCTCGTCGGGATCGCCGGGCTGCGTCGCGATGGGGAGGATGGTCTGGGTGACGGCCTGGACGACGCCGGTCGCACCGTCCACCCGGAAGATCAGCTGATTGAGGTTGGTGCCGTACTGCCCGGCCGACACGACCGGACGCTTCGTGACCGCGCGCCCCTCGTCGACCCAGTCCTGCACCGTGTACGAGCAGTTGTAGGCGAGGTGGGTGTGTCCCGACACGATCGCGTCTACGTCGGACGAGACGCCGCTGACGATCTCGCCCCATGCGGTGCCCGGCGCCGCGCCCGCAGTGCAGTCGACGGTCGGAGATCCCTCGTGCACCAGCATGACGACGAGATCTGCGCCGGCAGCCTCGAGCGCCGCCGCTTCGGCATTGACGGACTCGACGATGCCGCGGACCTCGAGGTCGGCGATCCCGGTCGGGCTCACCAGCGCCGGGAGGTCTTCCGTGACCGCGCCCACGAATCCGACCTGGACGTCGCCGAACTCCTTGATCCACGAGGCCGGGACGGCGTCGTCGCCGGTCGCACGCATCTTGAGGTTCGACGCGATGTACTCCCAGGTCGCGCCGCCCCAGGGGTTGTCGACCGGGTCGTAGGGAGCCATCACCCGGTTCACCAGGTCGTCGTAGCCCTGATCGAGCTCGTGGTTGCCGACCGCCGACACTTCGAGACCGGCGGCGTTGAGCGCGTCGATCGTGGGCTTGTCGTCCTGGATGAACGACTCGAAGGTCGAGGCCCCGATCAGGTCTCCCGCGGCCGCGAAGACGGTGTTGGGGTTCGCGGCCCGCAGGCTGTCGACGACACCCGCCATCTTCGCCGCGCCGGCTTCGACGCCGTTGGCGCCGATGCGCCCGTGGAAGTCGTTCGTCGCCAGGATCTGGACGTCGATCGTCGCCGCGTGGGCGGGCGGCGCGGCGATCAGGCCGGCGCCGAGGGCGATCGCGGCCGCCGCGGCGCTTGTGGCGAGCCGTCGGCGGTTCCGGGTGCTGTGTTCTGGATGCGACCGCATAGGCATGTGCATTCCTCTTCTGTCGGGTGGACGCTCCGCGGCACAGCGGCGCCTTCGCCTGCCGAGCCTCGCAGCGAGCCTAGGAAATCGCTGGGAGGTTGCATAGGGGATGAGAGGAAGTTCACGAAATCGTTGCGGGGCCGACACGCCGCGTGTCTGCGCTGACACGCCGCACCGCACTCCGCGGAACTCCGTCGCAACGCCGAGGTCCGGCCGAGCTCCGGCCGAGGTCCGGCCGAGGTCGTTGCAGGCGCCGCCTCAGGAGACGCGGCGCACGGCTGCTGTCCGTCCACCGGCGAACGGAGCGAGCCCGTCGCGCAGTTCGGCGAGCTGCGAGGCATCCATTCCGGTGCGCTCCATGATCTGACGCGGCACGTCGAGGGCGAGCGCGCGCAGCTCCCGGCCGGCTGCGGTAAGTCCGATCTCGAGGACGCGCTCGTCGCCCGCTCGGCGCGCGCGGGTGACGCGCCCCTGCGCCTCGAGGCGCTTGACGAGCGGCGAGAGGGTCGCAGCCTCCATCGCGAGCTCGTCCGCCAGGTCGCCGAGAGAGCGCGGAGAGTCCTCCCACAGCGCGAGCATCACCAAATACTGCGGATGCGTGAGCCCCAGCGGCTCGAGCACCGGGCGGTACAACGCGACGACGTTTCGCGCCGCGGTCACGAGGGCGAAGCAGAGCTGGTTCTCGAGCTTGAGAAGGTCGTCGGACGTGGACACGACTCGATTCTAGCCGCACGAATCTTTAGTACACTAAGGAAGGTGATCGAGAACGCACCCTCCTCCCCCAGCCGCCCGCCGCTGCGTCAACGCGTCCGCGAGGCAGGCGGGTGGTACGCGTGGTTCAACTCCCGGCTCATCCGCCTCGCCGGCCCGGCGGCCGTCGGCCCCTACGAGACCACTCCGCCCCCGTCGGTGAAGGAGCGCGCTGAGCGCGCCTGTCCGCTGTGCGGTGCGCCGATGTCGGAGCACACCTTCGACCGCAGCGGCCCCAAGCCGCTGATGCACTGCCCCTGATCGCAGGCCCTCAGACCCGGGCCGGTCCCCGTCTTCGCGGTCGGCTCAGGCGTGCCCGGCCCGCTCCATCGCCCGCAGCTCCTTCTTGAGGTCCTGGACCTCGTCGCGGAGGCGGGCGGCGAGCTCGAACTTGAGCTCTCCCGCGGCCGCGAGCATCTGGTCGGACAGGTCGGCGATCGTCGCCTCGAGCTGCTCCGCTCCCTCGGCGGCCAGACCCTCGCGGCGGAGCTGCGGGGTCGGGGCCTTGCCCTTGCCCGACTTCGTCTTGGCGGCCGCCTTCCCACGCATCATGCGATCGGTGTCGGACGCCTCGCGCGCCAGCACCTCCGTGATGTCGGCGATGCGCTTGCGCAAGGGCTGCGGATCGATGCCGTTCGCCAGGTTGTAGGCGATCTGCTTGTCGCGACGGCGCTCGGTCTCGTCGATCGCGTTGCGCATCGAGTCGGTGACGCTGTCGGCGTACATGTGCACCTCGCCCGAGACGTTGCGCGCGGCGCGGCCGATCGTCTGAATGAGTGAGGTCCCCGAACGGAGGAAGCCCTCCTTGTCGGCGTCGAGGATCGACACGAGCGACACTTCGGGGAGGTCGAGCCCCTCACGCAGGAGGTTGATGCCCACGAGCACGTCGTAGACTCCCGCGCGCAGCTCGGTGAGGAGCTCGACGCGGCGCAGCGTGTCGACGTCGGAGTGCAGATAGCGCACGCGCACGCCGTGCTCGCCGAGGAAGTCGGTCAGCTCCTCGGCCATCTTCTTCGTCAGCGTCGTCACGAGCACGCGTTCGTCGCGCTCGGAGCGCACGCGGATCTCTTCGAGCAGATCGTCGATCTGACCCTTCGACGGCTTGACGATGATCTTCGGATCGACCAGGCCCGTGGGGCGGATGATCTGCTCGACGACGCCGTCGGCGATGCCCATCTCGTAGCGGCCGGGCGTGGCCGAGAGGTAGACCGTCTGGCCGACTCGCTCCTTGAACTCGTCCCACCGCAGCGGTCGGTTGTCGAGCGCGCTGGGCAGCCGGAATCCGTGGTCGACGAGCGTGCGCTTGCGCGAGGCATCCCCCTCGTACATCGCCCCGATCTGCGGCACGGTGACGTGCGACTCATCGATGACCATGAGGAAGTCGTCGGGGAAGAAGTCGAGCAGCGTGTGCGGCGGCTCACCCGGCATGCGGCCGTCGAGATGACGGGAGTAGTTCTCGATCCCCGAGCAGAAGCCGAGCTGCTGCAGCATCTCGAGGTCGAACGTCGTGCGCATGCGCAGCCGCTGCGCCTCGAGGAGCTTGTTCTGTCCCTCGAGCTCCTTGAGGCGCTCCTCGAGCTCGTGCTCGATCGTTCCGATCGCGCGCTGGACGGTCTCGGTGCCTGCGGCGTAGTGCGTCGCCGGGAAGATCGGCACGGAGTCCATGCGCTGCACGACGTCTCCGGTGAGCGGATGCAGCATGTACAGCGCTTCGATCTCGTCGCCGAACATCTCGATGCGGATGGCGTACTCCTCGTACACCGGGATGATCTCGATCGTGTCGCCCCGCACGCGGAAGTTGCCGCGCGAGAAGTCCACATCGTTGCGGTTGTACTGCATCGCGATGAACTTGCGGATGAGGGCGTCGCGGTCGTAGCGCTCCCCGACCTGCAGCGCGACCATCGCGCGCAGGTACTCCTCGGGCGAGCCCAGGCCGTAGATGCACGAGACGGTGCTCACGACGATGACGTCGCGCCGGCTCAGCAGCGAATTGGTCGTCGAATGGCGCAGGCGCTCGACCTCGGCGTTGATCGACGAGTCCTTCTCGATGAAGGTGTCTGTCTGCGGGACGTATGCCTCGGGCTGGTAGTAGTCGTAGTAGCTGACGAAGTACTCCACCGCGTTGTTGGGCATGAGGTCGCGGAACTCGTTGGCGAGCTGCGCCGCGAGCGTCTTGTTGTGCGCGAGCACGAGCGTCGGGCGCTGGACGGCCTCGACGAGCCACGCCGTGGTGGCCGACTTCCCGGTGCCGGTCGCGCCCAGCAGCACGACGTCGGTCTCGCCGGCGTTGATGCGGGCGGCGAGCTCGGCGATCGCCTGCGGCTGATCGCCGCTCGGGGCGTACTCGCTGATGACCTCGAAGGGGCGCACGGAACGTGTCGTCTGCACCCATCCAGGTTAGGCGGGCCCTCCGACACCGCGGGCGGCGTTCGCGGGCGGCGGAGGCGGCGCGAGCGCGATCCCTCGATGCCGCACACCGCTCCGGGGCATCGCGCACGCTCAGTCGCCGCCATCACCTCCGCCGTCGTCGCCCCATCCACCCCCGTCTTCCCATAGATCGGCGTCGAGGATCCACGACCACCCGCTCGCCCCCGACGCTCGCGTGAGATCGTGAGACGGAACCCAGATCGGCGGTGTCCCCGGATCGGCGATCCAGGTCCGCGCCGCCGACCCGAGTTCGGATCGGTCGTGACGGACATGCCAGGAGATCGTGGTGCTGGTCATGAACAGATGGATGACGGCCGACGCCACCTTGACCATGAGCAGAGTGAGCATCGGATCGACGGCGACTCGCGGGTCGTCCTCGACCCGGCGACCACTCTCGGCGTAGCGGAAGCGGATCGCTCGACGAAGGAGACGGCTCAGCACGGCGCATTCATCCGGATCCCGCTCGTCGCCGTCTTCCAGGAATGGGGCGAACGCCTCGAGCAGCTGGCGCCTCCGGTACCACGGCAGCCGCCTCATCACGTGGAGGTTGCCGGCGTCCACGACGCCCTCGGGAAGCTCGAGCACGAGATCTATGTATCGCGCGATCCGTTCCGGTTCAGAAGCCGCGCCCCCCATGTCGCACCTCCTCACGCCGGCGCCAGAGTACAGCGCGAGGAGGCGTGCCGACAGGCAGACCGACGGCGGTCGGCCAACCCCATGGCGGGGCTCATCCTGACGAGCGCCCGCCCCTCATCCCGTCAGGCGAAGCCGCCGCCGCCGTCGAAGCCTCCGCCGAAGCCGCCGGCGTCGAACCCGCCGTCGAACCCGCCGCCTCCGTCGAACCCTCCGGCTCCCGCGGCGTCGAGCCCGGCCGAGCCGGGGTCGACCATGTCGCCGATCCATGCCGGCTCGTCGGCGAGCATGAGCGAGCCCGCGCCGAAGAGGAAGTAGCTGTTCACGGACTGCGCGAACAGGAAGTTCGTCGCCACCACCGTCATGACGCCGGTATCGCGCAGCAGGCCGCGCGGGTCGACGCCGTCGCGAGGGTCGTGCGGCGCGATCGCGGCCGGCGCGAGCACCGAGGGGGACGAGGCATCCGTCGCCGCCCTCTCACGCTCCGCGCGGCGCTCCTCCGCCCGTCGGAGGAGTTTCGCCAGGACGCTCGGGTCATCCGAGGCGGCATCCCGCTCGGCATCCGACAGGAAGGGCCGGAGCCGCTCGAACATCGCGCGACGCTGCTCGGCGGGCAGGTCGCGGAACGCCGAGGCGTGCGCGCTCTCGATGACGCTCGCGGGCAGCGTGTTGAGCAGGTAGATGTAGCGCGCGATGCGCTCTTCGTCGTCGACGGCCGCATACGGCGTCTTGCGACGCCGGAACCGAGAGAGAAAGCCCATCCCGCGCCTCCCGTTCCTGTGCGATCAGGGTATCCCACGACGACCCCGCCGGGCCCGGTGCACCGCCGACCGCCGACGCTGCGGCTCCCGGGGCCGGTGGCGGCCGCTCAGCGGGCGGCCCGCTCCGCGATGAGCTCGGGGAGCCGCTCCCACAGGTCGTCCGCCTGGCGCAGCGTGTCGTCGATCGAGCCCGACGTGTCGATCACGACGTCCGCCACGGCCAGGCGCGCGTCGTCGGGCACCTGGGAGGCGATCCGGGCTGCGGCATCCTGCTCGGTCAGGCCGCGCAGCGCGACGAGACGGTCGGCTCGGACGCCGGCGGGCGCGTGCGCGACGACGATGAGGTCCCACGGATCGTCCACCCTTGCCTCGACGAGGAGGGGCACGTCGTAGACGACCACCGCGTCCGGATCGGCCGCGAACGCGGCGGCGAACCGGCGCGCCGACTCGAGGCGGACTGCCGGGTGGACGATCGCGTTGAGCCGCTTCACAGCGGCCTCGTCGCCGAAGACGAGGCCGCCGAGGGCCGCGCGGTCGAGCGATCCGTCCGGACGGATCACGGATGCCCCGAACTCCGCGGCGATGTCGTGCAGCACGGACGACCCCGGCTGCTGCACCTCGCGCACGATCCGGTCGGCGTCGACCACGACGGCTCCGTGCTCGGCCAGCCGGCGCGCGATCGTGGACTTGCCGGAGGCGATGCCGCCGGTGAGCGCTGCGAGAGGCATGTCAACGAGGATGCCACGTCCGCTGCAACCCGAGACGATCCGCCGGTCGGAGCGGCGGTCGCCGCGAGCGAGGGAGATCTGCTCCAACGCAAAGGGCCGCTTAGGCAACGCTTGAGCATCCCCTGAGGGTCGCTTCTTAACGTTTTCTCATGACCGGCGACCTGCCTGACCTCCTCCCCGAGGGGACTTCTCACATGAAGTCGGGGATGTCGTGAGCCTGCCGTCGGATCAGCCCCGCATCCCTGCGATCTTGGGAATCGCGGGATCGGTCGGCCTCTCGTCCCTCGCCCGGCATGAGCTCGCGTCTCGCGTGGGGGGCGCGGCGCGAGTCTCCGGCCGACTGCTCGGGTGAACCCGTGACCCGAGCAGTCGGGAGGCAGGTCGGCGGCGCTCTGGGGGAGGGCGCCGCCGATCTGCTTCCCGGTGTACGAGGGCGGATCCGCCCGCGCGGGGTCCTGGCGACGAGCAGCGGGCGCACGCTCCTGCCGCGTCGCGGAAGTGGGTGAGGCCATGCCTGGGGAGGCATTCACGCGCGTCTTCTGGGATATCATCACCGATACCCATAACCGGGTCGAGTCTGACACCTGGAGGCGACGAGTGGCTGGTCCGAACGTCGCTGTGATCATCGAGGACGATGCGGACATTCGAGGGCTCATCAGCGAGATCCTCGAGCAGGCCGGCTTCACGGTCCATGCGGCCGGGACCGGAGCCGAGGGCATCGCGCTCGTCGAGCAGCACGATCCTGCCATCACGACCCTCGACATCAGCATGCCCGGCATGGACGGCTTCGAGACGGCCAAGCGCATCCGCGCCATCAGCGCGACGTACATCATCATGCTGACGGCGCGCGCCGACGAGATCGACACCCTGCAAGGACTGCAGTCCGGCGCCGACGACTACATCACGAAGCCCTTCCGCCCGCGCGAGCTGAGGGCCCGCGTCGAGGCGATGATGCGCCGGCCGCGCGTCATCGCGTCCGACCTCCGCGAGGACCCTGCTCCGGATACGGATCCGACGGATCCGGATGCCTCGGCGGCGGACGCCGGCTGGATGACCCACCGCGGTCTGCGCGTTCATCCCGAGATGCATCTCGCGGAGGCGGACGGCACCCATCTCGACCTGACCCGCAGCGAGTTCGACATCCTCACAGACCTCATGGGCGCGGGCAGACGCGTCGTGAGCAAGAGCGACCTCGCCCTCATGCTGCGCGGGGAGCGCTACGTCGGCGGCTCCGACTTCGTGAGCGAGCACGACGTGCGCGCCATCGAGGTGCACGTCGCCAATCTCCGTCGGAAGCTCGGCGAATCGGCGACCCGCCCGCGCTGGATCGAGACGGTCCGCGGCGTGGGCTACCGCATGACCGCGCGATGATCACCCCGTCCCGGCGACGACGACCGACGCATCGGGACTCGAGGCCGACACGAAGGCCGCGTCGTCGGCCGCGCGCCGCAGGGCCTGCACGTCGTACCCGAACGACTCGGTCAGCGACACGCCGACGCCGATGACGGGTGTCGGCGTGTCCGGCCGCGCGGTGTAGTCGTCCACGATGCGCCGATGGATGCGGCTGGCCGTCCGGCGGGCGCTCCCCGCCGTCGACGGCTGGAAGGCCACGAGCATCGTCGTCGGCCCTCCCTCGCCCACGAGCGCGAATCCCGGAGCGTACTTGCGGATGCCCGTCCGCCACTCCTCCGCGACCTCCGCCTGGACCTCGGCGCCGAACGCCGTGCGGATCTGTGGGAGGTCGTCCATGCGGAGCGCGACGAGGGCGACGAGTTCGCGGTTGGCGCGAGCCCGGGACATCGCGGCGGCCAGGACGCGGTCGAAGGCGGCCGCGCCGAGGATGTCGCCGGACGAGGCGAGGGACGCGGGCTCGCCGGCGGGCCGGCCGGTCAGCTCCTCGGCGCGCAGGATCGATCCCGTCATCATGGCGACGATGGTGAGCACCGTGGTGAGGATCGCCGTCGCCAGGTGGCCGAAGTACGTCTCGAAGAACTCGCTGTCGGGCCCGAGCGTCGCGAACACGATCGCGCGCGCCGAGTAGTAGGTCGCGGTGACCGTGAGGACCGCGGTGAGCCCGAGCGAGACGACGCTGCCGCCCAGGCGGCCCCGGCGGGTCTCGACGGCGCCGCAGACGGCGAAGCCCGCGACGGACAGGAAGGTCACCACGGCGCCCGCCCAGTCCCCTCCGCCCGGTCCCTCCAGCAGGACCGCGACCACCGTTCCGAGGCACGCGGCGAGGAGGACTCCCAGGCTCCAGTCCAGCCGTGCGCTGTTGAATGCGCGGCATCCCAGCCAGAGGAACCCGATCGTGGCGACGAGCGCGGCGTTTCCGAAGCCGATCGCGATCCAGGCCTGGCCGTCCGACGAGATCGCCCACACGAGGTAGCACACGACGGTGAGGATGCCGGAGAGGAAGGCGAGCGACCAGATGCGCCCGGCCCCCGTGTCGCGCCTCAGGAGCGTCTCGAGGAGGAACAGGACGCCGCACGTGACGACGACGGTCGCTGCGAGAAGGGTCGTGGCGAACAGGCTGGTCATCCGGCATCCTCATTCCCATTGGAGGCGGGAAGCCGCACGACGAACGTGCTCCCCTTCTCCGGCGTGCTCTGCACGGTGATCTCGCCCCCGTGCGCGCGAGCGATGTCACGACTGATCGCCAGCCCCAGGCCGCTCCCGTGGATCGTCGTGTTGCGCACCGCATCCGACCGGAAGAAACGCTCGAACAGGCGCGGAAGCTCCTGGGGCGGGATGCCGGGGCCGTCGTCGCGCACGACGATCCAGACGTGGGCGTCATCCTGCGTCGTGCCCACCGCGATGTGGCCGTCTTCCCGTCCGTATTTGATGGCGTTCGAGAGGAGATTGTCGACCACCTGGCGGATGCGATGCGGGTCGGCGAACGCGACTCCCTCTTCGATGCCCGAGCTGTCGATCGTGATGCGCCGCTCCGCGGCGCGGGGCTCGGCCGCCTCGATCGCCGCCTGGACCACCGCAGCGAGGTCGGTGCGGACGCGGTCGATCGAGAGGTCGATGCCGCGCCGAGACACCGCGGAGGCGCTGAGGATGTCGGCGACGAGCGAGAGCAGCCGCTCCGCGTTGCGCTGGGCGACCTCGAGATTCCGGCGCGCGGACGAGGGAAGCTCCTCGTTTTCGAGCGCGAGCTCGACGTACCCCGTGATCGACGTGAGCGGCGTGCGCAGCTCGTGCGAGACGGAGGCGACGAGGTCTTCCCGTGCGCGGAGGGCCAGCTCCTCGGCCGTCACGTCCCGCGTCACGACGATGGTGCCGACGGGGTCGAGATCGGTGTCGAAGACGCGGCGCGCGGTCGAGCGCTGCGCTCGGCGTCGATCGTCGCCGGGCCTTCCGTACCAGACGAGCTCATCCTCGAAGAGCTCGCCCCGTCGCGCGCGCGCGAGCGGAAGCCGCTCCTCGGGAAGCGGTGTGATCCCGTCCGCCTCGTAAGCGGTCCGCGCGCGCTCGGATGCCCGCTGCATGCGCGCGTTCGCCTCGTTGGTGACGACGAGGGAGCCGTCGTCGCGGATGCGGACGACGCCGAAGTCGACGGCATCCAGGACGTCCGTGATGAGGTCCTCCTGGCGGCGCGCACGCTCGACCGATTGGCGCAGCTGCTGCGACTGCCGCTCGAGGAGCAGGCGGTGCGCGGAGGCCCTGCGGGCCGAGAGATGGGATGTCGCGGCCACGGCCGCCATCGCGAGGGGCAGGAGAACGACGGACGGCGTGAGTGACAGCATCGGCTCGCTGGCCACGATCGTCCAGTAGCTCACCGAGATCAGGCCGCTGGCGACCCCCACGCCGGCGGCACCCATCCCTGCGCCGAACCACATGGCGGGGAACACCCACAGGACCTCGAGACCCGTCTCCGGGCTGGCCGCCGCGAGCAGCCCGATCACGGCCACATCCACGGCGGGGACGAGCATCGTCAGCAGCGCCGGGAGGCGGTTCCACGGCACGAGCATGGCGGCGCCCGTCGTGAAGAACGCGAGCAGGGTCCCCATCGCGAAGGAGGTCGCGTGCTCGACCACGCCGGTCACGACGATCAGCAGCACTCCGAGCAGCACGACTCCGCCGAAGAGGAGCTGGTTGAGGAGGACCGTCCGCTCCAGCGTGCGCTCGAAGCCGCCCCCGCGAGCGGGGGTGGGCGTCGCCGAGGCCATGCCTCGACGCTAGCGTCAAGTTCGCGAGGGTGGCGGGATCCCCCGCGCGAGCCGGACTCTCCGGGTCAGAACCCGAAGTCGCCGCCGCCGAAGTCGCCGAAGCCTCCCCCGTCGCCGCCCCACCCCGACCCCGAGTCCCCGAAGGCCGAGCTGTCGGCGGCCGCGTCCGCTCCCGGATCGCCGGCCGCGTCGCCGCCCGAGGCATCCGCCGACCCGTCCTGGTAGCCGGAGTCGTACGCGAACGACGGGGCGAGGAACGAGCTCACGAGGGCGGATCCGATGACGTACCCCGCCACGGTGCCCAGGAGCGAGCCGCCGACCATCGAGCCGAAGGACGGGCCCTGGCGCCCCGGACCGGCCTGCGGTCCGAGCGTGCGCTCCATGAACCCCGGGTTCATGTACTCGGCGCGTGTCGCCGCGCGAGCGAGGGACTGCGGGTCGCTGGCCCGAGGCTGCTCGTAGGCCGGGAGGCCCGCCTTCAGGTCGGCGAGCACCTGCTGGCGCTGGGCCGGCGAGAGCTTGGCGAAGGCCTCGGCGTGCACCTGCTCGATCGTCTGGGGCGGAGCCGTGCGCAACAGGTAGCGGTACCGCTCGATCGCGACCTCGTCGTCGCTCCGGGGAGGCTGCATTCCTGGCTGCGGTCCTCCGGGCTGCGGTCCGGCCGGCTGCGGTCCGGACCCCGGCCGGCCCGGGGGCGGATACGCCGGCTGCCCGTACGAGGGCTGGCCGTAGGTGTTCTGCGGAACAGGCGGCGCCTGCCGGTCGGTGTTGCCGGTGCCGAACAGGCGGTCCAGGAATCCCATCATGTCCTCCAGGGTCTGCGGGACCCTCACGCTATAGCCCGGGCCTTTGAGGCGGCTGTGATGCGTGCGCCCGCTCATCCGCGGAGGGCGACGGCCTCGCTGACCCACCGGGCGTGGGTGTCCCACGGCTCTACTCCGCCGCGGACGGTGTCGATGTGCCGCCGTAGCGGGTCGGACAGGGCGAACCACTCCGTCGAGCCGAAACGCTCATCGGCGAACTGCGCGTGCCGGTGCTGCTCGAGGCGCCGGTCGCCGCGCTCGAGCGCGAGCAGGTCGTCGTGCCAGATGGCCGAGAAGCGCCGGCGAGGATTCGCCGTCGTGCCGATCTTGACGCGCTCGGCGTACCGCAGGTAGTAGACGACATCGATCCGCGGCGGCGGAAGCTCGCCGTCGACGAGCTCGCCGTGCCGCCACTCGCAGATCGCGCACAGCCACCCGGACGGGTAGCGGATGCCGAGCCTCGAGCCGCAGAGACGGCAGGGCGACGGCAGGGGCTCGGCGACGCCGTCCCGCGATGCGGTCCAGTCCGCCGCGACGGTCAGGTGCAGTTCGCACAGCGGCAGCGGGCTGCCCGCGGGGACCGGCCCGCGGCATCCGTCGCCGATCACGCAGCCGTCGGGGAAGTCGTCCACGCGAGCACGGTATCCCCGGCCTACGACAGCACGTCGGCGGAGAGGAAGCGCCACGCGGCGAGCGCCCCGGCGACGACGATCCACGCCGCCTGCAGGACGGCGTTGTCGACGAAGGAGTCCCACGAGACCGGGGAACGCAGCAGGTCGCCGTAGCCCAGCCAGCGGTCGGTGAACAGGAACGGGTGGATCGCCGAGAGCTGCGGGATCTGCCCGACGATCTGGGCTGCCACGGCGAGGATCGCCGTCGCCGCCATCGCGCCGACGGGCGCCGTCGTGAGCGTCGACAGGAACACGCCGATGGCGGCGAGGCCGAGCATCGACACCGAGACGTAGGCCACGACCGCGAGGCAGCGCAGCAGGCCTTCGGCGAGCGGCACCTGCGCACCGGAGAGGAGGGTGACCGGCCCTGCGCCGAACACGACACCGCCCACCAGCACTCCGACAGCCACCACGGTGAAGCTCGCCGCGATGCAGAAGGCGGCGGCAACCACGTACTTCACGACGAGCAGGGCGAGACGACCGGAGGGCGCGATCAGCAGGTAGCGGAGCGTGCCGAGGCTCGCCTCGCCCGCGATCGCGTCGCCGGCGGCGACACTCACGGTCAGCGGGAGGAACAGCGGCAGCGCCACCGTGACGGCGGCGAGACCGACGAAGACGCCGTTGTCCGTTATCTGGTCGAGGAACGGCGGGCCGCTGCCCGGGTCGGCGCCCCCCGCGATGCGCACCGCGACGGTGAGCAGGATCGGGATCAGCGCGAGCGCCGCGAGCATCGCCCACGTGCGCCAGCGCCGGAAGAGGGTCGCGGTCTCGCCGGCGAGGAGCCCGAGGACGCCACTGGGCCGGGCCGCCGATGCCCGGCGACCCGCGTCCTCGATCGTCGCCGGCAGGTCACGCGACGACATCGAAGCCCTGCCCGGTCAGCTCGACGAAGCGGTCTTCGAGGCTCGTCCGTTCGACGACGAACCCCTGCACGCGCACGTCCGCGCCCACGAGTGCGGCCACGAGGCGCTCGGGAGCGGGGGCACCCGCACGCAGGACTCCGACGAGGGTCGCGGACCCGGCATCCGTCGCCAGGACTCCCGCCTCGGCGAGCACCCGTTGCGCGAGGGCGATGTCGGGCGTCTGGACGGTGAGGCGCCCCGAGCCGTCGCCGCGGCGCAGGTCGTCGAGGGTCCCCGAGGCCACGAGCCGGCCGGCGCTCATGACGCCGACGTGCGTGCACACCTGCTCGACCTCGGCGAGGAGGTGACTGGAGACGAAGACGGTCGTGCCGTCCGCGGCGAGCGACCGGATGAGCGACCGCACCTCTCGGGTCCCCTGCGGGTCGAGGCCGTTCGTCGGCTCGTCGAGGACGAGCAGCTCGCGCGGGGCGAGCAGGGCGTTCGCGATGCCCAGCCGCTGCTTCATCCCGAGCGAGTACGCGCGGAGCCTCTTGCCGCCGGCGGCGGTCAGGCCCACGCGCTCGAGAGCGGCCGCGACGCGCCGGGGCCGGTCGGACGCGCTCGTGTGGCGCGCCGCCGCGTCGAAGCGCATCAGATTCTGCGTCCCGGTGAGGAACGGCGCGAAGGCCGGCCCCTCGACGAGGGCCCCCACCCGCGGCAGGACGCGCTGGAGCGAGTGCGGGATGCCGGCACCGAGGACCTCGGCTTCTCCCGCGCTCGCACGGACCAGCCCGAGCAGCATCCGGATCGTCGTCGTCTTGCCCGATCCGTTCGGACCCAGAAAGCCGAACACGGCTCCGCGCGGCACCTCCAGCGCCAGGTCGTCCACCGCGATCTGCGCGCCGAAGCGCTTCGTGAGACCGGACGTCCGGATCGCGAGGTCGGTCACGCCGCTCAGCCGTCGCCGGCTGCGACGTCGACCAGGCGCTGGGCGGGTACGGCGCCCGCGAGGACCCGCCCGTCATCGGCGAAGAGGACGCTCACGAGTGCCGTCTCGAGCACGCGTCCGCCGTCGACCTGGCGGGTCATCCGCTGGAGCAGATCGTCGGCCGAGGCGTCGCCGGTCGCCGGCCCCGTTGCGCGGGATCCGTCCGCCGGCAGCTCCACGACGGCGCTCCAGCCCTCGCCGTGCACGACCGGCCGATCCTCCTCGCTCATCGGCGCGGTGGCGGCGTGGTCCTGGGCCCACTGATCGAGCTGATCGCCCGTCGGGAGGGGCAGATCCTTCTCGACGACCGAGTAGCCCTCGGCCGGCGCGAAGGCGAGGGTCGACGCATCCGGCGCCTGGAACGAGATGTCCGTGAAACCCACGCGGAAGGCGGGCTGGTCGTCGCCGCGCCCGGTGACGGACGCCGACAGCGCCATGCCCGTCTCGCCGTCGATCGCGAAGACGAGACGGCCGACCAGGGTGTCATCGGTCCGCGGCTCAAGGATGAGCTCGTACGCGTCGCGACCGGCCACTCGCCCGTCGGTGCCCACCGAGACCCGGGTGGAGTCGTCGAGGCGGTCGAGCGCCTGCTCCAGGACCTGCTCGGGAGTCGGAAGCGCGGCGTCTGCGCCGGTGGCGGCATCCCGCTGCGCCTTCGCCTCTTCCAGCGCGTCTCGCAGCGCCTCCCGGTCGCCGGTGACGGCGAAGCGCGTGGCGGTCCCGGTCTCGGAGTCGACGAACCAGCCGGCGCCCGCAGCGCCGTCGATATACACGTTGCGCTCGGCCAGCCGGTCGAGAACCTGCAGGCGTGCCCGATCGCCGTCGAGGTACACGTGCGCCGTGTGGGACCCGACGAGCAGGTCGAGCGCGTCGGCCGGGCCTGCGCCGCCGGAACCGTCGCCGGACCGGTCCTCCTCCCCGAGGATCCCGCCGAGGTCGGGCAGACCGAGTTCGGAGGTCTGCTCTATCGTCCCCGACAGGGCGTCCACGTCGCTCGAGTGCGCCAGGGTCAGCAGCTCCTCCGGGGTCAGGTCCGGAAGGTCGACCGTGGCGTTCGCGGAGAGCGGGACGGCTACGGCGGCCACCACGGCGATGCCCGCCAGGGCCGCTCCTGCAACGGGGAGGAGCCGGCGTGCAGACCGGCCGCGCGACGGTGCGGAAGGCATGCTCTCAGGGTACGTCGAGCGCGGGGCCCGGGCGACGGCGTCGAGCGAACGCTCAGGAACGCGAGAGGGCCGCCACCCGGAGGTGACGGCCCTCTGCGATCGCGTCAGGCGATCAGTGCTGGATCAGCGACCCGAGAGCTTCTCGCGGAGAGCCGCGAGAGCCTCGTCGTCCGCGAGCGTGCCCGCGGGGCCGCTGTCGGACGAGAACGACGACGGGGCGTCGGCGATCGGGTTGGCAGCCTCGGCCTCGGCGGCCTTGGCGACGGCGGCCTTGTGAGCCTCCCAGCGGCCCTGGGCCGCGGCGTACTCCTGCTCCCACTTCTCGCGCTGCTCGTCGAAGCCCTCGAGCCAGGCACCCGACTCGGGGTCGAAGCCCTCGGGGTACTTGTACTCGCCGCGCTCGTCGTACTCGGTGACCATGCCGTAGAGGGCCGGGTCGAACTCGGTGCCGAACGGGTCGACGGACTCGTTCGCCTGCTTGAGCGAGAGCGAGATGCGGCGACGCTCGAGGTCGATGTCGATGATCTTGACGAAGACCTCTTCGCCGACCGACACGACCTGCTCGGCGAGCTCGACGTGCTTGCCCGAGAGCTCCGAGATGTGCACGAGGCCCTCGATGCCGTCGGCGACCCGGACGAACGCGCCGAAGGGAACGAGCTTGGTGACCTTGCCCGGAGCGATCTGCCCGATCGCGTGGGTGCGGGCGAAGACCTGCCACGGGTCCTCCTGCGTCGCCTTGAGCGACAGCGAGACGCGCTCGCGGTCGAGGTCGACCTCGAGGATCTCGACGGTGACCTCCTGGCCCACCTCGACGACCTCGGAGGCGTGCTCGATGTGCTTCCAGGAGAGCTCGGAGACGTGCACCAGGCCGTCGACGCCGCCGAGGTCGACGAACGCACCGAAGTTGACGATCGACGAGACGGTGCCCTTGCGGACCTGGCCCTTGTGCAGGTTGTTGAGGAACGTGGTACGCGACTCGGACTGCGTCTGCTCGAGCAGGGCGCGGCGCGAGAGCACGACGTTGTTGCGGTTCTTGTCGAGCTCGAGGATCTTCGCCTCGATCTCCTGGCCGAGGTACGGCGTCAGGTCGCGCACGCGGCGAAGCTCGATGAGCGAGGCCGGGAGGAAGCCGCGGAGGCCGATGTCGACGATGAGGCCGCCCTTGACGACCTCGATGACCGAACCGGTCACGACGCCGTCGTTCTCCTTGATCTTCTCCACGTCGCCCCACGCGCGCTCGTACTGCGCACGCTTCTTCGACAGGATGAGGCGGCCTTCCTTGTCCTCCTTCTGGAGAACCAGCGCCTCGACCTCGTCGCCGACCTTCACGACCTCGTTGGGGTCGACGTCGTGCTTGATGGAGAGCTCGCGCGAGGGGATGACGCCCTCGGTCTTGAAGCCGACGTCGAGGAGGACCTCGTCGCGGTCGACCTTCACGACGGTGCCTTCGATGAGGTCTCCGTCGTTGAAGGACTTGATGGTCTTCTCGACCGCGGCCAGGAAGTCCTCAGCAGATCCGATGTCGTTGATGGCGACCTGCTTGGTGGCCGGGGCGGTCGTTGCGATAGTCATGTAGTGGGTTGTCCTTGTTGGTTATGGTTCTCGGGCCGCGGTTCCGGCAGCCGTACGCACGGAGGCGAGCGGATGCCACGAGCCGAAGCGAAGCGGATTGTGGTCTTGCGAGGTCACTTGACGCAAGGCGTGCAGGCGTGACGGGATCGCCACACGAGTGACGCTCCAGGGTATCAGAACGCGCAGCCCGCCCGCGATGTTCCTCGGGCACGTAGGCTCTGCACCGTGACCTCTCCTGTCCCCCCGGTGCGCATCGTGACCCCTCGCGGACGCCTGATCGCCCTTGCCGTCGTGTGCGTCGTCATCGCCGTGCTGGGCGTGATCGTCTACCTCGTCAACCCGCAGGAGCCGCTCAACATCATCCTGGCCGGCGCCGCCGTGGGCGTCTTCGGCATCGGCGGCGGCGTCTCGCTCGTCGGGCAGTTCCGGCGGAGCACGGTGCTGGAGGCGGACGACGAAGGGATCCGCATCGAGCGGAAGGTCTCCGTGCCGTGGTCGGCCATCGACCGGATCGGCACGACCCAGACAGCGGTCGGGATCCGGTTCCGGGACCCGAAGGCGGTGACGGATGCCGCGCCCGGCGTGTACACGCTGGACGGCCTCAAGGCGAACCGGGCGGCGACCGGATGGGATCTGACGTTCGCGGAGCGTCTGCTCGGGCGGCCGCCGCGCGAGGTGGCCGCCGCACTGCGCGCGCGACAGCGCTGACGCTCCGCGCGCGAGATCGCGCGCTGACGCTCCTCGCGCCGGGTCAGGGGCGCAGCAGCACCTTGATCGCGCGTCGCTCGTCCATCGCCGCATAGGCTTCCGCGGCCTCCGCGAGCGGCAGCTCGAGGTCGAAGACCCGGCCCGGCTGGATGGCGCCCGAGCGGACGTCGGGGAGCAGCTCCTCGATGTAGCCGCGGACGGGCGCGACTCCCCCGTTGACGCCGACGTTCCGGTTGAACATGGGCCGGATCGGAAGCTCGGGGCCTCCGTTGGGAACGCCCACGTATCCGACCATCCCGCCAGGGCGGGTGGACCGCAGCGCCTGATCCATCGACTCCTTCGTGCCGACGCACTCCAGCACGCGGTCGGCGCCGATGCCGCCGGTCAGCTCCTGCACGCGGGCGATGCCCTCGTCGCCGCGCTCCTCGACGATGTGCGTCGCGCCGAACTCGCGCGCGAGCGCCTGGCGCGCCGCGTGCCGCGACATGGCGATGATGGTCGTCGCACCGAGCCTCTTCGCCGCGATGACGGCGCAGAGGCCCACGGCGCCGTCGCCCACCACCGCGACCGCATCGCCGGGGCCGACCCCCGCTGAGACCGCGGCGTGGTGACCCGTGCCCATGACGTCGCTCAGCGTCAGGAGGCCGGGGATCTCGTCGGCTCCGACCGGCCCGGGGACGACCGCGAGCGTCCCGTCGGCGAGCGGGACCCGGACGCGCTCGCCCTGGCCGCCGTCGGCGAATCCGCCCAATCGGTCGTCGCTTCCCCACCAGCCGCCCGCGAGGCACGACGTGCTGACGCCGTTGCGACAGTTCGCGCACGTGCCGTCGCAGACGTAGAACGGCGCGATGACGAAGTCGCCGGGCCGGACGCTATGCACCTCGGGGCCGACCTCTTCGACGACACCGACGAACTCGTGGCCGATGCGGTGCGGTTCGCGGGTGGGCGTGACACCCCGATACGGCCAGAGGTCGGAGCCGCAGACGCACGCGGCGACCACGCGCACCACGGCGTCGCCGCCCGTCGAGAGGACGGGGTCGGGAACCTCTTCGACGCGGATGTCGCGGGGGGCGTGGATGACGGTGGCCAGCATGCTTCGAGCCTAGAGGCGGTTCAGGATGCCGCGGAGCGGACGGCCTCTCCGATCGGAACGTCCCCGTTGCCGAACCGGAGTGTGCGCCCGATCGTCGATGCCGGATCGTCGAGGACGGCTGCGATGACCGCCGCGACGTCGGCGCGGGTGACGGAGTCCTCGCCCTTCCCCGGGTCGAGGGCTATCCGACCGGTCGGCGGGTCGAGCGTCAGCGCGCCCGGCCCGAGGATCGTCCAGTCCAGCCCGCTCGCGCGCAGATGCTCGTCCGCGGCGATTTTGGCGTCGGCATACGGGAAGAAGGAGCTGTCATCGGGGACACCGTGCTCCGGGGTCGAGCCGGCCCACGACACCATGACGTACCGCCGCACGTCGGCGGCCACGGCCGCATCGATGGAGCGGATAGCCGCGTCGCGGTCGACGGCGTACGTCCGTTCGGGATCTCCGCCGCCTGCGCCGGCGGACCAGACGACCGCATCGTTGCCCGCCACGAGGTTGGTCAGCTGGTCGAGGTCGAACCGCTCGATGTCGGCGAGGAGGAACTGCGCTCCCGTGTCGAGCACGTCCTGCTGATGTTCGGGGTTGCGGATGACGCCGGTGACGGTGTCGCCGCGCTCCGCGAGGATCCGCTCGAGGAGGAGTGCCACCTTGCCGTGTCCGCCGATGATGAGGATGCGCGCCATGCGATGTCCCTTCCGTCCCGGTCAGCCTAGGCACCGCCTCCGACGCACGGGCGGGGGTTGCGCGGGCGCGCCGTGCCGCCTAAGCCGCACGCGACGCCGTCACTTGCCACGATGGACGCATGTGGATCGGATGGATCGAGTTCGACGTCCTTTTCGGCGACGTGCACTCCCTCAAGGAGAAGCGCAGCATCGTCCGACCGCTCGTCGCCGAGCTGCGGCGGCGCACCGAGGGATCCGTGGCGGAAGTCGGTCTGCAGGATCTGCACCGCCGGACCTCGATCGGCGTCGCCGTGGTGTCAGGAGACCCGGCGCACGTTCGGCACATCCTCGATCACGCGGAGTCGATCGTGCTCGAGCACCCCGAGTTCACCCTGCTCGCCGCCCACCGGCGGCTGTCGTCGAGCGAGGACGACTGATCCCGTCGCAGCCTCAGCGTCCGAGACCCCGCTGGATCGTGCGCAGCCCGAACTCGAACGCCTCGTCGATATCGCCGCCCATGCGGAACGCCCGCGCAAGCTCCATCTGGACGAAGCCCGTCGCCCAGGCGGTGACGACTCGCGCCGCGTCCAGCGCGTCCTCCTCCCCTACGACCCCGGCCGCGGCGCGCACGATCGTCGCGCCGGCGCGGTCGAGGGCCGTCTGGGGTGCCGTGGCGGAGAACATCAGCCGGAACCCCTCGGGCCGCTCCCGCGCGAAGTCCCGGTAGATGCGGGCGAGGCTCTCCAGCGAGCCGTCGGATGCCTCGAGCCGATCCGTCAGAGCGTCGACCGTCGAGGCGGCCACGGCGGACACGAGCGCGTCGCGATCCCGCACGCGCTTGTAGAGCGACGGCGCGCGGACCCCCACGCGATCGGCCACGCGCTGCATCGTGAGGCCCGCCGCGCCCGCCTCTTCGAGCAGGTCGCGGCCGGCGGCGACGATCTCCGCGTACGAGGTGCGGTCGGGTGTCGGCATCCGGTCTCCTCATGGCTATTGACAGTAGCCATCATAGCTATATATCGTAGCCATGACAACCCCGACCCGTCCGGAGGCTCCCCGTCATGAAGCTCGCGCCGCACCTGCACCGCATCGGCAACGACATCGTCGCCGCATACCTCATCGTCGCCGACGACGGCATCACGGTGATCGACGCCGGGCTGCCCGGCCACGCGAAAGACCTGGAGCGGGAGCTCGCAGACCTCGGCCGCACGCCCGCCGACATCCGCGGCCTCGTACTGACGCACGGCGACAGCGACCACATCGGCTTCGCGGAGAGCCTGCGCCGCGAGCACGGTGTGCCGGTGTACGTGCACGCCGCCGACGCCCACCGTGCCCGCACGGGCGAGAAGCCGAAGGTCGCCACGGGACCCATGCGACTCGGGCCGACGATCGGATTCTTCTGGTACGCCCTGCGCAAGCGCGCGGTGCCGACGAGGTACGTGACCGAGGTGACCGAGGTGCACGACGGCGACGTGCTCGACCTCCCCGGCGCTCCCGCGATCATCGGCATGCCGGGTCACTCGCCGGGCAGCATCGCGGTGCACTCGCCCCTGGCGGACGCCGTGTTCGTCGGGGACGCGCTCACGACACGCCACGTGCTGACGGGACGGCCGGGGCCTCAGCCGGCGCCGTTCACGGACGACCCGGCCGCGGCCTCCGCGTCGCTGGATCGACTGGCCGGCCTCCGGGCGTCGTGGGTGCTCCCCGGACACGGAGCCCCCTGGCGCGGCTCGCCCGCCGACGTCGCGGCAGCGGTGCGGGCGGCGGCCTGACGGTCCGACGCCGGGTGGCGAGGCGGCGGCCGTGCGGGCGGCGGCCTGACGACCCGACGCCGGGTGGCGAGGCGGCGGCCGTGCGGGCGGGGCTGCCTGACTGCCGGTCCCGGAGCGGCTAGGCGGCCGCCGCCGGAGCGCGATGCGCGGCGATGGCGCGCACGGCGTCGCGCCCGGCGCGATTGGCGCCCACGGTCGACTGCGACGGGCCGTAGCCGATCAGGAAGAGCCGCGGCTCATCCAGGGCGCGGCGGTCCGCCACGCGGATCCCGCCGTGCGCCGTGCGCAGGCGCAGCGGTGCGAGATGGTCGATCGCGGCGCGGAATCCGGTCGCCCACAGGATGACGTCCGCCGGCTCGAACGAGCCGTCCGGCATCCGCACGCCGTCCTCCTCGATCGAGGTGAACATGGGATGCCGCGTGAGGACGCCGCGCTCGCGCGCAGCACGCGCCCAGGGAGTCCAGTGCATGCCCGTGACCGAGATGACGCTGCCGGGCGGCAGTCCCTCCCGCACGCGAGCCTCGACCCCGGCGATCGCGGCCACCCGTGCCGGGATGTCGAACTCGTCGTCGATCCACTGCGGCTCGCGCCGCGTCACCCACACGGTGTCGCCCACCCGCGAGATCTCGTCGAGAAGCTGCAGCGCAGACACTCCGGCGCCCACGATGACGACCCGCTTGCCGGCGAACTCGTCGGCCGATGCGTAGTCGGCGACATGGAGCTGTAGCCCGCGGAAGCGGTGCCGGCCGGGATAGTGCGGCCAGAAGGGGCGGGTCCAGGTGCCCGTCGCGTTGATCACGTGACGAGCCGCCCACGTGCCGCGATCGGTCTGGACCAGCAGCCGTCCCCCCGGGTCGTCGTCCTCCCGGCGCACCGCTCGCACCTCCACCGGGCGCTGCACGCCGAGGCCGTAGCGCTCCTCGTAGTCGGCGAAGTAGGCGGGCAGGATGTCGCGGCTCGGCGCCGCCGGGTCGGCCGGCGGGACGGGGAAGCCGGGCAGCTCGTGGATGCCGTTCACGGTCCCCATCCGCAGCGACGCCCACCGATGCTGCCAGGCGCCGCCCGGCCGCTCGTTCGCGTCCAGCACCACGAAGGTGCCGTCGCCGGGTGCGGCATCGCCCGTGGGAAGGAAGCCGCGTCGCCGCAGGTGATAGCCCGCCGACAGCCCCGCCTGGCCGGCGCCGATCACGACGACATCGACGGGCTGCGGGTCCACGTCACCGGGAACACCGTCGCGAGGAGGGCTATTCCTCAGCCGCCCGCGCCGGGCGAAGGCGGGGTGCGAGAAGCGCTCAGCCCGTGATCGGCGTCGTCGATGAGGTGCGCAGTCCCTCGGTGAGGAACCCCAGCACCGCGCGGGCGGCGTCTTCGGGACCCACCCCGTCCAGCAGATCGTCCGTCGAGAGCATCGCGACGCCGTGCACCGCGGCGAAGGCGATGAGCGCGAGCTGCGCGGCGTCGCCCTCTCGCGCCTCACCCGCGGCCTGGCCCGCCTCGACGAGAGCGATGAGCCCGCTCATGCCGGCATGGCTCGCCTCGGCGAGCTCGGCGCTTGCTTCGGGGTGGTGCTTGGCGGTGTACATGACGCCGAGGATCCCGGGGTGGGCGACAGCGAAGGAGATGTACGCCTGCCCGGCCGCCTCGAGACGGCCCGCGAAGGTCTCCTCCGCATCGGCGGACTCCTCCAGCGCTGCGTTCAGTCGCGCGAATCCCTCGACAGCCAGCGCATCCAGCAGCGCCTGGCGATCGCGGAAATGCCGCGCCGAGGCGCCGTGGCTCACTTCGAGGTCGCGCGCGATGCTGCGGAGGGAGAGGCCCTCCACGCCGCCCGAATCGACGACATCCCATGCGCGCTCGAGCAGCGCACTGCGGAGGTTGCCATGGTGATACGAGCGCTCCGGCATGCAGACAGCCTATCCCGAAGTAGACATTGACAACAATGCTGTCAGTGTCTACATTGGGTCCCATGACCATGACGTACCGCGGAACCACCGCTCTCATCACGGGCGCGAGCTCCGGCCTCGGCGAGGAGTTCGCACGGCAGTTCGCCGCGCGCGGCGCCGATGTCGTGCTCGTCGCCCGCCGCGAGGACCGGCTGCGCGAACTCGCTTCGCGGCTGGAAGCCGACCACCGCATCACCGCGACCCCCGTCGCCGTCGACCTCAACGCGCCCGGCGCGACCGCGACGATCCGCGCAACGCTCGAAGAGCGAGGCATCCGACTGCACACCCTCGTCAACAACGCCGGGTTCGGCATGAAAGGCGCCTTCATCGACGCCGACCCCGCGCGGATCGCCGAGATGGTGCAGGTGAACGTCGCGTCGGTCGTCGCGCTGACGCGCGAGTTCCTTCCCGACCTCGTGGCCGCGGGTGACGGCGCGCTGGTCAGCATCGCCAGCACGGGCGCCTACCAGCCGTGCCCCAATATGGCCGTCTACGGCGCGACGAAGGCGTTCGTCCTGAGCTTCACCGAGGCGCTCGCGTACGAGACGCGCGGGTCGGGGCTGTCGGTGCTGACCGTGAGCCCCGGTGCCACGCGCACCGAGTTCTTCGACGTCGTGGGCGGCGAGGACGCCGCGGTCGGTCGCTATCAGACGACCGAACAGGTCGTCACGCGCACCCTCAAGGAGCTCGACCGCCGCAGCACTCCCCCGAGCTTCGTCGGCGGGCGGTCCAACGCGGTCGTCGCGAAACTGGTGGGGTGGATGCCTCGGCGAGCGAGCCTCGCCCTGTCGGGGCGCGTGCTCCGCTGACTACGCCTCCTCCCCCGCCTCCTCGCGGGCCTCGGCGACGGGGTCGCCTAGCACGCTGTGATGCCGTCCCCACAGCAGATAGAAGGCCATGACGACGGCGAGCCACAGGAGGAACCAGAGGTAGGTGGTCCACGGCAGTCCCGAGAGGATGTACGCGCACGCGATCACCGAGAGGATCGGCACGACCGGGTATCCCGGCACGCGGAATCCCCGCGGCAGATCGGGTCGGGTCCTCCGGAGGACGATGACGCCGATCGACACGACGATGAACGCGATCAGGGTGCCGAGCGACACGAGGTCCCACAGATTCGACAGCGGCACGAGGCCCGCGAGCAGGGCCACGGCGATCGCGACGACGACAGTGGTGAACTCGGGCGTGTGCGTCTTGGGGTTCACCCGCGCGAAGGACCGGGGCAGGAGTCCGTCGCGCCCGATGGTGAAGAGGATGCGCGTCTGGCCGAAGAGCGTCACGAGAGTCACGGAGAAGATCGATACGACGGCACCCGCCGCCAGGACGGTCGCGGGCCACGCTGCGCCGACGACGTCCTGCAGGATCACGGCGAGGCCGGCGTCCTGCTGCGCGGGGTCTGAGAAATCCTGCCAGGGCTGGGTGCCCAGTGCCGCGACGGCGACGAAGAGGTAGACCCCCACCACGATCGCGAGGGCGAGGAGGATGGCGCGCGGGAGGGCGCGCTGCGGGTCGCGGACCTCGTCTCCCGCCGTCGAGACGGCGTCGAGCCCGATGAAGGTGAAGAAGATGGTGCCGGCGGCGGCCGTGACCCCCGCCGCCCCCGCCGGGGCGAAGTCGGCGAAGCTGTCGGTGCTGAAGGCGGTGAAGGCGATCGCGCCGAACATCACGAGCACTCCGAGCTTGATCAGCACCATCACCACGTTGACGACCGCGGACTCGCGCGTTCCCCGGATGAGCAGGACGGCGCACAGGCTCACGAGCACGACGGCGGGGAGGTTCAGGATGCCGCCCTCCCCGGGGGCGGCGCTCAGCTCGGGCGGGACGCTCCACCCGAAGAGATCCTCGAGCAGCAGATTGAGGTATCCGCTCCAGCCGGAGGCGACGGCGGCCGTCGACACGCCGTACTCGAGCACGAGGCACGCCGCGACCCCGATCGCCACGATCTCGCCCATGGTCGCGTAGGCGTACGAGTAGGTCGACCCCGAGACCGGCACGGCCGAGGCGAGCTCGGCGTAGCAGACGGCCGACAGCCCGGCGGCGAGCCCCGCGAGCAGGAACGACAGGATGACGGCGGGACCGGCCAGCGGCACCGCCTCGTGCATCACGAAGAAGATGCCCGTCCCGACGGTGGCGCCGACGCCGAGCATGGCGAGCTGGAAGGTGCCCAGGCGCCGTTGCAGCCCGCCCGGATGCTCGGCCGGCGGGACGATCGGCTTGCGTCGCAGCATCTGCCGGCGAAGGCTCACGGACGCCCCTTCCTCGCGTGCTGGTCAGCGTAGGACGACGGCTCAGTCGTGTCGACTCGGCGCGCCCGCCGCGACGGTCTCGGCCACGCGGTGGATCTCGGCGGGGCCGACGCGGCAGCAGCCGCCGACGAGCCGGGCACCGCCTGCGAGCCACCCGTCCACGTGCTCGGCCAGGTGCGCACCGCGCCCCGACCATGAGCGGTCTTCGGCATTCCACGTCTCGCCGCTGTTCGGGTAGGCGACCAGCGGCTTGTCGGTGACGGTGCGTGCGAGCGCGAGGGCGCCCGCGACATCGTCGGCGTCGCAGCAGTTGACGCCGATGGCGAGGATCTCCTCCGTGGCGTCGGCGATGGCGAAGGCGTCGGCGAGGCTCTCCCCCGTCCGCAGCGACGTTCCGGAGACGGTGACGCTGAGCCACGCCGGAACCCCCAGCCCCGGAAGCTCGGCGGCGAGCGCCTCGACCTCGGAGAGCGACGGGATCGTCTCGATGGCGAGCAGGTCCGGACCCGCCGCGGCGAGCGCGCGCAGCCGCGGTCGATGCCAGGCGCGCAGCTGCGCCGTCGAGAGCCCGTAGTCGCCCGTGTACTCGCTGCCGTCCGCGAGGGTCGCCCCGTAGGGCCCGACGGATGCCGCTACCCAGGCGTCGTGGTCGTGACCGGTGTCGGTGCGCGCGCGTCGGGCCAGCGCCACGCTGCGCATGAGCAGCAGATCGACCGCCGGTGCGTCCAGTCCCGCGTCCTCCAGGGCCTCGTAGCTGACCTGGTACGAGGCCGTGATCGCGACGCGCGCTCCCGCACGGAAGAAGGCCTCGTGCGCCGCGCGGATCTCCGCCGGTCGATCGAGCAGGAGCTGAGCGGACCACAGCGACGAGGAGAGGTCGTTGCCGCGCTCCTCGAGGAGCGTGCCCAGACCGCCGTCGAGGACGACAGGACCCCGGGCCAGCGCGGCGGGGAGGCTCGACATCGCGTCAGTCTAAGTCGCTTCGGCTGACCGGGCCGGCGGAGCGTCACACGAGGTCGCCGTCCAGATACCACCAGCGGTCGCTCTGGAACACGAACCGGCTCGTCTCGTGCAGCACGCCCGTCGTCCCGCCGTCTCGCCAGGACGCGCGGAACTCGACTCTCCCTCGTCGGTCGCCCTCGCGTCCCGCGTCGGTCGCCACGATGGCGAGCCCCGTCCACCGCAGGCGTGGATCGAGGTCGACGGAGTCCGGTCGTGTTCCGGGATGCCACGTCGCGACCAGGTGGCGGTCGTCACCCACGACGAAGGCTGTGTAGCGCGAGCGCATGAGGCGCTCGGCCGTCGCGGCCGGCTCTCCGCGGAGTACCGGGGCACAGCATCCGTCGAAGCGCGCTCCGCTTCCGCACGGGCAGGGGTCGCCGTGAGCCACGACCGGGAAGCCGTCGCTGCGGGGGCGTCCGCCCGCGCGCCCGAAGGACATCAGCGACCCGCCTTCGATGCGCACTCGACGCAGCGGGTCGCCGTCGGCCGGACCTCGAGGCGCGCGTCCGGGATTAGCCCTCCGCAGTCGACGCAGACCCCGTAAGCCGCCGCACCGACCCGGGCGAGCGCCGCGTCGATGTCGGCGAGCTCGGCCAGCGCGGCCGACCGCAGGCCCGACAGGCGCGACCACTCGCCGGACAGCGTCGCGCCTTCGGGATCGTGCTCGTCGTCGGCCGACTCGCGGCCCCGGTCGGCCCGGAGCTCGTCGAGCTCGGCGTCGAGGAGCTCGAGGCGCGCGCGAGCGCCGTCGCGCTCCTCACGCAGGAGCTCGGCCGGTTCCGTCACGGCCACCCAGCCTAGGCGGGCGCGAAGACATCGGCGTGGGCGGTCGCGATAGCTCTACAGAGAGCAGCGGCGGGCGCCCAGGCGAGTGGGACGACGGCGCCCGCCGGCTCGACCGGACCGATGATCCGTCGCGCCGGCGGGCGATGGTGCCGTCAGGGGTGGTGCCGTTACGGAGTGGTGCCTGTCGTCCGGTCCTGCGTGTACAGCGGGTCGTCCGCCGTGCGGGTCGTCGCATCGACGACCCCCGGCTCGGTGAGCTCGGTGTCGGTCACCTCGGCGGGCGCGACGAAGTCCGGCGATCCGGTGGCGGGTGTCAGCGTGACATCCTCCGTGTCGCCGGAGTCCTTCTTCGCGGCCGCCGATGCGGCCACACCGGCGGCCGTCGCGGCGGCGGCGGCCAGTCCCACGCCGGCGGCAACCTTTCCGGAGATACCGGCCTTGCCGCTGTCGCCGCGGGACTCGGCGGCGGCCGCGATCCCGGGATCCTGCGTGCCGGTGTCGGTGCCGACCGATCCGCGCCAGGCGCCCGTCGCGTAGCCCTCGGACTCGATGAACTCTTTGAACCGCTCGAGGTCGCCCTCCGCGCGGTTCTCCACGACGTTCAGCTTGTCGCCGATCTTCTCCACGATGCCCTCGGGCTCGTACTCGAGGACGAGGTGCACCTGGGTCTGCCCGCCGCCGACATCCTCGAAGGTCACCGAGCCGGAGTTCGTCGCGCCCTCGGTCGCTGCCCACGACACCTTCTTGTCGGGCACCTGCTCCAGGATCGTCGCGTCCCACTGGCGCTTCACGCCGGCGATCTCCGCGACCCAGTGGAGGTTCTTGTCATCCACCTGCGTGACGGACTTGATGCCGCTCATGAAGTGCGGGAACTCCTCGAACTGGGTCCATTGGTTGTATGCGACGCTGAGCGGGACGTTGACGAGGATCCTCTTCTCCACCTTCGTGCTCATCGCGTTACCTTCTTCCAGGGTGTGTCTGTGCTGTCCGGTGTTCGCGTGCGGGTCACCGCACGTCCCATCGACGCTATGCAGGACAGGACCGGACCGTTACCCCCTTGCATTTGCCGCGGAGGCCGATAAGGATGCCTCGGCCTAGCGTGGACGTATGCGCATGCCCGCCACGATCCGCGCGCCGCGCCGCGCGCCGCTCCTGCAGGTGGTCAAGTCCGCCGTCGCGACGTCGGCGGCGTGGCTCGTCGCCGGCTTCCTCATTCCGGGGCCGCCGCCCGTCTTCGCCGCGATCGCGGCGCTGCTCGTCGTGCAGCCGAGCCTCAACCAGTCGCTGACGCGGGCGATCGAGCGCAGCGTCGGGGTCATCGCCGGCGTGCTCATCGCGTCGGTGCTCAGCATCCTGCTCGGCACCTCGACGTGGGTCATCCTCCTGACGACGGCGGTCGCCCTGCTTCTCGCGTGGGCGCTGCGGATGACGCCGGGCACGGCGAACCAGGTCGCGATCAGCGGGATCCTCGTCCTCGCCCTCGGCACGGCGACCCCGTCGTACGCCGTCGACCGGATCCTCGAGACGCTCATCGGCGCGGTCATCGGAATCATCGTCAATCTCGCGATCGTGCCGCCCGTCGCCGTCGCCCCCGCTCACGCCGCCGTCGACGAGCTGGGCGACGCCCTCGCCGACGCGCTCGACCGCCTCGGCGGAGCGCTGGAGTCGCCCCGGACGCCGTCGGAGCTCGCCCGGCTGCTCGACGACGCGCGCGCGGTCCGGCCGAAGCTCGAAGCGGCGGAAGACGCCATCGCCGCCGGCAGCGAGTCGCTGACGCTCAATCCGCGGAGCCGCCGGCACCGTGACGAGCTGGATGCCCTGACCGACCTGCTGGAGACCTTCCGGCCCATCGTCACGCAGATGATCGGTATGACCCGCGCCTGCAGCGAGCGCTACGACCCGACGATCGACGAGGAGCCCTCCGTCCCGGCGATCGCGGATCAGCTGCACCGCGCAGCACACGACGTGCGCCTGCAGCTGCGGCGCGCCGAGCCCCCGCAGACCGTCGCCCAGCGGTCGGCGGACGAGCCGGCGGCGCTGACCTCGCAGCTCACGGTGGCCCGGCCCTCCTCCACGCACTGGATCCTCGTGGGCTCGCTCCTGGAGGACCTGCGCCGCATCCACGAGACGCTGACCGAGTCCGGCGCTACCGGTCGACCTCGACCGTGAACGTGACGTTCTGGATCCCGCCGTCGGAGTTCTTCAGCACGACGGTCGTCGTCCCCTCTGCGAGCCCTTTGACTCCCGGGTTGTAGAGAGCGCCGCCGTCCTCGCGCCCGGGCACGAACTCCGCGACGTCGGGATCGGCGACCTCGCCGGTGTAGCTGTCGACCGCGAGCGACCCCGTGTCGATGTCGAGCACCTGTCCGACGGCGAGCTGCACCGTCTGCCCCTGCAGATCGTCCGCTTCCATCACGACCGGCTCGATGACCGGCGCCGCCGGCTGCGCGCACCCCGTGAGCCCGAGGGCGACGAGGGCCAGCGCGAGCGATACGGCTCCCCGCGCATTTGTCCGCCTCACGCGCTCAGCATGGCACTGCGCGGTGCTCGGGTCTACGCCGCGCGCGACAGGCGCATGCTCCGCCGCGCGGCGGCCCGCGTTCGCTGCAGCGCCCGCACGGCGCCGCGCACGGGCATCCCGATCGCTCCCGCGACGGCGCCGCCGACCGTCCGGTCGCGGTCGCCCAGCACGAGCTTGCGCTCCCACGCGTCGCGGAGCGCCCCGCCGGTCCGCCGCAGCGGGGGCTTGGCGGCCAGGCGACCCTCCCGGCGGCGCGCGATGAGAGCCGACAGGAGCACGGCCACGTCGTCGTCGGCGGCATCGTGGAAGTAGTTGTCGCGCAGCCACGCGGGCGACGGATGCCGGAACCGCCGCGCAACGACATCCTCCTCGCCTCCGTACAGCCCGCTGCCCTGGAAGACCTCGTTGATGAGCCGGGCGGAGACGCCGAACGTGTCGAGCGCGATGACGGGGATGCCCCGGGCAACCGCCTCGATCGCGGCGGTCGAGCTGACGGTGACGAGCCCCTCGGCGGAGTCGAGGGCCGTCGCCATGGGCGCCGTCGAGAAGACGAGGTTCGCCGGACGGGGACCGAGCGACGCCACGAGGTCGGTCAGGGGGTCGGCTTCGGCGTGCGTCTGATGCTCGCCGGCGCTCGCGCGGAGCTTCAGCACGACGCGGCGCGACGGGTCGGCGCGCGCTGCACGGACGAGGAGCTCGGCGAGCCGCCGGCGGTCGGCGCGATCGCGCGGGACGATCGCCTGCGCGGCGAAGACGAGGTCGGTGCAGGTCCGCGCGCGCCCTGCCGCCGTCGTCGCACCCGGGACAGGCGGATCGGCGAGGACAGGACGATCCGGCCCGAAACCTCCTGCCTCCGGCCGATCGCCTGTCCTGGCCGGCGAGCGCGCCGCGAACGGGAGCCGCGTGAGCGCGAACCGCTGCGAGAGGCCGCGCGATCGGGCGAGGGCGGCGAACTCGCGCACCTCACGCCGCGAATGGAGCACGAACAGGTCGCACTGGGTGCGGTAGACGAGCGACTTCCGCGTCGCCGGGACCGAGATCCCGGGAAGCCCCGACACGAGCACCGGCCGCGGTGCGAGACCCGCCACGAGCCGTGCGACCACCCGCACGAGCGGCCCCCTGGCCGCGATCAGGACCGCGTCGGGAGGCTGCCGGGCGAGGCGCGTCCCGAGTGCCGCGAAGGTCACCCTCATGACGCGCTCCAGCCCGGTTCCCGCGAGCGCCGCGCGCTGCTGCTGCTCGCTCACGACGACGGGCGTGTCGAGGACGAGGAGCTCGACCTCCCAGTCCTCGGGGTCGAGGGCCGCCAGGAGCGCCGCGGCCCACTTGACGTACGAATCCGTGTCGGCGATGCCGACCACCCGGAGCCGCCGCTGCGGCGTGGCCGTCACGCCGGTACGCGCCGCAGCTTCGCCATGGGTGCGAGCTCGCCGGGGAACACGCGCTTGACGCCGTCGCCGAGCGCCGCTTCGATGACGCGGATGTCGCGCACGAGATGCTGCAGCCCGGTCGGCTCGAGCGACGCGGCGTGGTCGGAGCCCCACATCGTGCGGTCCAGCGTGATGTGACGCTCGATCGCGACGGCACCGAGCGCGACCGCCGCGAGCGAGATCTGCAGCCCGCGCTCGTGGCCGGAGTAGCCCACGGGCACACCGGGGTAGCGCTCCCGGAGCACCGGGATGACGCGGAGGTTCGCCTCCTCGGGCTCCATCGGGTACGTCGATGTGGCGTGCATCAGCACGAGCCGGTCGGTGCCGAGCACGTCGATCGCCCGATCGATCTGCTCGATAGTCGACATCCCGGTCGACAGGATGACGGGCTTCCCGGTCTCGCGGAGCGCCTCGAGCAGCTCGACGTCGGTGACGGAGGCGGAGGCGACCTTGTGGGCGACGACGCCGAGGTCTTCGAGGAAGGCGACGCTCGGCGCGTCCCACGGGGACGCGAACCACTCCAGGCCGCGGAGGAGCGCATGGTCGGAGATCTCGATGTACTCGTCCCGGCCGAACTCCACGCGCCGGCGGTAGTCGAGGTACGACATGGTGCCCCACGGCGTCTCGCGCGGAAGATCGCGCATGTGCTCGGGCGTCGCGAGCTCCGGGGTGCGCTTCTGGAACTTGACCGCGTCGGCGCCCGCGTCGGCCGCGAGGTCGATGAGCCGCTTCGCGAGCTCGACGTCTCCGTTGTGGTTCAGGCCGATCTCGGCGATGACGTAGGCGGGGCGGCCGCCTCCGATGACGCGCGTTCCGATCGTGACGGTCACCGTGCGCTCCTGTTCTCTTCGTGGACGGGGGATGCCGTGCGCGCTGCGAGCACGCGGTCGGCGAGCGCGCGGACGGCCCCGTCGCCGCCGGGCCGGTCGACGACGGCGCGTGCGGCCGCCAGGACGAGGGGGTGGGAGCCGGGCACAGCGACGGGCCAGCCGACGAGCTCGAGGCACGCGAGGTCGTTGACGTCGTTGGCGAGGTAGGCGATGCGCGAGAGGGGGACCGCCGCGGCATCCGCCCATGCACGCAGCGCGTCCGCCTTGTCGTCGACGCCCTGGAGCACCTCGACCCGGAGCTTGCGGGCGCGGGCGCCGACCACCGGATTCGTCTCGGTCGAGAGGATGAGCACCGGGACGCCCGCCCTTCGCAGGAGCGAGACGCCCATGCCGTCGGCGCGGCTGACCCGCACGGATTCGCGGCCCTCGTCGTCGACCGCGACGGTGTCGTCGGTGTGGACGCCGTCGAAGTCCGTCACGACGACGTCGACGTCGATCGGCTCGGGCGCGTCGATGAGCGGGGCGAGCGCCTGCGCCTGCTCGAGCTCCGCCACGGTGTCGATCTCGATCGCCGTGCGCTCGGGCACCTCGACGATCCCGATCCGGCCGAAGAAGCGGTGAGCGGATGCCGCGAACCCGGCGGCGTCGACCACGTAGAACGCGCCCGTCTCGAGGTGGTGGGGATCGCGGTCCTGGCGGCGCGGGCGGTGCGCCGCGTCGTGGTTGATCGCAACGGCCTCGAACGCGGCATCCCGAGCCCACAGGAAGCCGTACGTCTCCACGGCCGCGAAGACGCAGTCGAAGCGGTCGGAGCGTACGAGGCGCACGGCTTCGGCCAGGGCGGGGGTGTGGATGAATGGCGAGGTCGCCTGCAGGAAGGCGACGGCCGAGACGTCGACGCCCCGCTCGGCGAGGACGCCGAGGGCGTGCAGCACCGCGCTCTCGGAGCTCGCCGTGTCGCCGGCCATGTCGGCGGGCCGGTCGACGACCTCCGCGCCCCACTCGCGGGCGACCGCGGCGATCTCGGCGTCATCGGTCGAGACGACGATCCGGTCGACGGCTCCGCTCCGGCGGGCGGCGGCGATGGCGCGGGCGACGAGCGGCACTCCCCCGACGCGGCGGAGGTTCTTGCGCGGCACGCCCTTCGACCCGCCGCGGGCCGGGATGATCGCGACCACCTCGCTCACGACGCCACCTCGCTCGTGCGCACAGGTCTCGTGCGGATCGTGAACCGTGCGCCGTGCAGCACGAGCGGGAGCGTCGTGGCGGTGCTCGACGGGAGGGTGAAGATCTCGAGCGGCCCGCGGGCGCCGGCCAGCACGAGCTCGGCGGGGAGACCGGCCGCCCAAACGGTGACAGCGGCGATCTCGTTGACGGCGTCGAGCTGTGCCTTCGGCTCGCGACGGTGCGGCAGATATGTGACGGGACCGGATGCCGCGACCCCGGCCACCCAGCGCAGGTAGTCGCCGAGCGCCATCCGCCCGTCGACGGGCCGGGCGCTGCCCATGAGCACGCGCGGTCCGGGGCCGGAGCCCTTCGGCGCGCCGGCCCGCGTCCATTCGAAGCGGTGGTTCCGGACGGCGACGCCTCGACGCGCGAGCGCTTCGCGCTCGGCGATGTCGAAGGCCGTGAACAGCGTGACACGCCGTGCGGCGGCGATCCGGAGCGTGCGCTCGAGGGCGAACGGCGCGAGCGTCCGAGTCATCCGCCCCTCCTCCACACCCGGGCGCGCGTACGGTCCCGTCCCGACGAGCGCCCGGGCGAACGGCAGCGTGTTCGCGCCGTCGTCGAGGAAGGTGAGCCGCCGGGGGCGGAGCGCCGTGAGCGCCAGGCGGAACTGTCCCGAGAAGCCGTCGCCGATGAGCCAGTGGTCGTGCTGGGCGAGGAGCTTCCACGGGATGCCGAGATACGGCTCCATCGCACCGAACAGCGCGCCGCGCGCGACGAGCTCGTCGGCGGTCTCCGACATCCGGGTCGTGAGGCGGCCCGCGATCGGAACCGCGCGGTCGTGTGCCGACGCCCATTCGGCCGCGCCGATCAGCTGGAGGGGTGACTCCACCCAGGCCAGCACCGTGTCGCGACTGCTCATCTGTCTCCCGGTCGTCGGTTGCGCGCAACCGTCCGATCCACGCTCATGGCCTCGGGTGACCGGGGATCGCACAGGAGGCGACGCCGCGACGGACGACGGATGAACGGTCGGTGCGGCGCGGTTCGGTGCCCACGACGCCGGCCGGTGCTGTGGATAAGTGCGGCGACCCTCAGGCGCCGTGGTTACGGTGGTCGCGTGAAGTTCCGCCTCGTCACGTCGGTCGCAGCGTTCGCGCTCGCGGTCGCCGTGGCGACGGGGTGCTCGCCTCAGCCGGCTCCCGAGCCGACGCCGGCCTTCACGTCGGAGGAGGAGGCGTTCGCCGCGGCCGAGGCCACCTACCGCGCGTACGTCGACGCCCTCAACCAGGTGGATCTCAGCGATCCGGAGACGTTCGAGCCCGTCTACGCCTGGACGACCGGCGAGGCGAACGCCGGCGAGCGCAGGTCACTCAGTCGCATGCACGCGGACGGCTGGGTCGTGTCAGGCGAGACCAAAATCACTGCCATCACGCAGAAGGAGTACAACCCTGATCCGCCCGAGGTTGCTCTCGCGGTGTGCACGGACGTGAGCGGAGTCGACGTACGCGACGCCAGCGGTGCGTCGCAAGTAGGTGCAGATCGCCCAGCCATTCAGTCAGCAGTCGTTGCCCTCGATCGAGCAGAGGGCTCTTCGACCGGCTTCCTGATCTCTAAGGTCGAAGGGTCCGACGCTCCTTGCTAATCGGCACACTCGCCTTGGTGCTCCTGCTGACGGGTGCGCCCACAAGTGGCGGGAACTGCTATAGCGACAGTGCCTGGACGGGTCAATGCTCCGTCGCGAATTCCGGGTCGCAGGTCGACATCGGCGCCTCCACCGGGAGCAGCGGCTCGTCCGGTGGGTCGGGTGGCCAGAACGTCAACTCTCGCGATCGTCCATCCCGGCCTTCCACCCCGCCCGGGCCGGTGGACCCCGCCGTCGACGACGGCTGCGACAGCCCGCTGTGCCGGCCGATCTACTCGGTCGTCGGCCTTCCCGACGTCACGATCGACGACCTGGCCTCTTTCCGCCCGGCCGCGCCGTCGCTGACCGGCGAGCCCGAGGGCTTCGGCGTCGTCGGCATGCCGGCCAACGTGGTCGCCGCGGCATCCGAGCAGCTCATCCCCGGGACGCTCCTGGGCTGGGACGTGACCGTCCGCTTCCGTCCGGCGGGGTTCGTGTTCGAGTACGGCGACGGCTCGACCCAGCGGACCGCCTCGGGCGGCGCCTCGTGGGCGCAGCTCGGCCAGGCGCAGTTCACGCCGACGTCGACGAGCCACGTCTACCGGGAGCGCGGCACCTACCCCGTGAATGTCACCGTGCAGTACTCGGCCGCGGTCGATTTCGGCACCGGCTGGCGCCCCGTGCCGGGATTCGTCTCGTCGACGACCGGCGGGTACGACGTCCGCGTCGTGGAGGTGCGGACCGCCCTCGTCGAGCGGACGTGCCTCGAGAACCCGGGCGGTCCCGGCTGCTGAGCCTCGTCCGAGGCGCGTCGCACCGGCGTGGCAGGATGAGCGCATGCCCGACCGGCTCATGCTCCTCGACAGCGCATCCCTGTACTTCCGCGCCTTCTACGGGGTCCCCGACAGCGTCAAGGCGCCCGACGGCACCCCCGTCAACGCGGTGCGGGGCTTCCTCGACATCATCACGAAACTCGTGACGACCTACCGTCCGACCCACCTCGTCGCGTGCTGGGACGACGACTGGCGCCCGCAGTGGCGTGTCGACCTCATCCCCTCGTACAAGACTCACCGGGTCGCCGAGGTCATCGACGCCGGACCCGACATCGAGGTCGTCCCCGATCCGCTCGAGGCGCAGGTCCCGATCATCCGCGAGACGCTCGCGGCCGTGGGCATCCCGATCGTCGGCGCGACCGAGCACGAGGCCGACGACGTCATCGGCACGCTCGCCACGACGGCCTCCCTCCCGGTCGACATCGTGACGGGCGATCGCGACCTCTTCCAGCTCGTCGACGACGCGCGCGACGTCCGCGTCGTGTATACGGCGCGCGGCATGAGCAACCTCGAGGTGATCACCGACGAGGTCGTCGTCCGCAAGTACGGCGTGCTCCCGAGCCAGTACGCCGACTTCGCCACGATGCGCGGCGACTCCTCCGACGGCCTTCCCGGCGTCGCGGGGATCGGCGAGAAGTCCGCCGCGACCCTTCTCGCAGCGCACGGCGACCTCGCCGGCATCATCGCGGCGGCCGAGGCCGGACAGGGCATGTCCGCCGGCGTCGCGGCCAAGATCACGACAGCCCTCCCCTACCTCGCCGTCGCACCGACGGTCGTGGAGGTCGTGCGCGACCTCGACCTTCCCGATGTCGACTCGCGGCTGCGTCCCCTCGACGAGCGGAGGAAGGCGCATGCCGCGGCCCTCGCGGAGCGCTGGGGCATCGGATCCGCGATGACGCGCATCGTCGAGGCGCTCGCGACTACGGCGTGACGCGAGCCGGCAGGCCGGTCGTGATGGCCCTGCGGGCCCACGCGTAGTGGTTGCCGCCGCACTCGAGGCAGAACTCCCCGAGATGGGAGCCACGCGTCCAGGGGTAGGCCTCGGCGTCGAAGAGCTCCTCGTCGGAGTGGGTCCGCAGCAGCCGCTGCAGCCCCGCGTGCGAGAGATCGAGGCGGTACTCGATGTCGCTGAGAGTCGCGTGCTGATACCTCTCGTGCAGCACGGCGTTGAGGGCGTCCAGCTCGCGCCAGGTGTAGCCGTCGGCGGGAAGCGCCGGAGAGCCGCCGATCATCCCCTCCTCGTACCACCCCTCCAGCAGCAGGTGCCAGGCGAGGAGGTGAGCGAGCACGTCCCGCACGTTCCGGTCCCGGGCATCGCCGGCGAACTCCTCGTCGATCCGGCCGTCGGCCCGCACCCGCTCGACGAGCTCCCTCAGCTGCGCGAACTCCTCGTCGTTACGCCGGATGAGAGCATCCCGCTGCTCGGTCGCCATCCCCGATCCCGCCTTTCGCCACGTCGCGTCGGACACCCCACGGTCCGTCGTTCACGATACGCTCGCGCGCCGACGAGCGCGGGCGGCCTCATCCCCCGCGGCGGAGGCCGGTCCACTCGCGCAGCCGCTCGAGCGGCCATGTCGTCACGATGCGCTCCGCGGGGACGCCCAGGCGCTCGGCGCGCTCGGCCCCGTAATCGATGAGGGAGAGCTGACCCGGCGCGTGCGCGTCGGAGTCGATGGAGAAGAGGCATCCGAGTTCCAGCGCAAGGGCGATCATCTCGTCGGGCGGATCCTGCCGCTCGGGGCGCGAGTTGATCTCGACCGCGACCCCGTGCGCCGCGCAGGCCTCGAACACGGCCTTCGGATCGAACGTCGACTGCGGCCTGGTTCCGCGCGAACCCTCGACAAGCCGGCCCGTGACGTGCCCGAGCACGTCGACGCGCGGGTTCGACACCGCGGCGACGAGGCGCCGGGTCATCGGCGCCCTCTCCATGCGGAGCTTGGAGTGCGCCGACGCCACGACGACGTCGAGCTCGTCGAGCAGGTCGGGCTCCTGATCGAGCTCGCCCGCGTCGAGGATGTCGACCTCGATCCCCCACAGCAGGGTGAAGCCCTCACCGCTCTCGCCGGCCACGACGTCGCGCTGCGCCCGCAGGCGCTCCGGGGACAGGCCGTTCGCGACGCGCAGGCGCGGCGAGTGATCGGTCAGAGCGAGGTACTCATGACCGAGCGCGCGTCCGGCGGCGGCCATGAGCTCGATGGGCGTGAGCCCGTCGGACCACTCGCTGTGGCTGTGCAGGTCTCCTCGCAGGAGCTTCCGCAGCCCCGACTCGCGCTCCACTCCCGCTCGTTCGCGCAGGTCGACGAGGTAGCCGGGCACGCCGCCGTCGAGCGCCTCCTGGATGACCGCGAAGGTCGAGTCGCCGATGCCCTTCCGCCGGCGGAGGGACGCGGCATCCCGGAGCTCCTCGTCGCTCAAGCCGGCGATGGCGTCGGCCGCCGCGCGGAACGCCTTGGACTTGTAGCGGGAGGCCCGCTCCCGCTCCAGGAGCGTCGCGATCTCGGTGAGCGCTTCGAAGGGGTTCACGGCGACCCCTGCCCGCGCCGGGCCGATCCCGCCGTCACGGCGCGGCGGCCAGTGCCGCGCGCTTGACCACGACGGGGGTGTCGGCGAGCCGGCGCAGCGCCCATCCGAAGAGGATCGAGAGGATGCCGACGGCCGCCGCGAACAGACAGACGCCGTACGCGACGACCGAGGTGTAGAGCGATGCGCGGAGGAAGGACGCCTGCATCACGGTGGCCCGCACCGGATCGTCCTGGTCGAGCTCGGCATACGTCTTGCCGCCCGAGGCCTCGAGGGCGTGCCGGTTGATCGTGTCCGCCTGGACGAAGGCGGTGAGGGGCCCGGTCACCTGCTGGCCCTGGAAGGCCACGGCGTCGTCGGGGACCGTGATGTCCTCGGCGACGAGCTGGCTCGTGACGGCGATCCAGGCGACGATCCCGACGACGATCAGGAGGATGCCGCCGAGGATGCCGAGGATCCCGACGGCCTTGACGAGGCCTACCTTCTTGGCGGGCGGCTCGATCGCGTCGGCGGTCGCGGCTGCATCGGTCATGTCGTCCTCCTCGGGGATAGGGCCCTCGACGACACGCTAGCGGCGGCGGCGCGGACCCCGGAAGACCGGCGCACGCGTTCCCGGTGCGGCGGCGGCGCGCGACGGACCGGACGGCCGCGGCGGGTTCAGCCGGCGAGCGATCGCGTGACCGCGACCCACTCGTCGAGCTTCGAGGCCGCCCGGCCGTCGTCGACCGCCGCCGCCGCGTCGTCACGGGCCTCGGCGAGGCGCTCGAGGATCGGACGCTGGACCTGCGCGGCATCCCGGAAGAGGCGGTACGCCACGATTCCCGCCGCGGCGTTCAGGAGGACGATGTCGCGCACGGCGCCCTGGTCTCCCGCGAAGACGCGATGCACGACGGCGGCGTTGTGCGCGGGGTCGCCGCCGAGGAGGTCGTCGATCTCGGCGAGAGGGATGCCGAGATCGCGCGGGTCGAGGTCGTGCTCGTGGATGTCGCCGCGGCTGACCTCCCACAGGCGCGAGTGGCCCGTCGTGGTGAGCTCGTCCAGGCCGTCGTCGCCGCGGAAGACCAGCGCGGTCGCGCCGCGGGTCTGGAAGACGCCCGTGATGAGCGGAACGCGGTCGAGGTGCGCCACCCCCACCGCGTTCGCCTCGGCGCGCGCCGGATTGCACAGCGGCCCCAGGAAGTTGAACACCGTGGGCACGCCCAGCTCCGCGCGCGTGGGTCCCGCGTGGCGGAAGCCGGGGTGGAAGGCCGATGCGAAGGCGAACGTGATGCCGGCGCGGCCGAGCGTCTCGGCCACCGCGTCGGGCGAGAGCGTCAGGTCGATCCCGAGCGCGCTGAGCACGTCGCTCGACCCCGAGGCCGAGCTGGCCGCCCTGTTGCCGTGCTTGACGACGGGGACTCCGGATGCCGCGGCCACGACGGCCGCCATCGTCGAGACGTTCACCGTGCCGAAGCGGTCGCCGCCGGTCCCCACGATGTCGAGCACCGCGGCGTCGACGGGAAGCGGGAGCGCGGCCTCGAGGATGGCGTCGCGGAAGCCGACGATCTCGTCGACGGTCTCGCCCTTCGCGCGCAGCGCGACGAGGAATGCGCCCAGCTGCGACGGCGTGGCCTCGCCCCGCATGATCTTGCGCATCGCCCAGGTCGACTCCGACACGCTGAGGTCGCGCTGGTCGAGAAGCGCCGTCAAGATCTCCGGCCACGTGTACAGCTCCGCCATGAGGCAGAAGCCTAGCCGGGAGCCGGCGACGCACCCGGCGGGCGTCATCGGCGTGCTCATATCGGCCGCACGGCGAATTCGAGGCGTTCTCTTAGGTGCACCTAAGTTCGATCGAGGCCAAAGAGATGCCTCTCAGTGGGATTCTCCCCCCTCGGAGTCAGCCATAATGGGGAACGTGACGACCACGCAAGCGACCTATTCCCAGGCGATGCGGTCCGTCAAGCGGCCCGATCCGGTCGCCGTCGGAACCATCGTGTGGCTCGGCAGCGAGGTGATGTTCTTCGCGGGTCTCTTCGCGATCTACTTCACCCTCCGCAACACGTCTCCTGACCTGTGGGCCGAGCGCACTGTCCTGCTGAACATCCCGTATGCCACCGTGAACACGATCATCCTCGTGCTCTCGTCCGTGACCTGCCAGATGGGCGTGTTCGCGGCGGAGCGCTTCCAGTCCTACCGGACCGGCGGATTCTTCGACGTGCGCAAGTGGGGCATGGTCGAGTGGTTCTACCTGACCTTCATCATGGGCGCGATCTTCGTGTCCGGTCAGGTCTGGGAGTACGCGCAGCTGGTCGCCGAGGGCATGGCGATCAACACCGACTCCTACGCGTCGGCGTTCTATCTGACGACGGGCTTCCACGCCCTCCACGTCACCGGTGGACTCATCGCGTTCCTCCTCGTCATCGGGCGCGCCTACGCCGTGAAGAACTTCGGTCGCAAAGAGATGACGACCTCGATCGTCGTCTCGTACTACTGGCACTTCGTGGACGTCGTGTGGATCGCGCTGTTCCTCGTCATCTACTTCCTGAAATAGAGCGGAGCTGTACCCCGACATGGCACGAGTGACCAAGCGCCGCTCCCCCGGACGCCGCAGCCCCTGGGCCGCGGCCGCCCTCATCGGCATCGGCCTGCTCCTGACCGGAGGCGCGTACGCCGGCGCCTCGGCCGCGATGGCCAGCACCGGCGACACCCAGGTGAAGTCCGCCCTCACGGTCGAAGACGGCAAGAAGCTGTTCCAGGCCAACTGCGCCACGTGCCACGGTCTCGACCTGCAGGGCACCGAGGCCGGCCCCTCGCTGTACGGCGTCGGCGAGCTCTCGGTGGAGTTCCAGGTCGCGACGGGCCGCATGCCGCTGGCGGCGCAGGCGCCCCAGGCCCCGCAGAAGCCCGTGCAGTTCACCGAGGACGAGATCCGCGCCATGGCCGCGTTCGTCCAGGAGATCGCGCCCGGTCCCTCCTACCCCTCCGAGGAGGTCCTCGACGGGCAGGGCGACGTCGCGCGCGGCGCGGAGCTCTTCCGCATCAACTGCGCGATGTGCCACAACGTCGCCGGCGCCGGCGGTGCGCTGACGGAGGGCAAGTACGCGCCCGCCCTGCACGAGACGAGCGCGCTGCACATGTACGCCGCGATGGTCACCGGCCCGCAGAACATGCCGGTCTTCAGCGACCTGAACCTCACGACGGAGGACAAGCGCGACATCATCTCGTCGCTGCTGTTCCAGCAGGAGTCCGTGTCACCCGGCGGCTTCACGCTCGGGTCGCTCGGTCCGGTGTCGGAGGGCCTCTTCATCTGGATCTTCGGCATCGGCACGCTGATCGCGATCACCGTGTGGATCACCGCGAAGTCCAACTGACGTATCACTGACGAGAGCACCAAGGAGAAGCATGGCTCACGAGGACGACCCGCTCGAGCACGAGAGGGCTTCCTGGAAGCCCTCGTCGGGCCTCGCGGTCGCGGTCCCCGACAGGGTGCAGACGCCGGAGCTGGCTCCGCACCGCGAGCGGATGACCGACAAGGACCCGGCCGCCATGAAGCGCGCCGTGCGCACGGTGTACACGCTGTTCTATCTGTCGGTGGCCGCCAGCATCTGGGCGATCGCCGCCTACTTCCTGTTCCCGATCGAGGACGGCTCGCTGGTGAGCATCCGCGACAACAACCTCTTCGTCGGTCTCGGCATCGCGCTCGCGCTGCTGGCCATCGGCATCGCCGCGATCCACTGGACCAAGGCGATCATGTCCGACAAGGAGTTCATCGAGGTCCGGCACGCCACGCGCGGCCGGGACTCGACGCGCGCCGCGGCCGTCAAGGCCTTCGAGGACGCCAACGAGGAGTCCGGCTTCGGTCGCCGGGCGATGATCCGCAACTCCCTCATCGCCGCCCTGGTCGCCTCCGTCCTCCCCGGCGTCACGCTCTTCCGCGGTCTCGCTCCGCAGAACGTCAACCCGGTCGAGGAGCTCAGCCACACGATGTGGGAAGAGGGCATGCGCCTTGCGCGCGACCCCGAAGGCACCCCGATCCGCGCGTCGGAGGTCACCCTCGGCTCGGCGTTCCACGTCATCCCCGAGGCCCTCGCCGACCTCGACCACAGCGAGGGATACCTCGAGGCCAAGGCCAAGGCCATCGTCCTGCTCATGCGCCTCATGCCCGAGGACCTCCCGGCCGATCAGAACAAGCTCGAGTGGTCGTACGACGGGATCGTCGCCTACTCCAAGGTCTGCACGCACGTCGGGTGCCCCGTCGCGCTCTACGAGCAGCAGACCCACCACCTGCTGTGCCCGTGCCACCAGTCGCAGTTCGACGTGTCGCGCAGCGCAGCAGTCATCTTCGGGCCGGCGGCTCGTCCGCTCCCGCAGCTGCCCATCACCGTCGACGATGAGGGCTACCTGGTCGCGCAGAGCGACTTCACCGAACCCGTCGGTCCGAGCTTCTGGGAGCGTCATTGAGTACCGGATCCCACCCCACGGAGAATGTGACGCTCGAGCCGGCGAGTGCGCCCGGCCCGACGCGTGACAAGCCGCTAGGCGGCCGATTCGTCGGCGCCACGGCGAACTACATCGACGAGCGCACGAGCCTGTCCGGCTTCGTGAAGGAGCTCGGCCGCAAGGTCTTCCCCGACCACTGGTCGTTCATGCTCGGCGAGATCGCGATGTGGAGCTTCGTCGTCGTGCTCCTCACGGGAACGTTCCTGACGTTCTTCTTCCAGGCGTCGATGGTCCCGACCCACTACACCGGCGCCTACCTGCCGATGCGCGGCGTCGAGATGTCGGCGGCGCTGGACTCCACCCTGCGGCTGTCGTTCGACATCCGCGGCGGCCTGCTCGTCCGTCAGATCCACCACTGGGCCGCCCTGGCGTTCATCGCCGGCATCGGCGTGCACATGCTCCGCGTGTTCTTCACGGGGGCGTTCCGCAAGCCGCGCGAGCTCAACTGGGTCATCGGCTTCGTCATGTTCATCCTGGCGATGGGCGAAGGCTTCACGGGCTACTCGCTCCCCGACGATCTGCTCTCCGGCAACGGCCTGCGCATCATCGACGGGATGATCAAGGGCATCCCGCTGATCGGCACGTGGACGTCGTTCCTCCTCTTCGGCGGCGAGTTCCCGGGCAATCAGATCGTGGGACGCCTCTACACGCTGCACATCCTGCTGCTGCCGGCGATCCTCGTCGCGCTGCTCGTCGTGCACCTGATGCTCATGGTCATCAACAAGCACACGCAGTTCGCCGGGCCCGCCCGCACGAACAGCAACGTCGTGGGCTTCCCGATGATGCCCGTGTACATGACGAAGATGGGCGGCTTCCTCTTCATCACGTTCGGCGTGCTGGTGCTCATCGCGTCGCTGTTCACGATCAACCCGATCTGGAACTACGGCCCGTACGACCCCTCCCCCGTGTCGGCCGGCACCCAGCCCGACTGGTACATCGGCTTCGCCGACGGGATGCTGCGCCTCATCCCGCCTCATCTCGAGACGTACTGGTTCGGCTTCACGTGGTCGTGGAACATCATCATCCCGATCACGATCCTCGGTCTGTTCATCGTCCTGGTGCTGCTCTACCCGTTCATCGAGGCCTGGGTGACCGGCGACAAGCGGGAGCACCACATCGCGCAGCGCCCCCGCAACGCGGCCACCCGCACCGCCATCGGCGCGGCCGGCGTCACGTTCTACGCGGTCATGTGGGCGGCGGCCTCGTCCGACATCATCGCCACGCACTTCAAGGTGACGATGGAAGGGGTGATCCACACCCTGCAGGCGTTCCTCATCCTCGGGCCGATCATCGCGTACTTCGTCACGAAGCGCATGTGCATCGCCCTGCAGAAGAAGGACCGCGAGATCCTGCTGCACGGCTACGAGTCGGGCCGCATCGTGCGCCTCCCCGGCGGCGAGTACATCGAAGTGCACCAGCCGGTCGACCAGTACGACCGCTGGAAGCTCGTCGACTACGACGCGTACGAGCCGCTCGTCGTGCGTCCGAACTCCCGCGGCCGCATCCCGTGGCACGAGAACCTGCGCGCCTCGATCTCGCGCTGGTTCTTCGAGGACCGTCTCACCCCGGTCACGCAAGCCGAGCTCGACGCCGCCTCGGCGCACCAGCACCACGAGCTCGAGCACATCGCCGAGGAGAAGGACGCCGAGCTCCAGGCTGCACACGAGCGCGCCGGCGTTCCCGACGCACCGCACGTGCCCATCGACGACGGCCGCCACGGCGAGACGGCGAACCGTCCCTCGAACGTCATCATCCCCGAGGGGGACGACACGATCGGAAAGAAGCCGAAGAGCTCCTGACGTCCGTATGAGACGACGGATGCCTCGGCACACGGCCCTCGCGGGCCAGGTGCCGAGGCATCCGTCGCTCCCGGTGCGAGCGGACCGGCCGAGGCGAACGGCAGGAATCCGACGGCGGGCGGCTGTCTGCCGGCATCCCGCTCGCGGGTGCTGTCCTTAGCCTGAGGACATGTCTGAAGCCATCGACTTCTTCTCCGCGAAGCTCCGCCTCGAGACGGACGCGTCGGACGTCTACGAGGCGCAGAAGGCCGGCGAGCGCCTCGTCCTCGTGGACGTCCGGGGTGACGAGGCGTGGACGCAGGGTCGCATCTCCGGCGCGATCCACATGCCGTACCGGCAGATCGCCGAGCGTGCCCCCGACGAGCTGTCCCGCAACGTACCGATCGTCGTCTACTGCTGGAGTCCCGGCTGCAATGCCGCGACGAAGGGCGCCCTGGAGTTCGCGAAGCTCGGCTACAGCGTCCGCGAGATGATGGGCGGCTACGAGTACTGGGTGCGCGAAGGACAGCCCACCGAGAACGACGACGGCCCCCTCCCCCGTGTCTTCGACGCCCAGGTCATGGTCATCCGCGAGCGGGTGAGAAGCTGACACGCCCCGAGTCGCTCACGCAGACTCGCGGTTCCCGCCGTCGAGCGACTCGGTGAATCGGTCACGGGCCGCCCCATGGAAGACGGGCCGCACGGTCCACGCCGGATCGGGGACGACGTCCCCCACGACGGCCGTGACGTTGTCGCGGGACCCCGCGGTGAGCGCCAGCCCCACCACGGCCTCAGCGGCCGTCTGGGCGTCGCCCTGGGCGAGGAGCGCGACCAGCTCCTCGTCGGGCACATAGTCGCTCACGCCGTCGCTGCAGAGCAGCCAGCGGTCGCCGACGCGCACGGACGGCTCCATGAGGGCGATCCGGTCGTCCTCTCCGCCGCGCAGCGACGCCGTGATGACGTTCCGCTGCGGGTGGAAGGCGGCGTCAGCGGGCCGGACGACGCCGCTGTCGACCAGCAGCTGGACGAACGAGTCGTCGCGGGTCTCTCGCGACATCGCGCCGTCGCGCAGGAGGTACGCGCGCGAGTCGCCCGTGTGAGCGAGCAGCAGCGTGCCGCCCGGGGCCACGAAAAGGCCGGTGAACGTCGTCGCCATGCCGTCGAGCGCGGGGTCTCGCTCGACGAGCGCCCGGAGGTCCCAGTTGGCGATGCGCAGCAGCGTCGCGAGCTGCTCGACCTCGATCGGCTCCCTCGCGCCCGCCATGAGCCGATGGACGAAGACGGACGACGCGATCTCTCCGCCCGGACCTCCCCCGACGCCGTCCGCCACCGCGGCAGCCCAGGCGGACGTGAACGCGGAATCCTGATTGACGGCGCGATGAGTACCGGCGTCCGACGCCGCTCCGGCGCGGAGCCCGAGAGCCGGTGCGATGATGGTCGCTCTCAGCGCGCGAAGTGGCCGCGGTAGTACTCGTACACCCAGCCCACGATCGCCACGACGAAGACGCCCAGGCCGATCGGGAAGAGCCACACGCCGACGGCGAGCCCGAGGATGCCGAGCCCCGCCGAGAACGCGAGCACGATCGGCCACCAGGACCACGGACTGAACTCGCCGAGCTCGGGGTCGCCGTCGTCGATGTCCGCGGTCAGGATGTCTTCCGGCAGCTCGCCGCGCTGAGCACGGTGCACGCGTCCGATGTAGAACGCGATGAGGGCGGCCATGAACGTCGTGAACAGCAGCGCGACGCTTCCGACCCACTCGATGCGGTTGTTCCACGCGGCGTTGTCGGCGTGGGCGATGATGCTCCACGCCGTGTAGACGATCGTCATCAGCAGGAAGAAGCCCGCGAGGAGCCACCAGAGCCCGGTGTTGGCGCGCACGTTACTTGACCTCTCCCTGTGCGGTGTCGACGACCGGGGCATCGGGTGCGTCCTTGGCGGGACCGACGCCGACGGGAATCCCCGCCTCGGGGTGGTTCAGGTCGAATGCCGGCCGCTCGCTGCGGATCCTCGGGATCGAGGTGAAGTTGTGCCGCGGGGGCGGGCAGCTCGTCGCCCACTCCAGCGACGCCCCGTAGCCCCACGGGTCGTTGACCGTGACCTTCGGCGCCTTGCGCGCCGTGATCCACACATTGAAGAGGAACGGGATCATCGACGCGCCGAGGATCATGGCGCCCACCGTCGAGACCTGGTTCTCCCACGTCCAGCCGTCCGCCTCGGAGTAGTCCGCGTAGCGACGCGCCATGCCGTCCACGCCGAGCCAGTGCTGGATGAGGAACGTCATGTGGAAGCCGATGAACAGCATCCAGAAGTGCACGTAGCCGAGACGCTCGTTGAGCATCTTGCCGGTCCACTTCGGCCACCAGAAGTAGAAGCCGGAGAACATCGCGAAGACGACCGTGCCGAAGACGACGTAGTGGAAGTGCGCCACGACGAAGTACGAGTCCGAGAGGTGGAAGTCCAGCGGCGGCGAGGCGAGGATGATGCCGGTCAGTCCGCCGAACACGAACGACACGAGGAACCCGAGGGCGAACACCATGGGGGTCTCGAACGTGACCGACCCCCGCCACATCGTGCCGATCCAGTTGAAGATCTTCACGCCCGTCGGCACCGCGATGAGCATCGTCGTGAGCGCGAAGAACGGCAGGAGCACGGCGCCCGTGACGTACATGTGGTGCGCCCACACCGCCACCGACAGGGCCGCGATCGCGATCGTCGCGTACACGAGCGTCTTGTAGCCGAAGATGGGCTTCCGGCTGAACACCGGGAAGACCTCCGACACGATGCCGAAGAACGGCAGCGCGATGATGTACACCTCCGGGTGCCCGAAGAACCAGAACAGGTGCTGCCACAGCAGGACGCCGCCGTTGGCGGGGTCGTAGATGTGCGCGCCCAGCACGCGGTCGGCGGCGGCCGCGAGGATCGCCGCGGCGAGCACCGGGAAGGCCATCAGGACCAGGATGCTGGTGATCAGCGTGTTCCACGAGAAGATCGGCATGCGCCACATCGTCATGCCCGGCGCGCGCATCGTGATGATGGTCGTGACGAAGTTCACCGCGCCGAGGATCGTCCCGAAACCGCTCATGCCGAGGCCGAGCATCCAGAGATTGCCGCCGAGACCCGGAGAGAAGCTCGCGTTCGCCAGCGGCTGGTACGCGAACCAGCCGAAGGCGGCGGCGCCCTGCGGCGTCAGGAAGCCGGCGACGGCGATCGTGGAGCCGAAGAGGAAGAGCCAGAAGGCAAAGGCGTTGAGCCGCGGGAAGGCGACGTCGGGGGCGCCGATCTGCAGCGGCAGGATCGCGTTGGCGAACCCGGCGAAGAGGGGCGTCGCGAACATGAGCAGCATGATCGTGCCGTGCATCGTGAAGAGCTGGTTGTACTGCTCTTTCGTGGGCACGATCTGCATGCCGGGCTCGAACAGCTCCGCGCGGATGATGAGCGCCATCACGCCGCCGAGCATGAAGAACAGCACGGAGGCGATCAGGTACAGGTAGCCGATCGTCTTGTGGTCGGTGGAGGTGATCCACTTGACGATGATGTTGCCCTTCTGCTCGACGCGCGAAGCGCTGAGCAGGGCGGCCTGGCGAGGCGGCATCGTGGAGGGACGGCTCGGAGTCGTCTCCTGGAGTGGGAGCGTCGTGGCCATGATCAGTCGTTGTCCTCGTCGTCGGTGGTGGTCTCGCCGGTGCCGGGCAGGTTGCCGAGACGGTCGTACTCGTCGGTGATGCTGCCGGTCTGGCCCGCGTCGCGGAGGGAGTCGAGGTACTGCTCGTACTCGTCCTCGCTCACGACCTTGACGTTGAAGAGCATCGCCGAGTGGTACTCGCCGCACAGCTCGGCGCACTTGCCGGCGTAGGTGCCCTCGCGGGTCGGCGTGAACGACCAGTAGTTCTCACGCCCGATGTACATGTCCTTCTTGTAGAGGAAGTCGATGATCCAGAAGGAGTGGATGACGTCGCGCGACTGGAGCTCGAGCTTCACCGACCTGTCGACCGGGAGGTAGAGCGTCGGCAGCGCGTCCTGGTCGACGTCGCCGTTCGCAGCCGGCTCGGCCTGCACGCCCATCGACCAGACGGCGTCGGAGCCGTCCTCATCCTCGCCGTTGTACTGGAAGTCCCATGCCCACTGCTTGCCGATCGCGGTGATCGTCACGTCGGGGTTCTCGGTCTGCGTCTCCAGGATCGCCTGATCCCGCGCCGTGAAGGCGAAGAAGCCGATGACGAGGATGAGCGGGACGATCGTGTAGAAGATCTCGATCGGCATGTTGTAGCGCAGCTGGACCGGAAGGCCGCTCTGGCCCTTGCGGCGGCGGTAGACGATCGCCGCCCAGCCCATCAGGCCCCACGTCACGATGCCGACCACGAGGAGGACGATCCAGGAGTTCACCCAGAGGCCCGCGACCATGTCGGTGTGGTTCGTCGCCGGCGCGGCGTTCGGGTCCTCGAAGCCGGGGAGGAAGCCGTGGAGCTCGGTGGAGCTGCATCCGGCCAGAACGGCTACCGCTGCGATTCCGACGGGAGCCAGAGCCCAGCGGAGACGACGTTTCGAGGGCACGATGCACCTTTCCGGTCACGTGAAAGAACTGACGCCAGTCTAGGGCAACCTCTTAGGGGATTCGGGCCATCCGCCCAGGTCTCGGCCGCGAGAAGCGCCGTCGAAAGGCTGGTCCCGCGCACGCCGGAACGCCCCGCTCCGCAGCAGCGGAGGGGGCGTTCCCCGTCGACCGGATGACCCCGTCGACGGCCATTTCAGAGGCTCAGTGGAAGCTGTCGCCGCAGGCGCAGCTGCCGGCCGCATTGGGGTTGTCGATCGTGAAGCCCTGCTCCGAGATCGTGTCCTTGAAGTCGATCGTCGCGCCGTCGAGGTACGGGACGCTCATGTCGTCGACGATGACCTCGACGCCGCCGAAGTCCACCGCCTTGTCGCCCTCGAGGTAGCGCTCGTCGAAGTAGAGCTGGTAGATCAGGCCGCTGCATCCGCCCGGCTGGACGGCCACGCGCAGACGCAGATCGTCGCGGCCCTCCTGCTCGAGCAGGCTCTTCACCTTCGCGGAAGCCGCGTCCGTGAGCAGCACGCCGTGGGCGGGCGCGATCTGGTCGGTCGACAGTGCCGTGTCGGTCATGGCTCTCCTCGCAAGTCCCGCACGCGCCGGACGCGCGCGCTGAGCGGATGCCTCGATTCTACGTCGCGCGGAGCCACGCCGGCTCCGCACGCCCCGGTGAGCGAGGGAGCGCGTCGTCCGCGGCGGTTCAGAGCTCGCGCGCGTCGAGCTTCTCCAGCAGCAGAGCCTCGGCCACCAGGGCGTGGCGGAAGGTGTCGAGGTGTAGCGACTCGTTCGGGCTGTGCGCGCGGGCGTGCGGGTCTTCCACACCCGTGACGAGGATCTGCGCGCCGGGGAACTCCCGGACGAGATCCGCGATGAACGGGATCGACCCGCCGACGCCGATGTCGACGGGGTCCACGCCGTACGCATCGGCGAGCACGTCGCGCGCGTCGGCCACGGCCCATCCGCTCGTGTCGACGAGGAACGAGTTCCCGTAGTCCTGGTGCGAGAACTCCAGCTCCGCGCCGAACGGCGCGTGCGCGCGCAGGTGCGCCTCGATCGCCGCATAGGCCTCGCGCGCGTCCTGCCCCGGCGCCACGCGGGCGCTGATCACGACGGAGATCTCGGGCGAGAGGGTGTTCGAGGCGTTGGCGACGCCCGGCGCGTCGATCCCCGTCACGGTGATGGACGGCTTGTTCCAGATCCGGCTGAGGATCGTCCCCGTCCCGATGGGACTCACCCCGTCCGGAAGGCCTGCCTCGTCGCGCAGCGTCCGCTCGGAGTACTCGGGCGTCTCGGCATCCCGCTCGGTGAGTCCCTCGACCGCGACGGCGCCCGTCTCGTCCCACAGGGTGGAGAGGAGCCGGATCGTCGCCATCATCGCGTCGGGGACGGCCCCGCCGAACATGCCGGAATGCGACGCGTGCTCCAGCGTGCGCACCCGCAGCGTGAAGCGGGTGTTGCCGCGCAGCGAGACGGTCAGGGCGGGTGTCTCGGCGTCCCAGTTGCCGGAGTCCGCCACGACGATGACGTCGGCCCGGAGCGCATCGGCATGGTCGGACAGGAACTGCGCGAAGGAGCGTGATCCTGCCTCCTCCTCGCCCTCGATGAACAGGGCGACGCCCAGGTCGAAGTCCTCGCCGACGACCTCCGTGAAGGCGCGCAATGCCCCGATGTGCGCCATGACCCCGGCCTTGTCGTCGGCGGCGCCGCGCCCGTAGAGGCGGCCGCCCCGCACCGTCGGCTGGAAGGGCGCCGACTCCCACAGGGCCTCGTCGCCCACCGGCTGCACATCGTGGTGCGCGTACAGCAGGATCGTGGGGCGTCCGTTCCGGGCGGCCCGCGTGGCCAGCACGGCCGGCATCCCGCGTTCGCCCGCCCCCGGGATCTCGGCATCCGCGATCCGGACGGTGTCGAACACGCCCGTCTGCTCCACGAGCGCCTTGACGGCCTCCGCGCTGCGGAGCACCTGCGCGGGGTCGAATCCCGGGAAAGCGATCGAGGGGATGCGCACGAGGTTTCCGAGATCGGCGATGGCGGCGGGCACGGCGGCGGTCGCGGCTTCGCGCACGGCATCCCGGCGGGTGGAGTCAGAGGTCATGCGGGTAATCTTAAGCGCACCCGTTTTCCGGACTTTCGAGGTACCCCGTGGCCAAGACGCCTGAAGCCCCCCTGAGCGACGCCCCCTCCGAGGGGACCTCCCTCAACGCCGGCCCCGCGGGCAAGGGGCGAGCGACCCCTTCCCGCGCCGAGCAGGAGGCCGCGCGCAAGCGGCCCCTCGTGCCCGACACGAAGGAGGCGAAGGCGCGCGCGCGGGCCGAGCTCGCCCAGCAGCGCGACAAGGCGCGCGCCGGCATGGCGGCGGGCGACGAGCGCTACCTCACGGCTCGTGACAAGGGTCCGCAGCGTCGCTGGGTGCGCGACTGGGTCGACTCGGGCTGGCACCTCGGCGAGGCGGTCATGCCCGCGATGGTGGTCGTCATCATCATGACGTTCATCCCGTTCGCGGCGCTGCAGTACTACTCGTTCCTGGGTCTGTGGGTGTTCATCTTCCTCGTCATCGGCGACATGGTGCTGACCTCCATCCGGGTCAAGCGCCTCGCGAAGGCGAAGTGGGGAGACAAGACCGAGAAGGGGCTCGGCTGGTACGCCGCGATGCGGTCGATCCAGATGCGGTTCCTGCGTCTGCCCAAGCCCCAGGTCAAGCGCGGCCAGCGTCCCGCCTGACGTCGAGCGGCGCGCGGGCGACGTCCGGCACGCCGCCTGCGCCGCCGGAGGTCAGCGCGTCCGAGCGAGCCCGCGGTTGATCTGCCGCGCCCACAGGGGGCCGCGGTAGAGGAAGGCCGTGTAGCCCTGGACGAGCGTGGCCCCGGCATCCAGTCGCTCCCGGACGTCGTCGGCGGTCTCGACGCCGCCGACGCTGATGACGCAGAAGGTGCGCGGCACCACCGCGCGGACGATCCGCAGCACCTCGAGGGCGCGCTCCTTCAGCGGCGCTCCCGACAGCCCGCCCTCCCCCGCCGCCGCAACGACGGCGGCGTCGGTCTCGAGGCCCTCACGCGAGATCGTCGTGTTCGTGGCGATGATGCCCGCGAGGTTCGTGTCGACGGCCAGCCGGGCGATCGCCTCGATCTCGTCGTCGGGGAGGTCCGGCGCGATCTTCACCAGGAGCGGCGTCAGGCCCGCGGCATCGCGCACCGCCTGCAGCAGGGGGCGCAGGGTCTCGACCGCCTGCAGCCCGCGAAGACCGGGGGTGTTGGGCGACGAGACGTTCACCACGAGATAGTCGGCGAGCGGCGCGAGCAGTCGGGCGCTGCGCACGTAATCGGCGGTCGCCTCACTGACGTCGACGACACGGCTCTTGCCGATGTTCACGCCGAGGACGGCGCGGCGGCGACGCCGGCGCAGCCTGCGAAGACGGGATGCCGCGGCATCCGCCCCCCGGTTGTTGAAACCCATGCGATTCACCACGGCGCGGTCGGGGATGAGCCGGAACAGGCGGGGCCGGGGGTTGCCCTCCTGCGGGATCGCCGTGAGCGTGCCCACCTCGACGTGTCCGAAGCCGAGGGCGTAGAGCCCTGCAGCGCCGCGCACGTCCTTGTCGAAGCCGGCGGCGACGCCGAAGGGCGAGTCGAAGTCGCGTCCGAGGGCGCGCATGCGCAGCGACGGCGCGGGGCGCGTGAGCGCTCGCGCCGCCCACGAGAACGGCGGCACGCCGAGGACGCGGATGACCGCCATCGCGGCGTGGTGCGCGGTCTCGGGGTCGATGCGCGACAGGACGGTCCGGAAGAAGAGGGGATACATCGGTTCCAGGCTACCGATCCGCGGGCTGCGCTCCCGCCGCGGACTGCGCGCAGCGGCGACGGCAGGCTCCTGCGGCGGGACGCGGGTGACGGTCTCAGGCGACGGGCGGGCGTCGGCCGTCCACGTGATCCGCGCGCAGCTGGTCGATCGCCGACTCGAAGTCCTCGAGCGAGTCGAAGGCCTGATAGACGCTCGCGAAGCGCAGGTACGCCACCTCGTCGAGCTCTCGGAGCGGACCGAGGATCGCGAGCCCGATCTCGTTGGCGTCGAGCTGCGACGTCCCGGTCTGGCGCAGCGTCTCCTCCACCGTCTGCGCGAGCACGGCGAGGTCCGCCTCGGTCACGGGGCGGCCCTGGCAGGCCTTGCGGACCCCCGAGATCACCTTCTCGCGGCTGAACGGCTCGATCACACCCGAGCGCTTGATGACGTTCAGGCTCGCCGTCTCGATCGTCGAGAAGCGGCCGCCGCACTCCGGGCACTGACGGCGGCGACGGATGCTGAGGCCGTCGTCGCTGGTCCGCGAGTCGATGACCCGCGAATCGGGGTGTCGGCAGAAGGGGCAGTGCATGGCTCCGACAGCCTACGCGACCTCGGTCGACCCGCGGTCGGCCCGTTCGCCGCGCTCGCCGCGGTCGTCGTCGATTCCGCCGCGGTCGTCGTCGAGCTCGCCGCGGTCGTCGTCGAGCTCGAAGGGGGCCTCGCCGAGCTCGAAGCGGGCCTGGACGGCCTCGCCGTGCGCCGGAAGGTGCTCGGCGTCCGCGAGGGCCACGATGTCGCGTCGCACGGCACGCAGCGCCGCGCGGTCGTATTCGATGACCTGCTGAGGACGGAGGAACGTGGATGCCGAGAGCCCCGCCGAATAGCGCGCCTGACCGCCCGTCGGCAGCACGTGATTGCTTCCGGCGAGGTAATCGCCGAGGCTCACCGGCGAGTCGGGGCCCACGAAGACGGCGCCGGCATGGACGTAGTCGTCCGGACGCGGATCGGCCAGGTGCAGCTCGAGGTGCTCGGGCGCGTAAGCGTTGCTGAACGCCGTCGCGACCGCGATGTCGTCGACGAGCACGATCGCCGACTGCGGGCCGCGCAGCGCCGCCGCGACCCGCTCGGCGTGCAGCGTCTGCACGGCGCGGCCTGCGGTGTGGGCCGCGACGGCGTCGGCGAGCGTCGCGGAGTCGGTCACCAAAACCGCTGCGGCCTGCTCGTCGTGCTCTGCCTGGCTGATGAGGTCGGCGGCGATGAGGACCGGGTCCGCCGAGTCGTCGGCGACCACGAGGATCTCGGTGGCACCGGCCTCGGAGTCCGTCCCCACGAGGCCCGCGACCGCCCGTTTGGCGGCCGCGACGAAGTTGTTCCCGGGACCGGTCACGACGTCGACCGGCTCGAGGCCGAGCGAGTCCGCGCCGTAGGCGAACGCGCCGATCGCTCCCGCTCCGCCCATCGCATAGACCTCGTCGACGCCGAGCAGCCGGGCGGCGGCGAGGATGACCGGGTGCACGCGGCCGCCGGACTCGCGCTGCGGGGGCGAGGCGAGGGCCACCTCCGAGACCCCGGCGACCTGCGCCGGGACGACGTTCATGACGACGCTCGAGGGGTAGACCGCCTTGCCACCGGGGACGTAGACGCCGACGCGACGCACCGGCTGCCACCGCTGCCGGACGCGGGCGCCGGGCGCGAGATCCGTCACGACAGGGGACGGCACCTGGGCGGCGGAGGCGAGGCGGACACGCTCGATCGCGTGCTCGATCGCCGTGCGCACGGCCGGCTCGAGGCGCGCCACCGCCTCGTCGAGGTGGGCGGCGGGAACGCGGATGTCGTGGCCGCGCACGCCGTCGAATCGCTCGGCCTGCTCGCGCAGAGCCGCTTCGCCGCGCGCGGCGACGTCGTGCACGATCGTCGTGGCCGTCGTCAGCGCCTCGGCCCGCGCGGCGGTGGCGCGCGGAACGACGGCGAGGAGTTCGGTGGGAGTGAGCGTGCGGCCGCGGAGATCGATCGTGCGGAGCATCCCCTCACGATATCGCGCCGCGAGGGGCGGCTCCTGCGCGAGACGTGTGGCGCTCAGCCCCGCGTGACGTCGCGGACGTCGTGAAGGTAGCCGATCCTGCCGTCCTCGTGACGCATGACGAAGACGTGCCCGCGGTCCTCGATCACGAGCGCCCACGCGGTCGGGCCGATCCGCCAGACCGGCGCGCCGGTCTCGTCGACGACGTCGCGCTCGTCCGGCGCGAGTGCCCAGAAGGCCTGGTGCCGGACCGTCTCGGTGGTCGCCGGCGCATACGCGGCGGTGTGATCGGCCGTGCGCTGAGCGGTGTCGGCGACCGCGTGCTCGCCGGTGCGGGGGTCGGTCCGAGGGTCGGTGCGAGGGCTGTACGCAGAAGTGGCGTAGTCCTCCTGCGCCGCAGGCGCTCCCCGGTCGGCCGTGCGCGCCCCCTGGTCGGATGCCCACTGCTGGGTCACCGGCGCCGGTTCGTAGGGCGAGCCGTAGGATCCGGAGTAGTCGGCCGGAGCTCCGTATGCCGGCCCGGCGTCACCGGGCCCCTGCTCCTCATGGACCGGAGCCGGTCGCGGCGCAGGAGCCGGGCGGGCGACGATCGGCCGCAGCGGACGAGCGCTGCGATGCGCGACGACCTCGGGACGGTACCGGAAGTCCTCACCCATGACCGGAAGGAACGGCGCGACCACCGTCAGGACCACGCCGGCGACCATGAGGACCAGCTCGACCCACATGACCCACGAGCGCAGCCACGGCCCCCCGTCGATCACGAATGCGACGGTCTCCCACGCATAAGTGAGCCAGACGATCGCCGAGACCGAGAAGGCGACGGACGCGAACTGGTCGATGCCGAGCGATCCGACGCGGCGGATGCCCTGAGGCGACAGCCGGCGGAGGAAGACGAGGAACACGGCGATCGTCGGCAGCCCGATCGTGAGAATCCAGGCGAGTCCCGACGTCCACACCGAGTCGAAGCGAACCGTGTTGACCGAGAAGAACGAGACGATGAAGGCGACGAGCCAGACCCCGCCGAGGGCGACCTCGCGGATCGAGAAGGGACCGACGCCGTACTGCGGAGGCGCTTCGCCGGCGTCCGCCACCGAGGGTGCTTCCTCGAAGGTGTCGTTGTCGTCCAGATGCTCGTCGGCCACGATGTTCCCTTCCCGGCGCCCTTGCCCTGGGCGCAACGTCCCGATACTACCCGCGGCCCGTGAGCGCACGATGAGGAACGCGCGGCGCGCGTCGCCTCCGCCCGGAGCCCGGCTCAGCCGAGACACGCCGGGCCGAGCAGGCCCTTGAGCTCGCCGTACAGGTCGGCGGTCACCTGGACGGGCAGCGGCACCTCGAAGACCTTCGCGGTCGAACCCCTGTGCAGGCGCAGCGTCACCTCGGTGTCGCCGCGGTGACGCGTGAGCACCTCGGCGAGCTCCGTCACGAGCGTCTCGGTCGCGCGGTGCTCGGGCAGCAGGAGGACGAGCGGCCCCGAGGCATCCACCGCTCCCAGATCCGGGGCGAAGGCCGACTGCGCGTGCAGGTTGAGCCCGTCGTCGCGCCGCGACACGCGGCCGCGCACGACGAGGATGGAGTCGGCCTGCAGCATCGACTGGAACTCGGTGTAGGTCTTGCCCATGAACATGACCGTCACTTCGCCGTCGAAGTCCTCCACCGTGATCATGCCGTACGGGTTTCCGCTCGACTTCGCGACGCGGTGCTGCACGCTCGTGACGAGCCCCGCCACGGTCACCTGCTCGCCGTCCTCGATCGTCTCCGACGCGAGGAGGTCGTGGATGCTGAGCGACGCGTGCCTGGCGAGGGGGATCTCGAGCCCGGCCAGCGGATGGTCCGAGACGTACAGTCCGAGCATCTCGCGCTCGAAGGCCAGCTTGTCCTTCTTCGTCCACTCCGGCCGCTCGGGCACCCTCTGCGTCTGCTGCGGCTCGTCGTCCCCCCACAGGCTGTCGAAGTCGAACCCGACCTCGCCGTTCGCTTCGCGGCGCTTGTCGAGCACCGCCTGCTCCGTCGCATCCTCGTGGATCTCGAGGAGGGCTCGGCGGGTGTCGCCCATCGAGTCGAACGCACCGGCCTTGATCAGCGACTCGATCGTGCGCTTGTTGGCGACGTGCGCGGGCACCTTCGTGAGGAAGTCGTGGAAGCCGGTGTAGGGAGCGTCCTTGCGCGCGGAGACGATTCCGTCGACGACGTTCGCGCCGACGTTGCGGACGGCGCCCAGGCCGAAGCGGATGTCTTCGCCGACAGCGGCGAAGTAGCGGATCGACTCCCGGACGTCGGGCGGCAGCACCTTGATGCCCATGCGACGGCACTCGTTGAGGTACACCGCCATCTTGTCCTTGGAGTCGCCGACGCTCGTCAGCAGCGCCGCCATGTATTCAGCGGGGTAGTGCGCCTTCAGGTAGGCGGTCCAGTAGGAGACCAGGCCGTACGCGGCCGAGTGCGCCTTGTTGAAGGCGTAGTCCGAGAAGGGCAGCAGGATGTCCCACAGCGCCTTGACGGCGCCGTCGCCGTATCCGCGCTCCTTCATGCCGCTGGAGAAGCCCTCGTACTGCTTGTCGAGCTCGGACTTCTTCTTCTTGCCCATGGCACGGCGGAGGATGTCGGCCTGTCCGAGCGAGAAGCCCGCCACCTTCTGCGCGATCGCCATGACCTGCTCCTGATAGATGATCAGGCCGTAGCTGATGTCGAGGATGTCCCTCAACGGCTCCTCGAGCTCCGGATGGATCGGGGTGACCTCCTGCTGGCCGTTCTTGCGCAGCGCGTAGTTGATGTGCGAGTTGGCGCCCATCGGGCCGGGGCGGTAGAGCGCGATGACGGCCGAGACGTCCTCGAAGTTGTCGGGTCTCATGAGCCGGAGGAGCGAGCGCATCGGCCCGCCGTCGAGCTGGAACACGCCGAGGGTGTCGCCGCGCGTGAGGAGCTCGTACGCCGCGGCGTCGTCCAGAGCGAGGTGCTCGAGGTCGAGCTCCTCTCCCCGGTTCAGGCGGATGTTGTCGAGTGCGTCGGAGATGATCGTGAGGTTGCGCAGCCCCAGGAAGTCCATCTTGATGAGACCGAGGGTCTCGCACGACGGGTAGTCGAACTGCGTGACGATCTGGCCGTCCTGCTCGCGGCGCATGATCGGGATGATGTCGAGCAGCGGCTCGCTCGACATGATGACGCCCGCGGCGTGCACGCCCCACTGGCGCTTCAGGCCCTCCAGACCCAGCGCCCGGTCGAAGACCGTCTTCGCCTCGGGGTCGGTGTCGATGAGCGAGCGGAACTCGCTCGCCTCCTTGTAGCGCGGGTGCTGCGCGTCGTACATGCCGCTGAGGGGCATGTCCTTGCCCATGACGGCCGGCGGCATGGCCTTGGTGAGCCGCTCCCCCATGCTGAACGGGAAGCCCAGCACGCGGCCGGCGTCTTTCAGGGCCTGCTTCGACTTGATGGTGCCGTACGTCACGATCTGCGCGACCCGCTCGGAGCCGTACTTCTCGGTGACGTAGTCGATCACCTCGCCCCGGCGGCGGTCGTCGAAGTCGACATCGAAGTCGGGCATCGAGACGCGGTCGGGGTTGAGGAAGCGCTCGAAGATGAGGCCGTGCTCGAGCGGATCGAGGTCGGTGATCCGCATCGCGTAGGCGACCATCGAGCCGGCGCCCGAACCACGCCCGGGACCCACGCGGATGCCGTTGTCCTTGGCCCAGTTGATGAAGTCCGCGACCACCAGGAAGTAGCCCGGGAAGCCCATCTGCAGGATGATGCCCGTCTCGTACTCGGCCTGCTTGCGCACCTTGTCGGGGATGCCGGCCGGGTACCGGTAGTGCAGGCCCTTCTCGACCTCTTTGACCAGCCAGCTGTCCTCGGTCTCGCCGTCGGGCACGGGGAAGCGCGGCATGTAGTTCGCGCTGGTGTTGAACTCGACCTCGCATCGCTCGGCGATGAGCAGCGTGTTGTCGCAGGCTTCAGGGTGCTCGCGGAAGATCTGCCGCATCTCCTGCGCCGTCTTGACGTAGTACCCGTCACCGTCGAATTTGAAGCGGTTGGGGTCGTCGAGGGTCGACCCGGACTGCACGCACAGCAGCGCCGCGTGCGCGTCGGCCTCGTGCTGGTGCGTGTAGTGCGAGTCGTTGGTCGCGACGAGCGGGATGCCGAGATCCTTCGAGATGCGGATCAGGTCGGTCATGACGCGCCGCTCGATGGGGAGCCCGTGGTCCATGATCTCGGCGAAGTAGTTCTCCTTGCCGAAGATGTCCTGGAACTCGGCGGCCGCCGCCCGAGCCGCGTCGTACTGGCCGAGGCGCAGGCGCGTCTGCACCTCGCCCGACGGGCACCCCGTCGTGGCGATGAGCCCCGTGCCGTACGTCTCCAGCAGCTCGCGGTCCATGCGCGGCTTGAAGTAGTACCCCTCCATGCTCGACAGGGAGCTGAGTCGGAAGAGGTTGTGCATCCCCTCGGTGCTCTGACTCCACATGGTCATGTGGGTGTAGGCGCCCGATCCGGAGACGTCGTCGCTCCTCTGCTCGGGACTTCCCCACTGCACCCGCGACTTGTCGCTGCGGTGGGTTCCCGGCGTCACATAGGCCTCGAGCCCGATGATCGGCTTCACGCCCGCCGCCTTCGCGGCGTTGTAGAACTCGAACGCCGCGAAGGTGTTGCCGTGGTCGGTGACGGCGATCGCCGGCATCCCGTAGTCGGCGGCGGCCTGCGTCATGGCGCCGATCTTGGCGGCCCCGTCGAGCATCGAGTACTCGCTGTGCACGTGCAGATGGACGAAGGAGTCGGATGCCACGGATCGAGTCTACGAACGACCCACCGACACTCCCCCGCTATCGTGGCGACATGCCCACACCCGAGTTCATCCTCAGCTTGAGGGAGAAGGTGGGCCACGACCCGCTGCCCCTCGTCGGCGTCACGGCGGTCGTCGTGCACGAGGGACGGGTGATCCTGGGCAGGCGCAGCGACAACGGCGCGCTGACCCCCGTCACGGGGATCGTCGACCCCGGCGAGGAGCCCGCCGACGCCGCCGTCCGCGAGACTCTCGAAGAAGCGGGCGTCCAGGCGCGCGCCCTGCGACTCGCGCTGGTCCACCAGGTGCCGCGGGTCACCTACGGCAACGGCGATCAGGCCGACTACCTCGATCTGACGTTCCTCTGCGAATGGATCTCGGGCGACCCGTACCCCGCCGACGGCGAGATGAGCGAGGTCGGGTGGTACGACCTCGACGACCTGCCCGAGCTCGAGCTGCCCGATATGAGGGCGCGCATCGGCGCCGCGCTGTCGGGAGCGGTCGAGGCGCAGTTCCACGGCGGGCGCTGAGCCCTGATCACCGAAGGTCGAGCCGCATCACGAGGCGGGGGAAGCCGCCCAGGACCGACGTCGTCTTCGCAGCCTCGGTGAATCCCGCCTTCTCGAACAGCGCGCGGGTGCCCACGTACGCCATCGTCGGATCGACCTTCGCGCCGGCGTTGTCGACGGGGTATCCCTCGATCGCCGGTGCGCCGCCGTCGCGGGCGAACGCGACGGCCCCCGCGAGGAGGGCATGCGAGATCCCCCTGCCTCGGAAGCCGGGCCGCACCCGGATGCACCACGCCGACCACACGTCGAGCTCGTCGACATGCGGGATCCGTCGATTCGTCGCGAACGACGTGTCGGCACGGCGATGGACGGCGGCCCAGCCGACGACCTCCTCGCCCTCGTAGGCGAGGACCCCCGGCGGGCTCTGTGCCATGAGCTCGGCGACGCGGGCACCGCGGGCGGCGCCGCGCAGCGACACGTTCTCCTTCGAGGGAATCCGGTAGCTCAGGCACCAGCAGACGTTGGACGTCGGCTTCTTCGGGCCGACCATCGTCGCGACGTCGGCGAACCGCGTCGCGGGTACCACCTCGATGCCCATGCGGACAGGATGGCACCGGCATCCGACACCCGTCAGTCGCCGCGCAGCACCGCGAGCGCGTGCGCCAGGTCGGCCGGGTACTCCGACTCGAAGGTCACCCACTCCCCCGTCAGCGGGTGCGCGAACGAGAGCTCCCGCGCGTGCAGCCACTGCCGGGCGAGGCCGAGTCGCGCGGAGAGGGTGGGGTCGGCTCCGTAGAGCGGGTCCCCCACGCAGGGATGCCGATGGGCGGCCATGTGCACGCGGATCTGGTGCGTGCGGCCGGTCTCGAGGTGGATCTCGAGCAGAGATGCTCCGGGGAACGCCTCGAGCGTCTCGTAGTGGGTGACGGAGTCCTTGCCCGCGGGGGTCACGGCGAACTTCCACGAGTGAGTGGGGTGCCGCCCGATGGGCGCGTCGATCGTGCCCGCGAGAGGATCGGGATGCCCCTGCACGACCGCGTGGTAGATCTTCTCGACCTCGCGCTCCTTGAACGCGCGCTTGAGCGCCGTGTACGCGCGCTCCGTCTTGGCGACGACCATGAGGCCGCTCGTGCCCACGTCGAGGCGGTGCACGACGCCCTGCCGCTCCGCAGCACCCGTCGTCGCTATGCGGTAGCCGGCCGCCGCGAGCGCGCCGAGGACGGTCGGGCCCTCCCACCCGACGGAAGGATGGGCCGCGACGCCGGGCGGCTTGTCGACCACCACGATGTCGTCGTCGTCGTAGACGACGCCGAGGTCGGGCACGGCGACGGGGATGACCTCGGGCCCGCGGCGCTCCTCCCACTCGACCTCGAGCCACGCACCGCCCCGCAGCCTCTCGGACTTGGCGAGGAGGCGACCGTCGAGCCGGACGCCGCCGGCTTCGGCGACGTCCGCCGCGAAGGTGCGCGAGAAGCCCAGCATCTTCGCGAGCGCGGCGTCGACGCGGGCGCCGTCGAGTCCGTCGGGCACGGGAAGGCTGCGGGATTCCACTGCGCCCGTCAGTCCTTTGCGGTGCCGGATGCCTCGGGCTCGGCGCCCGCGGCACGCCCGCCCGCCGCACGCCCGCCGCCCGCGGCACGTTCCGCATCGGCCGAAGGCCGGGTGCCGGCCGCAGCGGGCTTCTCGCCCGACGACGAAGACGAGGCCGAGGCATCCGCGTCCTTGCGCGGACGCGTGCCGTCCAGGTGCGGTCCGACGAGGACCAGCAGGGCCACCGCGATCATCATCGACACGATGAAGATGTCGGCGACGTTGTAGATGGCGGGCATCATCCACGGCGTGTTGATGAAGTCGACGACGTGGCCGACGGGGAAGCCCGGCTCGCGGAGCATCCGGTCGGTGAGGTTGCCCAGCACCCCGCCGAGGAGGAGCCCGAGCGCGACCGCCCACAGGCGGGATCGCACGCGGGTGGCGGCGAGCCACACGATCGCGAGGGCGACGACGGTCAGCGCGATCGTGAAGATCCAGGTGACGCCCTCGCCCAGCGAGAAGGCGGCGCCCGGATTGCGGACGAGGTAGAAGATCAGGAAGTCGCCCAGCACCGGAACCGGCTGCTCGGGCGGCAGGTTCTCGATCGCGAGGTACTTGGTGAACTGGTCGGCGGCCAGCACCAGCGCCGCGAGGACCGCGATGATGGTGCCGGCCGCCGCCTGACGAAGGGGGGGTCGGCCTGTCAAAGGCTGGCCTAGAGGCCGATGGCCGAGACCGGCGTCGGGCCGGACGCGTTCGTCGACGCGTCGAGGTCGCGCAGGTGACCTTCGATGTAGGTGCGGAGCTGCTGACGGTAGTCGCGCTCGAACTGGCGGAGCTCGGTGATGCGGCCCTCAAGCGTCGTGCGCTCGCGCTCGAGACGGGCGAGCTCCTCGCGGCCCTTCGTCTCGGCCTCGGCGACGATCGACGCGGCCTGAGCCTGCGCGTCGGCGATGAGCTGGTCGCGCTTGGCCTGGCCCTCGGCGACGTGCTCGTCGTGGAGGCGCTGGGCCAGCTCGATGATGCCTGCGCTGGCGGCGGCGCCGCCGGAGGCGTCGGCGACGGGAGCGGGGGCCGGGGCCGGGGTCGGGGCAGGAGCCGGTGCCTCAGCGACGGGCTCCGGCGCGGCGGCGGGAGCCTGGCCCGACTCGTACGCGGCGAGCTTGGCCTTCAGCTCCTCGTTCTCGGCGATGGTCTTGCGCCACTCGACGACGATCTCGTCCAGGAAGTCGTCGACCTCGTCGGGGTCGAATCCCTCCTTGAACCGGACGTGCTGGAACTGCTTGGTGACGACGTCATCGGGGGTCAAAGCCATTGTGATTCCTCTTTCGAGCGCTCAGGTCGCCGGCGTGTGAAGCGATTCCGCCCCGGGGCGGGCGGACCGTCCCAGGCAAGCATAGTCGCCGCACTTTCCAGGCGCACGGAGCCGGACCCGCTGCGACACGCTTCGCCCCCGAGCGTCAGCTCGCGATGGAGCGCGTGACCGACAGCAGCACGAAGCACACCAGCATCGTGATGGCGAAGCCGAAGTCGATCGCGACCTGCCCGACCCGCAGCGGAGGGATGAAGCGCCGGAAGAGCTTCAGAGGGGGGTCGGTGACGGTGTACACGACTTCGGCGGCGACGAGCCCCGGTCCCTTCGGGCGCCACTCCCTGTTGAAGAAGGGGATCCAGTCGAGGATGAGCCGGATGAGGAGGAACAGGATGTAGATGAGCAGAAGCGCGTTGAGGACCGCCGCGATGAGGCGGATGATGTCCACGGCTACGGCGCGAAGGGGACCGACTCAGGGTCGGCCTGTGCGACGGCGCCGTCGCCCGACACGTTCACGCTCTCGGGCGAGAGCAGGAAGACCTTGCTCGTCACGCGCTCTATGCGTCCGTACAGGCCGAGCGAGAGGCCGCTCGCGAAGTCGATCAGGCGGCGCGCGTCGGCGTCGCTCATCTGCGACAGATTGATGATGACCGGGATGCCGTCGCGGAAGTTCTCCGCGATGACCTGCGCGTCGCGGTACTGCTTCGGGTGGACCGTCAGGATCTCGCTGATCGCGGACGGCGCCGGCTGCCGCACGACGGCGGGCCGGTGCAGCGGCGTCACGGGAGCGGCGGCCTTCTCGACGGGCTGGATGCTGCTCTTGCGGGCCGCAGGCTGGGGGGCGGGCTCTTCGTACACTTCTTCCTCGTCTGCCAGTCCGAGATAGACCATGGTCTTCTTGAGCGGGTTCGACATCGCATCCTCCGTGTTGCTCGCCGTCGGCTCGTCCATTCCGAGGCTAACCGCGCACGGGCCTCGGTCCCGTGATTGCAGAGCCGATCCGCAGGTGTGTCGCACCGGCGGAGATCGCCTCGGCGAAGTCGGCCGTCATGCCGGCCGAGATCCAGGCGGCGTCGGGCACGACGGTGCGCACCGTCGCGCTGCAGGCGGCCAGTCGTTCGAAGGCCGGCGCGGGCGGCTCACCGAGGGGCGCGACGGCCATCACGCCGCGCACCCGGAGGGTCGTGCAGCCCGCCGCGTGGGCGGCGAGCTCTTCGATCGCGTCGGGTGCCGTGCCGCCTCGACCCGGGTCGTCGGTGAGGTTGACCTGCAGCAGGACGTCGAGCCGCGGCATCCCCTCACCCGCCGCGTCGAGGGCATCTGCGAGGCGCGCGCGATCGACGGAGTGGACGACGGATGCCGCGGCTCGTATCGCCCGCGCCTTGTTGGTCTGCGCCTGCCCGATGAAATGCCAGCGCAGGCCTTCGCGGTCGCCGACCTCGCGCTTCTTCTCGGTGAGCTCCTGCTGGCGGTTCTCGCCCACGTCGCGCACTCCGAGCCGATACAGCTCGTCGACGACCGGCGCCGCGTGGAACTTCGTCACGACGATCCTGGTCAGCGCACCGGGATCGCGGCCCGCCGCACGTGCGGCGTCCGCGATCCGGGCGTCGACCTCCGCGAGCCGTTCGCCGAGGCCCACCGTTACTTCAGGAAGTCGGGGATGTCGAGATCGTCGTCCCCGAAGGCCGAGTCGTAGGTCGTGTCGGCGGCGACGCTCACCGAGACGGGCTCCTTGTCGCGGTCCTTCGCGACCTCGTCGGCGGGAGTCGTCGGGACGGCCGGCGCGACGGGTGCGACCCGCGCGGCCGCGATCGGCTCGATGCGGGTCTGCGGCTCGCCGCCGTCGAACCCGGCGGCGATCACGGTGACGCGCACCTCGTCGCCCAGCGTGTCGTCGATGACGGTGCCGAAGATGATGTTCGCCTCCGGGTGCGCCGCCTCCTTGACCAGCTGAGCGGCATCGTTGATCTCGAAGATGCCCAGGTTCGACCCGCCCTGGATCGACAGGAGCACGCCGTGAGCACCTTCGATCGAGGCCTCCAGGAGCGGCGATTCCACCGCGAGCTCTGCGGCCTTGATCGCGCGGTCGGCTCCGCGCGCAGAGCCGATGCCCATGAGCGCCGATCCCGCGCCCTGCATCACCGACTTGACGTCGGCGAAGTCCAGGTTGATGAGGCCGGGCGTCGTGATCAGGTCGGTGATGCCCTGCACGCCGGCGAGGAGCACCTGGTCGGCCGTGGCGAACGCCTCGATCATCGAGATCCCGCGGTCGCTGATCTCGAGGAGGCGGTCGTTGGGGACCACGATGAGGGTGTCGACCTCTTCCTTCAGCTTCGCGACGCCCGTCTCCGCCTGGCTCTGGCGACGACGGCCCTCGAACGAGAAGGGCTTCGTCACCACACCGATGGTCAGGGCGCCGATCGACTTCGCGATCTTCGCGACGACGGGTGCGCCGCCGGTGCCCGTGCCACCGCCTTCCCCAGCGGTGACGAAGACCATGTCGGCGCCGCGCAGGGCCTCTTCGATCTCTTCGGCGTGATCTTCGGCGGCGCGCCGTCCGACCTCGGGGTCGGCGCCCGCGCCGAGTCCCCGGGTGAGCTCGCGCCCGACGTCGAGCTTGACGTCGGCGTCGCTCATGAGCAGCGCCTGCGCGTCCGTGTTGATCGCGATGAACTCCACGCCCCGCAGACCCAGCTCGATCATGCGGTTGACCGCGTTGACGCCGCCGCCGCCGACGCCGACGACCTTGATCACGGCGAGGTAGTTCTGGTTCTGGCTCATGCCGGCCTCCGTCTTCCCGAACCTGAAACCTTAAACCTCTACTAGAGGTGTAAAGAATTGCCCGGTATGCAATTCCTCGAGTTCGAAGGTAAGCGGAGGGATGCACGCGGCTCGCCACCGCGTGGGCGTGTCGTCACATCCCCACCCGTATCCGTCGGGCGGGTGCCCACGCCGGGGGCGGCGCGGGCACCCGCTGGCCGATCCGGTGCGTCTCAGCGCACGACGACGGCGTTCGGCGACGAGACGTCGTAGGCCGAGACGGAGTCCGGCGGACGGGACTGCATGACCCGTTCGAGCACGAACGACTTCATGGCGGAGTCCTCGGAGCTGCCCCAGATCACCTGCGTGTCGGTGCCCCCGAGCGTCAGCGTCACGTCGTCGGGCGTGGATGCCGAGATCGCGGTCACCTGGTCGCGGATGGCGGCGGGAAGCGCCCGCATGACTTCGCCGACGGCCTCGAAGGCCGACGACGACGTGCCGCCGCGGATCGACAGGAGCGGTCGCCCCGGCGCCGGCTCCTCGGTGGTCGAGAGGGCCACGCCCGCAGCGTCGACGAGCGTGTAGCCCGCGTTCGTTTCGATGAGCCCGATCGGCAGGCGCTCGACGATCCGGACGACGAGCGCGTGCGGAGGCCGCGCCTCGAGCGAGTACGACTGCACGAGCGGGAACGTCACGAGAGCCGCCTTGACGGCACTCTCGTCGACGAGCGGCAGCGGCGTGCCGATCTGGCCGGCGAGGGACTCCTCGACAGCGGCGGCGTCGAGGAGCGACGTGCCGACGACCTCGACCTTCTGCACGGCGAAGAGCGGGCTGTAAGCGGCCGCGAGAGTGGTGAGGACGAGGAGGAGAAGGGATGCCGCGACCCCGATCCAGATCATCCGCCGCCGTCGCTGGCGCACGGTGAAGCGCCGGACCTCGGCCCGCAGCGCCTTCCGCCGTGCCCTCGCCGCCCTCCAGACGTCGCGGACCGTGATCGGCGCGTCCTCGGCCTCGGCATCCGTCTCCGCCCGCCGCGCGTCCGAGGGAACGGTGTCCGTCGCCGCCGAGAGCGGGATGACCGGCGCGAGCGGTTCCTCGCCGGGCGATGCCGCGACCGCATCCTCGCCGAGCACTCCGCCGCGCGCAGTGCCCTCCCCGCTCTCCCCGCTCACGGCGCTCTCGCGGCCCACGGTGCTCTCGCGGCCCACGGCGCTCTCGCCCGCCATGGCGCTCTCGCGGCCCACGGCGCGCGTCGCCCCCTCGCCGCCGTCGGCGGGACGCGTGGTCGGCGGGAGTGCCGCGGGCCGGCGCATCCTCTAGTCCCCCGGCGTCCGTGCGAGCGAGTCGAGCACCTGGGGGATGATCTGGTACACGTTGCCGCACCCGAGCGTGATGACGAAGTCGCCGTCGCGGGCGACGGCGGCCGTGTAGTCGGCGGCCGACTGCCAGTCGGCGACGTAGTGCACATGGGAGGGGTCGTGGAACGCGCTGCTGACGAGCTCGCCCGTCACCCCCGGGATAGGGTCCTCGCGGGCGCCGTAGACGTCGAGCACGACCGTGTGGTCGGCCAGGCCCTCGAGGACCTCCGCGAACTCCCGGTACATGTGCTGGGTTCGCGAGTAGGTGTGCGGCTGGTGCACGGCGATGAGCCGCCCGTCGCCCACGACGGTGCGGGCGGCGCTCAGCGCGGCGGCGACCTCCGTGGGGTGGTGGGCGTAGTCGTCGTAGACGCTGACGCCGCGCTCGACGCCGTGCAGCTCGAAGCGCCGGACCGTGCCGGCGAACTCCTCGACGGCGCCCACGGCTGCAGCCAGCTCGAAGCCGAGGGTCAGCAGCACGGCGACGACGCCGGCGGCGTTGACGGCGTTGTGCTCGCCGGGGATCTGGAGCTGCGCTCGCACCGACTCGCCCCGATAGCTGAGGGAGAAGGCCACCGGGCCGGCGGTGGCGATGTCGGAGATGCGGACGTCCGCGGCATCTGTCATCCCGAACGTGACGACGTGCGGATGCGTGATGGCGGCGGCGACGCGGCGCGCGCCGGGGTCGTCGGCCGAGACGACGACGGCCTCGCGCGCCTCGTCGGCGAATCGGGCGAACCCTTCGTAGAACGCCTCGTCGGAGCCCCAGTGGTCGAGATGGTCGGGGTCCACATTGGTGATGAGGGCGATGGAGGTGTCGTAGAGGAGGAACGTCCCGTCGGACTCGTCGGCCTCGATGACGAAGAGCTCGTCCGAGCCGGTGCCGCTCGAAACCCCCAGGTCGGCCACGACGCCGCCGCTGACGAACGTGGGATCGGAGTCGAGGCTCTTGAGGGCCGTCACGATCATGCCCGTCGAGGTGGTCTTGCCGTGGGCGCCGGCGACCGAGACGAGACGGCGCCCGCCGATCAGCCAGTGCAGCGCCTGCGAACGGTGGATGACGTGCAGTCCGCGCTCCTTGGCCAGCACGAACTCCGGGTTCTCGGGCCAGATGGCCCCGGTGTGGATCACGGTGTCGACGTCGTCGGCGAGGTTCGCCGCATCGTGACCGACGAAGACCCTCGCGCCGAGAGCGGCGAGGTCACGCAGCGCCTGGCTGTCGGCGCGGTCCGATCCCGACACGCGGATGCCCCGCGCCAGGAACATGCGGGCCAGGCCCGACATGCCGGAGCCGCCGATGCCGATGAAGTGCGCAGCCTCGATGTTCTCGGGGATGGGGAGGCTCAGGTCGGGTCTGATCATGACCCGTCAATCCTAGGTTGGCTCGCCCCGCCTCCGGCGCAGGCGCCGGGCGCGCCCAGCGGCTGCGCGCGTGCGCTCAGCGGGCGAGAGCCGCGTCGATCATCGCGACGACGTTCTCGGTCCCCGAGCGTGTGCCGACGGATGCCGCGGCCCGCGTCATCTCCTGCCGCCGCGCCGGGTCTGCCAGGAGCGGGACGATCTCGCCGCGCACGCGGTCCGCCGTGAGCTCGGCATCCGGGACCAGGACGGCGGCGCCGGCGCGTACGGCGGACCCGGCGTTGAGCGCCTGCTCGCCGTTGCCGACGGCGTACGGCACGTAGACGGCCGGGATGCCGAGCGCGCTGATCTCGCTCACCGTCGCCGCGCCGGCCCGCGACACGATGAAGTCGGCGAGCGAGAAGGCGAGGTCCATCCGGTCGACGTACCGCACGACGGTGTAGCCGGCGGCACCCGGATCCTCGAGGTCGGACTTCTCCCCCGTCACGTGCAGCAGCTGCCACCCGGCGTCCAGCACGTCGCGCCACGAGCCCGCGAAGGCCTCGTTCAGCCGCTGGGCGCCGAGCGATCCTCCGAACACCAGGAGCGTGGGGCGCGCGGGGTCGAGCCCGAAGTGCGCGGCGGCGTCGCCGCGGCGCGCGGCGCGGTCGAGCGTCACGATCTCGCGGCGCAGCGGCATCCCCACGACCGTCCCGCGGCGAAGGGGCGTCCCCTCGAAGGCGACGCCGATCCCGGCGGCACGGCGCGCGCCGAGGACGTTCGCCAGCCCGGGGCGGGCGTTGGCCTCGTGCACCACGAACGGGATCCGCTCCCGGCCGGCCGCCACGTACGCCGGAGCGGAGGCATAGCCGCCGAAGCCCGCCACGACATCGACGTGTCGATCGCGCAGGTGCGCGCGCACCTGTCCGACGGCGCGGCGGAAGCGGGTGGGGAAGACCGCGGCATCCCGGTTCGGCCGCCGCGGGAACGGCACCTTGTCGACGAAGAGCAGCTCGTAGCCGCGCAGCGGCACGAGGCGGGCCTCGAGCCCCTCCCGCGTGCCGAGGACGAGCACCTCGGCGTCCGGCTCGCGCTCCCGCAGGGCGTCCGCGACGGCGAGGAGCGGATTGACGTGACCGGCCGTCCCGCCGCCGGCGAGAAGATACGTGCGCGCCCCGCCCCGGTTCTGCGCTTCCCGATCCTGACCCGTCACACCGTCCGTCGCGCCGTCCGCCGGGCCATCCGTCGCACCATCCGTCGGGCCATCCGTCACACCGTCCGTCGCGCCATCCGTCACCTTGGAATCCTCGCACGGGCGGCGCGGGGCGCTCGTGCGCGGGATGCCGGGGGCCGGCGCTGGGACGGCGGAACGGGGAGCGTCCGTGCGAACGACAGGAGCACGCCGCAGGCGACCAGCACCGACAGGAGCGACGTGCCGCCCTGCGACATGAAGGGAAGGGGCACGCCCAGCACCGGGAACACGCGCAGCACGACGCCGATGTTGATGAGCGCCTGCCCCACGATCCACACGGTGATGGCTCCCGCCACGATCCGGACGAAGGGGTCGTCGGTCTTGCGCACGATGTGGAAGGCGCCGACGGCGAAGAGGGCGAAGAGGCCGAGCACGACGATGCAGCCGATGAGCCCGAGCTCCTCGCCGACGATCGCGAAGATGTAGTCGTTCGCGGCGGCGGGGAGCCAGTCGTACTTCTCCTTCGAGTTGCCGAGCCCCAGGCCGAAGATGCCGCCGCCGGCGAGCCCCCAGATGCCGTGCAGCGGCTGGTAGCAGGAGTTGAAGTAGTCCGCCAGGCAGTTGGCGTCGAGGAAGCTCATGATGCGGTGCATCCGGTTCGGGCTGGTCACGGCGAACACCGCCGCCCCGATGATCCCGAGCAGCAGCGGCAGGATGAAGATCCGCAGCTTGACACCCGAGAAGAACAGGGCACCGAGCGCGACGAGGGCGACGATCATCGCCGTGCCCATGTCGTCGCCGGCCATGACGGCGGCGAGCACGAGCACCGTGACGGGCACGAGCGGGATGAAGACGTGCGTCCACGACCCCAGCAGGGTGCGCTTGCGGTACAGGATGAAGCCGATCCACAGCGCGAGCGCGAGCTTGAGGAACTCCGAGGGCTGGGCTTGGAGCCCGGCGATCTTGATCCAGTTGCGGTTGCCGTCGTTGTCGATGCCGAGCGGTGTGAAGACGAGCATCTGGAACAGCAGCGCGCCGATCAGCGCGGGCCACGCCGCCCGCTTCCAGAACTCGATCGGCAGGCGACTGGCCACGAGCATGAGCGGGATGCCGATGAGCGCGAAGACCGCCTGCTTGATCACCGCCTCGTAGGGGGCCTCGCCGCGCGCGGTCGCCGTCGCCGAGGTCGCGGACAGGATCATGACGAGCCCGAAGCCCGTGAGCATGAGCGCCGTCGACGTGATGAGCAGGAACTCGCTCGGCACCGGGGCGAAGACCTTCCCGAGGCTCACACGGGCCGCGAGGCCGCGCTTGGGCGTGCCGAGTTCGGTGCTGAGGTCGGTGCTGAATTCGGTGCCGGAGGAAGCGTCAGCGCGTCGGACCGCCGGCCGGGTCGGTGTCGTCGTGCTCGTCATCGGCCCCCCTCGCGATCCGGTCGTTCACCGCTGCCGCGAAGCGGCTGCCTCTGTCGGCATAGGACGAGAACTGGTCGAAGGATGCCGCGGCGGGGGCGAGCAGAACCACGTCCCCGTCACGCGCGATCCCGGCCGCCAGCTCGACGACCCGCGCCATGACGTCTTCAGTCTCATCGGCGTCCACCTCGAACACGGGCACCTCGGGCGCGTGTCGTCCGAACGCCTCCAGAACGTGAGCACGGTCGACGCCGATCACGATGGCGGCTTTCGAGCGGATGCCGCGCTCTCGCACGAGCGACGAGACGTCGACGCCCTTGAGCAGCCCCCCGACGACCCACACCGCGCCGGGGAAGGCGGCGAGCGAGGATGCCGCGGCGTGCGGATTGGTCGCCTTCGAGTCGTCGACCCACGTGACGCCCTCCGCCACCGCGACGACCTCGATGCGGTGGGGGTCGAGACGGAACGAGCGCAGCGCGTCGCGGATGGCGCCGGGCTCGACGTCGAGCGAGCGGGCGAGCGCGGCCGCGGCGAGGATGTTCGCCACGACGTGGGGAGCGGCCAGACCCTGATCGCGGAGCTCGGCGATCGTTGTGAGCTCGAGGGCGCTCGTGCGCCGCTCCTCGTGGAAGGCTCGGTCGACGAGGATTCCCTCGACGACGCCGAAGTCGCTGGGGCCCGGGACGCCGAGATCGAAGCCGATCGCCCGCGCGCCCTCGATCACGTCGGCGTCCTCGACCATGCGCTGGGTCGCGGCATCCGCCTTGTTGTACACGCAGGCGACACGCGTGTTGTCGTACACGTGCGCCTTGGCGTCGCGGTACGCCTCGAACGAGCCGTGCCACTCGAGGTGATCGTCGGCGAGGTTCAGGCACACCGCGGCGTGCGGCGAGACGGGATCGGGCCCGGTCTGCAGGCCGAGGTACCAGAGCTGGTGGCTCGACAGCTCAACGACCAGCGCGTCGAAGCCCTCGGGATCGCGGACGGCGTCGAGGACCGGCGTGCCGATATTGCCCACGGGCGCAGCTTTCAGGCCCCCGGCGACGAGCATCGTCGCCGCCAGCCGCGTGGTCGTCGTCTTGCCGTTCGTGCCGGTGATGAGGATCCAGTCGGCGGGGCGGCCATCGGCCCGCACGACCTTGTCGCGGACCCGCCACGCGAGCTCGACGTCCCCCCATAGCGCGATGCCGGACTCGCGGATCCACGTGATGACGGGATGGCTCGGCGCGAAGCCGGGCGACGCGATGACGACGTCCGGCCGGAAGTCCGGGAGCTCGGCCGGAACGGCGTCGAGGCGGCCGGTCCACAGCCGCGCGCCGATGACCGGCAGCAGGCGCTCGTACTCCTCGTCGGCCTTCTCGGTGACGACGAGCACGTCGGCGCCGAGCTCGGCGAGCGTGTCGGCGACGGAGAAGCCGGTGACGGACATGCCCAGCACGACCGCCCGCAGGCCCCTCCAGTCCGCATGCCAGCTGGTGAGGATGTCGAGCCGGTCGGTCATGTGCGCGCGAGCCATTCGACGTAGAACGCGCCGATGCCCGTGACCGCCAGCATCCCCGCGATGATCCACATGCGGATGACGATCGTCGTCTCGGGCCACCCGCGCATCTCGAGATGGTGGTGGAAGGGACTCATGAGGAACAGGCGCTTGCCCCGCGTGAGCTTGAAGTAATACCGCTGCAGGATCACCGAGCCGGGGCCGATGATGAAGACGCCGGCGACGATGACCGCGAGGATCTCGGTCCGCGAGAGGATCGACATCGCCGCGATGACGCCGCCGATGGCCATCGAGCCGACGTCGCCCATGAAGATCTGCGCCTTCGGCGCGTTCCACCAGAGGAATCCGACGAGGGCTCCGACGAAGGCCGCCGCGACGATCGTGAGGTCGAGCGGGTCGCGCGTGCCGTAACAGGCGGTCTGGAAGCTCGCCACGAGGTCGGACGAATCGCACCGCTGCTGGAACTGCCAGAACGTGATGAGGCTCATCGCCGCGATGGTGAAGATGCCGGACCCGGCGGCGAGGCCGTCGAGGCCGTCCGTCACGTTCGTGCTGTTCGACCACGCGACGCCGATGAAGGTGATCCACAGGATGTAGAGGATCCACCCCGCCACGACCCCGAGCGCCATGAAGGACAGCACCGGGATGTCGCGGAAGAACGAGACGTACGGGGAGGCCGGGGTCTGCCCCGCCGGATTGGCGAAGCTGAGCGAGACGATCGCCCAGGGAACGATGACGATCACCTGGCCGAGGATCTTCCGCCACCCGGAGAGGCCGAGGCTGCGCTGACGGTGCAGCTTCATGTAGTCGTCGATGAAGCCGACGACGCCGAACCCGACCATCATCCACAGCACGAGCAGGCCCGAGAGGGTCGGCGGGAAGTTGCCCGCGTAGGTGCCGATGAAGTAGCCGAGGAGCGTCCCGGCGATGAAGATGACGCCGCCCATGGTCGGAGTTCCGCGCTTGGCCTCATGCGGCGGGATGTTGCCGTCCTCGGGCGTGCGGATGATCTGACCCCATCCCCACCGGCGGAAGAGGCGGATGAAGACCGGTGTGAGGAACAGGGTGAAGGCCAGCGAGATCGCCGTCGCGGTCAGGAGGGATCTCACGAGAACGATTCTCCCAGACGATCGCCGAGGAACCTCAGGCCCGCGGAGTTGGACGACTTCACCAGCACGCGATCGCCGTCGCGGAGCTCGGTCAGCAGGTAGTCGAACGCCTCGTCGGCGGTCGCGAAGAAGACCGCCTCCCCGTCCCACGACCCCTCGCCGACCGCGGCGAGGAAGAGGCGGCGCGCCTCCGTTCCGACGACCACGATCCGCTGGATGCCGAGGCGCACGGCCTGCAGCCCGACGCGGTCGTGCTCCTCCCCCGCGAACTCGCCGAGCTCGCTCATCGCGCCGAGGACGGCGACCATGCGCTCGTCGGGCCCGGTGATCTGCGCGAGCGTGCGCAGCGCCGCCGACATGGAGTCGGGGCTGGCGTTGTAGGCGTCGTTGATGATGCGCACGCGATCCGAGCCCAGCGGCTGCATGCGCCATCTCTCGGCGAGCTCCACCGTCTCAAGACGCGCGATGGCGTCCTCGAGCGCGACGCCGAGCGCCGTCGCCGCCGCGATCGCGGCGAGCGCGTTCATGACATGGTGCTCTCCGAGGACCCGCAGATGCAGTGGGGTGCTGACGCCGTCGGCGGTGATGAGCGAATGCGTGCCGGACGCCGTCACCTCGACGTCGTCGGCGCGCACGTCGATGGCGTGCCCGCGGGCACCCGCTCCTCGCCCGAACCACCGGACCGCGGCATCCCTCTCCCGTGCGATCTCCGCCATCGTCGCCACGCGCGCGTCGTCGGCGTTGAGCACGGCGAGCCCGCCCTCGCGCACGGCGCGGATGAGCTGGGACTTCTCGAACAGCGTCGATTCGATGCCGCCGAAGCCGCCGGCATGCGCCATCCCGACCATGAGCACGATGCCGATGTCGGGAGTGACGAGGCCGGCGAGACGGGCGATCTCGCCCGGGCCGCTCGCGCCGAACTCGCTCACGAGGAAGCGGGTGGAGGGCGTGACGCGCAGCATCGTCAGCGGAGCGCCGACTTCGTTGTTGAAGGACGCGCGCGGGGCGACGGTCTCGCCCTCGTCCTCGAGGATGCGCGCGAGCATGTTCTTCGTCGTGGTCTTGCCGTTGGAGCCGGTGATGCCGACGATCCGCAGGTCGCCGGCCGCCCGGACCCGCGCCACGACCTCGCGGGCGAGGTCTGCGAGCGCCGTCACGACGTCGGGGACGACGATCTGCGTGACGGGAGCCTCGACCTGCCGTTCGACGATCGCGACGACGGCGCCGTTCTCGACCGCCGCGGGCACGAACAGATGCCCGTCGGTGACGTCGCCGGGCTTGGCGACGAAGATCCCGCCGGGCTCGATGAGGCGGGAGTCGGTGTCGACACCGCCCGAGACGACGGTGGAGGGCGTGTGGCTCCCGGACAGGAGGAGTTCGCCGGAGACGGCGTGCGAAAGCTCAGTGAGTGTCAGGTCGATCATGGTGTGGATGCCGGTCGGGCCGCTGTCACCCGAACTTGGGGAGAACGGTCGGCGCCTCGGTGGAGGGCATGACCCGGTACGTCTTCAGCACCTGGGTCATCGCCTTCTGCCACGCGGACGCGTTGGCACCCGACGACTTTATCCGAGTCGGCTCGTCGAGCGTCACCGCGACGACGTACTGCGGATCCTCGGCGGGTGCGAAGCCGATCATCGTGGTGAAGTAGACGCCGCTCTTGTAGCGGCCGTTGCCGTCGGTCTTCTCGCCGGTTCCCGTCTTGTCGGCCACGTTGTAGCCCGCGATCGCGACCTGGTCCGACAGGGTGCTCTGCAGCGCCACATTCTCCAGCATCTGCTGCACGGCGACGGCGGTGGACTCGCTCACGACCCGGCGCGGCTCGCTGAGCTCGGGCTCGACGACGCTGCCGTCGGCCCTGGTGCACGAGTCGACGAGCGAGAGGGGGATCTTCACGCCGTCGTTCGCGAGCGCCTGGTACGCGCCCATCAGCTCGGGGATCGTCGTGGACACGCCCTGCCCGAAGGCGATGTTGTAGAAGCTCTGGTTGTCCCACCGGTCGGGGGTGCGCAGGTCGCCCGAGGGCTGGCCGTTGAAGGGGATCTCGCTTCCGTCGCCGATGCCGAACCTCTTGAGGTACTCGTACCGCACCTCGGGGCTCACCCGCTCGGCGAACTTCGAGATCCCCACGTTCGACGAGTCGATGAGCACGCCCGCCAGGGTGTAGAGGTACTCCGGGTGGTTGAACGAGTCGCCGACCCGCGCCCCGTTGGGGAAGCTCTCCCTGCCGGACGCCGTCACCGTCGAGGCGGGGGTCTGGCCGCCGGCGTCGATGAGCGTCGCGGCGGTCAGCGGCTTGAAGGTCGAGCCGGGCTCGAAGGAGTTGATGAAGATGCGGCTGCCGCGGTCGTCGGGGTCCGAGGCATCCACGTCGTTCGGGTCGAGCGTCGGGAAGTCGGCGGCGGCGCGGATCTTGCCCGTCTTCGCCTCGACGACCGTGATCGTGCCCGAGAGCGCGCCCATGTCCTGCACCTGCTCGGCGATGAGCTGCTGCATGTACCACTGCAGATCGCGGTTGATCGTGAGGGCCAGCGTGCCCCCGTTCTCGGCGGGCTGCACCACCTCCGTCCCGGGGATGATGACGCCGTCCTTGCCCTTCTCGAACGTCGTCGATCCGTTCCTCGCGGCGAGGCAGCCGTTCTGGGTCTGCTCGAGCCCTCCGAGCGCCTCCCCGTCCAGCCCCATGTACCCCACGAGGTTGCCGGCGACGGCACCGTCCGGATACATGCGCGACGGGTGCTGGTCGAAGTAGAGGTAGGGGATGTCGAGTGCGGCGAGCGATCGGTACTGCTCGGTCGTGAGCCCCCGCTTCAGCTGCGCGTACTGCGAGTCGGGGTCCGCCGCCTTCGCGTCGGTGACGACCTTCTGCACCTCTCCGGCGGTCTGACCCGTGATCGCGCCGATCTCGGCCGCGACCGCCGTCCACGACACCTCCTCGGTCGTGCCGTCGGCCGCCGTGCGCTCGACGGGCCCGACGTTGGACGGGTCGAGCTGCGCGTCGTAGAGAAGGATGCTGCCGGCCAGCGTCTGACCGGACTCGTCGACGATCGAGCCCCGAGTGCCGTAGAGGGGGCGGGACCCGCCCAGGGCGATCGACTTCGAGTCCTCGATGTGCTCACGGGCGCTGACGACCTGGATGTCGACGAGCCGGACGATGAAGCCGGCGAGGACCGCGAGGACGACAGCCAGGGCGACCACGGTTCGACGGCGCGGACTGCGGGTGCTTCTCGTGGTCATGGTCTCAGTGTGTGCTCGGCGTCGGGAGTCCGTCGGTCAGGGGTGGCGGAGTGTTGGACACCGGAGTCGTCCCGTCGACGGGCGTACCGTCGGCGAGCGCGCCCGGATCCGGGAGGGGCACTCCCTGGATGGTGGCATCGGGGTCGGTCACGAGCGGGGTGTCGGTGATGAGCGCGTTGCCGACGGCGGCCCGGTTGAGGGCGTCGACGGAGGACGCGCCGAGCGCCACCTGGCTCGATCCGAGGATCGCTCCGTCGCTGAGGCGCAGGTAGCTCGGCGACTCGTTGATGACCATGCCGAGGGCCGAGGCGTTCGCGGCGAGGTACTGCGGCGAGCTGAGGCCGGCGACGTCGTCGTACAGCATCTGCCTCTCCCAGCTGAGCTCGCGCTGCTGGGTCGTGAGCGTCGCCAGCTGGTACGACGTCTGGGTGGTGAGGATCGACAGCGCCATCTGGGCTGCTCCGATGGAAACGGCGCCGGCGACGGCGACGATGGCGTAGAGGACCCGCGGACGGCGGCGCCGCGCCGGGGCCTCGATCGCGCGCAGCCGGCGACCGGGGGTCTCACGCCGTTCGGGTGCACGGGCGGTTCGAGTCGTCTGTGCTGCGAGGCTCATGCCGCCGCCTCCCTGATCCGTTCGGCGGCGCGCAGGCGCACCGGCGTCGCGCGCGGATTGCGCGCGATCTCTTCAGGCGAGGCGAGTTCGGCGCCCTTGACGAGCAGCCGGAAGCGTGGGGCGTGCTCGGGCAGCTCGACGGGGAGTCCCGCGGGCGCGGTCGAGGCCGCGGCATCCGCGAACACCCTCTTGACGAGTCGGTCTTCGAGCGACTGGTAGGCCATGACGACGATGCGGCCGCCGACGGGCAGCAGCTCCAGAGCGCTCGGGATCGCGGTCTCGAGCGCCGAGAGCTCGGCGTTGACCTCGATCCGTAGAGCCTGGAAGACGCGCTTCGCGGGGTGGCCCGTGCGCTGCGCGGAATAAGGAGTCGCCGCCAAGAGCACGTCGACGAGCTGCCCCGACCGCTCGATCGGCTGCCGGGAGCGGGCGTCGATGATGGCGCGGGCGTAGCGGCCCGCGAGCTTCTCCTCGCCGTACCGCTCGAAGATCCGGCGCAGCTGACCCTCGCTGTACGTCGCGACGACGTCGGCAGCCGTCATCCCCGTCGACTGGTCCATCCGCATGTCCAGGGGCGCATCCTGCGAGTACGCGAAGCCGCGGTCGGCCACGTCGAGCTGCAGCGACGACACCCCCAGGTCGAACAGGATGCCGTCGACCCGGTGGAGGCCGGTGGAGGAGACCGCGGCGGCGATGCCGTCGTAGACGGTGTGCACGAGGGTCACGCGGTCTCCGAACGGCGCCAAGCGCTCCCCCGCGATGCGCAGCGCGTCCTGGTCGCGGTCGAGGCCGACCAGCCGGATGCCGGGGAACCGCTCGAGGAACGCCTCGGAGTGACCACCCATGCCGAGCGTCGCGTCGACGAGAACGCGCGGCGACGCGCTCTCGCGCTCGAGTGCGGGCGCGAGCAGTTCGATGCAGCGCTCGAGGAGGACGGGGGTGTGGATGTCGCGGAGGTCCATCACGCGGGGGCTCTGTGTGCGGCTGCCCCTCGATCCTGATCCCCATCCGCTCTGACCTGGCGCCGGGGAAGTGCGTCAGGGCGGGAGCGGCTGGGAGTCAGGACCGAGGGTCAGAACAGGCCCGGGATCACCTCCTGCTCCATCTCCGAGTAGCTGTCTTCGTTGCTGTCCGCGTACGCGTTCCACGCGTCCGCGTTCCAGATCTCCGCGTGGGCGCCGACCCCGGTCACGACGAGATCGCGGTCGAGGCCGGCATAGGCACGGAGGTGGGGCGGGATCGTCACGCGGTTCTGGCTGTCGGGCCTCTCGGCGCTCGCCCCCGAGAGGAACATGCGCTGGAAGTCGCGGGCCTGCTTGTTGGTGAGCGGGGCCTCGCGGATCCGCTCGTACACCCGCTCGAACTCCGCGGTGCTGAACACGTAGAGACAGCGCTCCTGCCCCCGCGTGACCACGACCCCGGCGCCGAGATCGTCCCGGAACTTCGACGGAAGGATGACGCGTCCCTTCTCGTCGAGCTTGGGAGTGTGCGTGCCAAGAAGCATCGGCACCTCACCCCCTTCGTCCGGCCCCCGACGGGTTGTGGCCCCCACGTTACTCCACTGTCCTCCACTTTGTCACCCAAACACTCCCCGATGACCGGCCGGGCGCGTCGACCGCCCCGACCCGGCTCCGTGCGCCGTCGCCCGGCCTCCCGAAGGCAAAAAAACAGCACCGACCTGACGGTCGGTGCTGTTTCGTGCCGGCTCAGCGCGCGAAGGCGATCAGCGTCCTTCCTGCCGCTTGTCCCAGCGGTCGTTCATGCGATCCATGAACGACGATGACGACTTCCCGGGTCTGACGGGCTTCTCGGGATCGGCGGGCATGCGACCGACGCCCTTCGTCGGCGTCACGGCGAGCACGACGCCGCCGAGCATCACGACGAAGCCGAGCACGCCGATGATGATGAGGTCGGTCGAGACGCCGATGATGAGGCCGCCGAGTCCCAGCAGCACGAGGACCGTGCCGTAGACGATGTTGCGGTAGCTCAGCGTGCGGCCGTCCCGGGGCGCGCTGACGACGTCTGCGTCGTTGCGCATGAGATGGCGTTCCATCTCGTCAAGCAGACGCTGCTCCTGTTCGGACAGTGGCATGCATCCCCCTCAGAAGTCTCAGACGCGTTGATTCTACGCGTGCGCTCGATCACTAGGCTAGGCCCGTGTCACCCTCCACGGACCCGGTCGCGGCGATTTCCCAGCGACTGGACACGTTCGTCGCGGCCATGCGGAAATCGACCGCGGATCTGGGGGCGGAAGCGGCCCTGCTCGTCGATGCGGGGGCGACCGCGCTGATCGGCGGCAAGCGCCTCCGGGGACGGTTCTGCATCGCCGGATACCGGGCCGTCGCCGAGGCCGGCGGGGGGTCGGCGCCGCTGACGGACGACGTCGTCGCAGCTGCCGCGGCGCTGGAGATCTTCCACGCGGCGGCCCTCGTCCACGACGACGTCATCGACAACTCCGATACGCGTCGCGGGCGGCCCGCCGCGCATCGCTCGCTCGAGGCGTCGCACGTGCGGTCGGGCTGGGTCGGCGACGCGGCCGCGTTCGGCCGCTCCGGCGCGATCCTCCTGGGCGACCTCCTCGTGGCCTGGAGCGACGATCTCTTCGAAGAGGGACTCGCCGCGGCATCCACCCGCCGCTCCCGCGCCGCCCGAGCGGAGTACGCGACCATGCGGCGGGACGTCACCATCGGGCAGTTCCTCGACATCGCCGAGGAGTCCGCGTTCCGGACCGAGGCCGACGTGCGCCATGCCGAGCGCGCCCTTCGGGTGGCCTCCTACAAATCGGCGCGATACAGCGTGCAGCAGCCCCTCGCGATCGGAGCGGCCCTCGCGGGGGCCGAAGCCCCTCAGCGCGACGCGCTGGCCGCCTTCGGGCACCCCCTCGGCATGGCCTTCCAGCTCCGCGACGACGTGCTCGGCGTCTTCGGCGACGAGGCGCAGACCGGCAAGCCGTCGGGCGACGATCTCCGCGAGGGGAAGCGGACGGTGCTCATCGCCTTCGCCCGGGAGCGATTGGATGCCCCCGCACGGCGCGACCTCGACGCGCTGCTGGGCGATCCCGGCCTCGACGCGGGCCAGATCGCCGGCCTGCAGCGGACGATCATGGAGACTGGCGCCCTCGACCGCGTCGAGGCGCTCATCGTCGACTACGCGCGCAGTGCGGAGAGCGTCCTCTCGGACGCGGACCTCGGACACGACGCGCTCGGCGAGCTGCGCGACCTCGCTCGCGCGGCGACGGTGCGCACGACCTGATCCGGGCGGGGCGGCCCGACGGCATCGGAGGGATCGGCCCGGAGCGGAATGCGAGCGGAACGGCGGGTGTCAGGCCAGCGCCTGAGCGACCCGGCGCACCTCGCTCTTCCGCCCCGCGAGCAGCGCCTCGATCGGGGCGACGCCGATGGACTCCTCGGCGGTCAGGAGCCAGTCGATCGCCTCGTCGTCGTCGAAGCCGGCGTCGTGCAGCACGAAGACGGTGCCTCGCAACGACGAGAGCGGGCGTCCGTCGACGATGAACACGCTGGGCACCTTCAGCGCCCCGTCCCGGCGGGAGCCGATGAGCTGGTTCTCGTCCAGGAACCGGCGCACGCGGCCGAGCGGCTCTCCCAGCACGTCGACCAGCTCGGGAAGGGTCAGCCAATCCGTCTCCATGCGCGGCGCGAGATCTGCGGTCACGTCCCCAACTATCTCACTCTCGGAGGCGCCTCGTCTTCCCTCCCGGCGCCGCGCGTCGAGACGACTCTATTCACACCCGTCACACCAGTCACACAAACCCCTTCGGTTGACAGGGGTATACATCCGTGGCACGGTGTGGTGGTCACAGAGGGGGGAAAACTCGTGCGACAGACGACCATCCGCAGCACGCCCGATCTCCGGGCGCAGACCCTACGGAACGCTCCGCCGGGCAGCGGCAGGTGCATGCCCGTGGCCGTCGCCGGCTCGATCGCGCTCGCGATGACCGCGACGGCGGTGGCGCCCGCGGTCGCCGCCGAGCCGGCGCCGCAGGCCCGCACGGAGTCTCGCCCGCATGTCGCATCGCCGGGCGGGATCGGCTCGCACGTCGTCGTGGGCCGCACCGCGCCGGCCTCGGTGCAGGTGCCCGAGACTTACACGGTGCAGCGCGGCGACACCGTGTTCGGCATCGCCCTGCGTTACGGCCTGCGCACGGCCGACGTCCTCGCGCTCAACGGTCTGGATGCGACGTCGATCATCACGCCGGGTCAGGTGCTCCGGCTCGTGGGCAGCGTGCCCGCACCTGCCGCACCTGCCGCACCTGCCGCACCGGTCCCGCCCTCCGGCACGTACACGATCCAGAAGGGCGACACGCTCAGTGCCGTCGCGGCCCGCCACGGCACCACCGTGCAGGCGCTCTTCGCCGCGAATGGGCTCGATTGGTCGTCCATCCTGTACCCCGGCCAGACGGTGATGCTGCCGGGCGGCTCGGCTCCCGCCGCACCGGCGGCCCCGGCACCGCCGGCGGCACCGGCGGCGCCGCCCGCCGCGGCAGTCGGCACCTACACGATCTCGCAGGGCGACACCCTCAGCGCCATCGCGGCCCGCCACGGCATCTCCGTGCAGGCGCTCTTCGCGGCGAACGGACTCGGCTGGTCCTCCATCATCTACCCCGGCCAGAAGGTCGCCATCCCGTCGGCGATGGCACCCGCGGCCAGTGTGGCCCCGGCGCCTCCCGCGACGAGCACGCCGAGCCCCGAGGCCGCGCCCGCTGAGCCGGTGGCGCCCGTGGAGCAGGCTCAGCCGGAGCAGGCTCCCGTGCCGGCTCTCGATCCGGAGCAGCAGGCGAACGTCCGGCTCATCATCGGGATCGGCCGCGAGCTCGGCGTGCCCGACCGCGGCATCGCGATCGCCCTCGGGGCCGCCATGCAGGAGTCGTGGCTGCGCAACCTCCCCTGGGGCGACCGCGACTCGCTCGGGCTCTTCCAGCAGCGCCCGAGCACGGGATGGGGCACGGCCGAGCAGGTGAGCGATCCCGCGCGCGCCACCCGCGCGTTCTTCGGCGGGCCCGACGACCCGAACGGCACGACGACCCGGGGGCTTCTCGACATCGCGGGGTGGCAGGACATGACGTTCAGCGGCGCCGCACAGGCCGTCCAGATCTCGGCGTATCCCGACCGCTATGCGCGGTGGGAGCTGGCCGCCACGACGTGGCTGGCGACCTACGGGTGACGGGTCACGAAGCGGTCTCGGCCGGGTGAGCCGCTCCCCGGGCTCACAGGCGCCCGTCCGTAGACTCTGAGCGTGAGCACGAGTCAGCAGGCCGACCCGCTGATCGGTCGTCTCGTCGACGGCCGATACCGGGTGCGCGCGCGCATCGCGCGCGGCGGCATGGCGACCGTGTACGTCGCGACGGACCTGCGCCTGGAGCGGCGGGTGGCGCTCAAGGTCATGCACGGCCACCTCAGCGACGACACCGTGTTCCAGAGCCGGTTCATCCAGGAGGCGCGGGCCGCGGCGCGCCTGGCCGACCCGCACGTGGTGAACGTCTTCGATCAGGGCCAGGACGGCGAGATGGCTTATCTCGTCATGGAGTACCTGCCCGGCATCACGCTGCGCGAGCTGCTGCGCGAGCAGCGGCGTCTGACGATCCAGCAGACGGTGACGATCATGGATGCCGTGCTCTCGGGCCTCGCGGCGGCCCATCGGGCCGGAATCGTCCATCGCGACGTCAAGCCCGAGAACGTTCTCCTCGCGGAAGACGGCCGCATCAAGATCGGCGACTTCGGCCTCGCGCGCGCCACCACCGCGAACACCGCGACCGGCTCGCAGCTCCTCGGCACGATCGCCTACCTCGCGCCGGAGCTCGTCACGCGCGGGACCGCCGACGCCCGCAGCGACATCTACTCGCTCGGGATCATGCTGTACGAGATGCTCGCGGGCGAGCAGCCCTATCAGGGCGAGCAGCCGATGCAGATCGCGTTCCAGCACGCCACCGACTCCGTCCCGCGGCCGAGCGTCAAGAACCCCGGCGTTCCCGAGCAGCTCGACGAGCTCGTGCTGTGGGCGACCGAGAAGTCGCCCGACGACCGCCCGTCGGACGCGCGGGAGATGCTCGATCGGTTCCGCGAGATCGAGCGCGAGCTCGGCGTGCACCCGCAGGTCGCCCGCACCGCTCCCACGACCGTGATCCGCGACGAGGGCGGCGCGCAGACCGAGCTCACGAAGGTGCTCCCCTCGGCGATCACCGGTCCCATGGCGGCGATCGACGACGTCGACAACGCCTCCCGCCTGCGCACCGAGATGCGCAAGCGCTCCCGGAGAGGCGGGTGGCTGTTCGCGCTCGTCATCGTGCTCGCGGCGCTCGCCGCAGCGGCCGGGTGGTGGTTCGGCTCGGGTCCGGGGTCGCAGGTCGCCGTCCCCGACGTCTCGAACATGACCTTCGAGCAGGCGCAGGGGGCGCTCGCGGCGGAGGGTCTCGTGGCGGCCCAGCAGGACGTCTTCGACTTCGACATCCCGGCCGGGACGACGGTCGGGTCCGAACCCGGTGCCGGCGCGCGCGTGGACAAGGAGGCGACCGTCACGGTGCTGGTCTCCAAGGGACCGCAGGACCATGTGATATCGGCGCTGGGCGGGCTGCCGGCCGATCAGGCCCGCGCCGCCCTCGAGGGGGTGCGGGTGACGGTCGGGGACGACCAGCAGATCTTCAACGGCGACGTCGCCGAGAACGCCGTGATCGCGGCATCCATCACTCCCCGGGCCGGTGGCGACGCGTTCGACTGCACGCCCGGCTGCACGGTCTACGAGGGCGACTCCGCGGTGCTCTCGGTGTCGGTCGGGGCGGTTCCGGATGTCGCGGGCAAGAGCGTCGGCGACGCCACGGCGGCGCTGAACGCGAAGAACCTCCAGATCGCCGGCACGACGGAGGAGAGGAGCAGCAGCGTCGAGGAGGGACTCGTCATCCGCATCGCCGACAAGGAGGACGGCACGCCGTGGCGTCCGGGCGAGTCGGTGACGCTCGTGGTGTCGTCGGGTCCTCCCCTGTTCCCCGTTCCGAACGTGGTCGGCCTGACGCTCGCAGAGGCGAAGGACACCCTCGCGGCGGCGGGTTTCACGCCGCAGTACAACCCGCTGTGGGAGCCGTTCGCGCTCATCGCGACCGTCGTGGCGCAGGACCCCGAAGCGGAGGCCCAGCGCGTCAAGGGCACGAAGGTCTCACTCGACCTCAGCGCGACCGACTGATCCACCCGCGTCGACGAACGCGCGCCCGGATCCGAGTCGAGCTTCGGCGTGTGGATCGAGCCTCCCGGCGGCACGACTCGAACCGCGAGCCACGACTGACACCCTGAGCCTCGACTCGGCCGCGCCGGCCGCGGCGGCGTCGGCGGCGGTCAGAGCTTCTCGAGCTCCTCGGCGACGAGGAAGGCGAGCTCGAGGCTCTGCATGTGGTTCAGGCGCGGGTCGCACAGGCTCTCGTAGCGGGTGGCGAGGGTCTGCTCGTCGATCTGCTCCGAGCCGCCGAGGCACTCGGTGACGTCGTCGCCCGTGAGCTCGACATGGATGCCGCCGGGGAAGGTCCCCACGGCGCGGTGCGCCTCGAAGAAGCCGCGGACCTCGTCGACGACGTCGTCGAAGCGACGCGTCTTGTACCCCGTCGGCGTGGTGATCCCGTTGCCGTGCATGGGGTCGGTGACCCACAGGGGCACGGCGCCCGAGTCCTTCACCGCCTGGAGCAGCGGCGGCAGCGCGTCGCGGATCCTGCCGGCGCCCATGCGCGTGATGAACGTCAGACGGCCGGGCTCCCGCTCCGGGTCCAGCTTGTCGATGAGCGCGAGGGCCGCGTCGGGCGAGGTCGACGGCCCCAGCTTGACGCCGATGGGGTTGCGGATCTTCGAGAAGTAGTCCACGTGCGCGCCGTCGAGGTCGCGCGTGCGCTCGCCGATCCACAGGAAGTGCGCCGAGGTGTTGTACGGGGTCCCCGTCCGCGAGTCGATGCGCGTCATGGGCCGCTCGTAGTCCATGAGCAGGCCCTCGTGGCCGGTGTAGAACTCGACGCGGCGAAGCTCGTCGAAGTCCGCTCCTGCGGCCTCCATGAACTTGATGGCGCGGTCGATCTCGGTCGCCAGGCGTTCGTACTGCTGGTTGGCGGGGTTCTGCGCGAAGCCCTTGTTCCAGCTGTGCACCTCGCGGAGGTCGGCGAATCCACCCTGCGTGAACGCGCGGATGAGATTGATCGTCGAAGCCGCGGTGTGGTACCCCTTCAGCAGGCGCGCCGGATCGGCCTGACGCGAGGCCTCCGTGAAGTCGTACCCGTTGACGATGTCGCCTCGGTAGGCGGGAAGCGTCACGTCGCCGCGGGTCTCCGTGTCGCTCGAGCGGGGCTTGGCGAACTGGCCGGCCATGCGGCCCATCTTCACGACGGGCATCGACGCGCCGTACGTGAGGACGACCGCCATCTGCAGCACGGTCTTGATGCGGTTGCGGATCTGCTCGGCCGTCGCGCCGGCGAAGGTCTCGGCGCAGTCGCCGCCCTGGAGGAGGAACGCCTGGCCGGAGGCGGCGCGCCCGAGCCGCTCACGGAGGATGTCCACCTCGCCGGCGAAGACGAGCGGCGGGAGCGTCGAGATCTCGGCCGACACAGCATCGACGGCGTCGCGGTCGCGCCACGCGGGCTGCTGCTTGATCGGCAGGGTCCGCCAGTGGTCGAGGGCGTCGAGCTGCTGAAGCATCCGCCAAGTCTATCGGCGGCGTGCTATGGCCCGGTGCCGTGCGATCGTCCGGCGGCGTGGGATCGCCGGGTGGTGCGCGTCGTCCGGCGGGCTAGGCTCCCGCGGGGGCATCCGACGGGGACGGATGCTGCGCCTTCGCGCTCGCCGCCGGCTGAGGCGCGTCCTGCACCCTGGGTCGCGGTCGGCCCGGCTTCGTCAGCCGGTCCTTGACGGTCGAGGCGTAGACGTCCTCGTACTCCTGCTCGCCCAGCCGCTGCAGCGCGACCATGATCTCGTCCGTCACCGAGCGGAGGATGTACCGGTCGCCTTCCATGCCCTCGAACCGCGAGAAGTCGAGGGGCTCGCCGATGACGATGCCGACGCGCACGATCCGCGGCCAGTGCGTGCCGATCGGGAGCATCGTGTCGGTGTCGACCATGACGACGGGCACGACGGGAACGTGCGCCTCGAGGGCCATGCGAGCCAGGCCCGTGCGTCCGCGATAGAGCTTGCCGTCCGGGCTCCGCGTGCCCTCGGGGTAGATGCCCAAGAGATCTCCCCGGCCCAGCACCTGCAGGCCCGTGTTGAGGGATGCCTCGGACGCCTTGCCGCCGGAGCGGTCGATGGGGATCTGACCCGTCATCTTGAAGAACATGCCGGTGGCCCAGCCCCGCAGGCCCCGCCCGGTGAAGTAGTCGCTCTTGGCCAGGAAGGCGACGGGACGGTCGATCATGAGCGGGAGGAAGATCGAGTCGACGAACGACAGATGGTTGCTCGCGAGGATCGCCGCACCCTCTGCCGGAACATTGCGCCGGCCGACGATCCACGGCCGCCAGATCGCCTTCGTGATCGGGCCGATCACGATGTACTTCATGAGCCAGTAGAACAAGGTGGATCCTCCCGCGGGCTAGACGCGACCTGCGAGGTCTGCCGCGCCGATGATGCCGGCCGCGTTGCCGAGCCGCGCGATCGCGAAGTCGGCGACAGGCCGGTCGCCGTAACCGGGCAGCGACGTCTCGTAGGCGATCCGCACGGGCTCCAGAAGCACGTCCCCGAGCTCGGCGACGCCCCCGCCGATCACGAACAGCGAAGGATCCAGCACGGCCTGGAAGCCGCCGCACGCCTCGCCGAGTGCCGTCGCCACCCGGCGGAGCGCCTCGAGCGCCCCGGGGTCTCCGGCGAGGACGAGCCGCGAGATGGCGGGGCCGCTGATCGAGCCCTTCTCGGCGCGCACCGCCGCGAGGGCGTCCCCGATGCCGCCGGAGTCGGCGATGTCGCCCGCCTCGCGCTGCAGTGCGCGACCGGACGCGTACTGCTCGAGGCATCCGTTCTGTCCGCACCCGCACGGGCGACCGTCGCGGGTGAAGCGCATGTGACCGAGCTCGGCGCCGATCCCATGCCCGCCGCGGTACAGCTCGCCGCCCAGGATGACCGCTCCCCCGACGCCCGTCCCGAGCGTCAGCATCACCATGTCGCCGATGTGGGCCCCGCCGCCGAAGCGGTACTCGGCCCACCCCGCCGCATTGGCGTCGTTCTCGATCGTGACCGGCATGTCGAGACGGTTCTCGAGCTTGGCCTTGAGCGGCTCGTTGCGCCAGGCGATGTTCGGCGCGTGGATGAGCACCGCCCCGTCCCGGTCAACGAAACCCGCTGCCGCGACGCCGACCGCCGCGACGTCGTGCGTGTCGCGGAGGTGGCGCACCATGTCGACGACGGCATCCTCGAGCGCCGCGGTGTCGGCGGGGGTCTCCACGCGGAGCTGCTCGACGATGGTCCCCTCGTCGTCGACGACCCCGCCTGCGATCTTCGTCCCGCCGATGTCGATCCCGACCTTGAGCACCGCGCTCCCTCCGCCAACCTCGCTCATCGCGTCGCGACGGCGCCTTGCAGTCTAGCCGCGCGGGACGTCGCGCCGAGGGTCGTGTGACACGGACCTCTGCACGCCGTGGCGCGGGCGGCCGCATCCCTCCCCAGTCTCCCGGGCCCGGGCCCGTTCCCGGATACACTCGAAGGCAAGCGCACCCGATTGTCGCCGGTACCGAAGGAGTTGCCGTGGTCCAATTCGAAGTCCCCGCCATCGTTCCCGCCGATCCTCAGGCGAACGTCACCGATCTGCTCGCGGAACGGGTGAAGGCGACGCCGCAGCTCGCCCTGTTCGCCGTTCCGGAGGGCGACGGATGGCGCGACATCACCGCAGCGGAATTCCAGCGCCAGGTCATCGCCCTCGCGAAGGGCCTCGCCGCCGGTGGGATCGAGCCCGGCGACAAGGTAGGATTCATCGCCCGCACCACCTACGAGTGGACGCTCGTCGACTTCGCGCTGTTCTATGCCGGCGCGGTGATGGTCCCGATCTACGAGACGAGCTCGGCCGCGCAGATCCAGTGGAACCTGTCGGACTCGGGCGCCGTCGCCGTAATCACCGAGTCGGCCGAGCACGCCGCCCGGGTCGAGGAGGTGCGCGGCGAGCTGCCGCTCATCCGCACCGTCTGGTCGATGGGCGACGGCGATCTCGACAAGCTCGTCGCTCAGGGGAAGGACGTCTCGGACGACGAGATCGAGCGCCGCCGGAACCTCGCCAACGGAGCCGACATCGCGACCCTCATCTACACGTCGGGCTCGACGGGCCGGCCGAAGGGCTGCGTGCTCACGCACAGCAACTTCGTCGAGCTGAGCCGCAACGCCGCGAAGTCCCTCCACGAAGTCGTCGAGACGCCGGGCGCGTCGACACTGCTCTTCATCACCACGGCGCACGTGTTCGCGCGCTTCATCTCGATCCTCGACATCCACGCGGGCGTCAAGACGGGTCACCAGCCCGACACGAAGCAGCTCCTTCCCGCCCTCGGCTCGTTCAAGCCGACGTTCCTCCTCGCCGTGCCCCGCGTGTTCGAGAAGGTCTACAACTCGGCCGAGCAGAAGGCGGAGGCCGGCGGCAAGGGCAAGATCTTCCGCTCCGCCGCGCACGCGGCGATCGAGCACTCCAGGCTCCTGGAAGAGGGCAAGAAGATCCCGCTCGGCCTCAAGATCAAGTTCGCCCTCTTCGACCGCCTCGTCTACAGCAAGCTGCGCGAGGCGATGGGCGGCAGGGTCGTCTACGCGGTGTCGGGCTCGGCTCCCCTCGGCTCGCGCCTGGGACACTTCTTCCACAGCCTCGGCGTCGTGATCCTCGAGGGCTACGGCCTCACCGAGACCACGGCGCCCGCGACGGTGAACCTCGCGACGAAGTCGAAGATCGGCACGGTCGGACCCGCCCTCCCCGGTGTCGGCATCCGCCTCGCGGACGACGGCGAGATCCAGGTGCGCGGGATCAACGTCTTCAAGGAGTACTGGCGCAACCCCGAGGCGACGGCGGCCGCGTTCGACGGAGACTGGTTCCTCACCGGCGACCTGGGCTCGTTCGACGACGAGGGCTTCCTCAAGATCACGGGCCGCAAGAAGGAGATCATCGTCACGGCGGGCGGCAAGAACGTGGCCCCCGCTGCTCTGGAGGACCCGATCCGCGCCAACCCGATCGTCGGTCAGGTCGTCGTCGTCGGCGACCAGAAGCCGTTCATCTCGGCTCTGGTGACGCTCGACCCCGAGATGCTGCCGACGTGGCTGGCCAACAACGATCTGCCGGCCGACATGTCGCTCGAGGACGCGGCGAAGAACAGCGCCGTCCGCGCCGAGGTCCAGAAGGCGATCGACAACGCCAACAAGTCCGTCTCGCGCGCGGAGTCCATCCGGAAGTTCACGATCCTTCCCACCGAGTGGACCGAGGCGAGCGGGCACCTCACCCCCAAGATGAGCATCAAGCGCAACGTCATCCTGAAGGACTTCTCGTCCGACATCGACGAGCTCTACAACGTGCCGGTCTCGACGACCAACGTCTCGCTCGGGGGCTGAGAGGCCGCCAGGCGAGAGGACCCCGGGCATCGCGCGGGGTCCTCTCGCCTGTGAGCCTAGAACCAGTCGGACTCGCGGATCTCACGCATCGCGGTCTTGCGCTCGTCCGGCGAGAGACGTTGGATGAAGAGCATCCCGTCCAGATGATCGGTCTCGTGCTGCAGGGCCTGTGCGAGGAGGCCCTCCCCCTCGAGGACGACCTCGTTCCCGTCGAGGTCGAGACCTCGGACCTTCGCGTAGGGATGACGCAGGGCATCGTGCCAGAGACCCGGGACCGACAGGCATCCCTCCCCGGTCGGCACCGCCTCTCCCGAGACCTCGACGAGCTCGGGGTTCAGGATGTAGCCGATGTCGCCGTCGATGTTGTAGCTGAACGCCCGCAGGCCCACGCCGATCTGCGGCGCGGCGACGCCGGCGCGACCCGGCAGCTCCACGGTGTCGAGGAGGTCCTGCACGAGGGCGCGGACACCGTCGTCGATCGTGGCGATGGGAGCGCTCGGCGCGCGGAGCACGGGGTCGCCGAAGAGGCGGATCGGCCGGACCGCCACGTCAGGCTGCCGAGGCGAGGGAGCGCAGCCCCTCGACGACGCCGGCCGCGAGCTCGCGCGCGGCGAGGCGGGTCTCGGGGCGGAGGTCGCGGAACGCGATGGCGCTGCCGGCCGCGATGAGCGGGTCGTACGGCATGCGGACGACGGCGCGCACGCGCGACTTGAAGTGGGTCTCCAGCTCCTCGGGCCGCACGAGCGGCGCACCGGGGCGGGCGTTGTTGAGCACGACGACCGCGCCGCGGACCTGCTCCGAGTAGCCGTTCGTCTCGAGCCACGTGAGGGTCTCCGACGCCAGACGCGCTTCGTCGACGCTCAGCCCCGACACCACGACCAGCTGGTCGGCGAGGTCGAGCGTGGCCTGCATGACCGAGTGCACGATGCCGGTGCCGGTGTCGGTCAGCACGATCGAGTAGTAGTGCGCGGCGATCGAGGCGACGTCGTGGTAGTCCCGGTCGCTGAACGCCTCCGACACGCGCGGGTCGGCATCGGACGCGAGCACGTCCAGGCGGGTGTCGTCACGTGCGACGATCGACGAGATGCCCGCATAGCCCGAGATCTCGCCCCGCGCCCGCGCGAGGTCGCGGACCGTCTTGCCGTTCTGACGCGAGATCCGGTCGGCGAGCGTGCCGCGGTCGGGGTTCGCGTCGATTGCGATGATCCGGTCGTCGCGCGCGTCGGCGAGTGCCATGCCGAGGAGCGTCGTGATCGTCGTCTTGCCGACCCCGCCCTTTCGCGAGAGCACGGGCACGAAGCGCGCGCCCTGCCCCAGCGGCGCGGAGATCCGGCGGTCGAGCTCTTTGCGCGCGCGGGCCCGCTTGCCGTCGCCCAGGTTCACCCGCCGACCCGTGATCGAGTAGACGAAGTGCTGCCACGCGCCTTCCGGCTCGGGCTTGACCACCTGGTGTGGGTCGAGCAGGCGGTCGGCGGTGAGCAGGTCGGCCGACTCACGGCCGGGCTCGAACTCGCCGAGGCGCTTGGAGGTGAGCGTCGCCACCTCGGGACGCGCGTGAACGCGCTCCATCGCGTGCGCCCGCTCGAGCGACTCGGCGTTCGCGGCGCGCCGCGTCGTCGGGTTGGAGCCCGTCGTGGTCGGCACCGATGCGGAAGGGCCGCCGGATGCCGCGGCCCCGCCCGCCTCCGCGGCTGCGGGCACACCCGTCACAGCCTCGCCTGAGGCCGCGGGCTCCGCGGCTGCCCGGCTCTCACTTCCCGGGTTGTCGTGTTCCATCACGATCTCGGCCTCCACGGTCGATTCGGTGCCAGTCCCAGTGCCAGTCGCAGTGCCAGTCCCAGGAGCGGTGCCAGTGCCGGGCTCGCCCCACCCGTCGTCTCCGGCGAGGCGGGACGTGCCGTCGATGTCGTCCGCGTCGACACCCTCCACGAGGACAGGACCGTCGAGGACCTCGTCGAGGACGTCGTCGGGGACCTCATCCTGACCTGCGCTCGAATCGCCCACCACTCCCCCGACGGCAGCGCCCTCGGGGTCGTCGTGCTCGAGCTCGGCGACGATCTCGGCTTCCTCCACGCCCACCGTATCCGGGTTTCCGGGCTGGGCATCGGCTCCCGCCGCCAACTCGGCCGGCTCGGGCTCGGCATCCTCGAACTCGAGAGCGTGCGGATCGGAGCTGCCCGACCCGCCGGAACGCTCCGACGCGTCCTCCTCGTCCTCGTCATCCTCGACATCCTCGTCGGCCTCGTCAGCCTCGTAATCCTCGAGCTCGGCTTCGATGACGTCCTCGTCCTCGACCGGCTCGGGGATGTGGTGCGCCTCGACGGGCTCGCCGGCGTCCCAGGCGTCGGACGGCGCCAGCTCGTGCGCCTGCTCGTGCGCCGGCTGGCCCGCCGGCTCGCGGGCCGCTTCCCCGAGCCACTCGGCCTCGTAGGCCGGGCGCTCCAGGCGCGGCGTGAAGTCAGGGAAGTCACCGGCCTCCGCCGACTCGACGGAGACCTCATCTCCCACGACGTCGTCGTCGCCCAGCTCCTCGTCGTCGGATCCCGACGGCAGCACGACGCTCACTTGCGCGGTGCCGCCACCGAGGATGCCGATGGCGGTCGTGTCGATGCCACCGGTCTCGGCGAGCACACCGTTCTGAGGCTCTTCGTCGGGGTGCTGGTCGTTGCGATCGGGCGTCACTGCGTGGTCTCCAGGGGAAGGCGGGCGTTCGGGTGCCCGCCCTCCAGGCTACTGGGCCGGGCGGATGACGACCAAAAGGTCCCCCGCCTCCACCTGCTGTGTACCCGAGATGGCCACCCGTTCAATCACTCCGTCGACAGGAGCCGTGATCGCGGCCTCCATCTTCATCGCCTCGATCGACGCCACGGGCTGGCCCGCCCGCACGGTGTCGCCCGCGTCGGCCTTGATCGTCACGACACCGGAGAACGGCGCCGCGACCTGACCGGGCCGGGAGGTGTCGGCCTTCTCCGCCTGCCGTGTCTCGACCTTGATGCTGCGGTCGCGCACGTAGACGGGCCGAAGCTGGCCGTTCAGCGTCGTCATGACCGTGCGGATGCCCTTCGCATCGGCTTCGCCGATGGCCTCGAGACCGACGTACAACTGCACGCCGGGGTCGATCTCGGCGACGTGCTCCTCCCCGGGCTTCAGTCCGTAGAGGTAGTCCGGCGTGCCGAGCGTCGAGAGGTCGCCGTACGTCTCGCGGGCCTTCTCGAACTCCTTCGCCGGTCCCGGGAACAGCAGGCGGTTCAGGGTGCGGCGCCGGCTCAGCGCGTCGCCGGCCAGACCCTCGCGCTCCGCCTCGGTGAGCGGCGGAATCTCGATCGACACCTCCCGGCCGGCCAGCACCTTCGAGCGGAAGGGCTCGGGCCATCCGCCCGGCAGGTCGCCCAATTCGCCGGCCATGAAGCCGACCACGGAGTCGGGGATGTCGTAGTTCTGGGGGTTCTCGGCGAAATCGGCGGGATCCGCCTTGGCCGCCACGAGCGCGAGCGCGAGGTCGCCCACGACCTTCGACGACGGCGTCACCTTCGGGATGCGTCCGAGGATGCGGTCGGCCGCCGCGTACATGTCCTCGATGAGCTCGAAGTCGTCGGCCATCCCGAGCGCGATCGCCTGCTGCCGGAGGTTCGAGAGCTGACCGCCGGGGATCTCGTGGTGGTAGACGCGCCCGGTCGGTCCGGGAAGCCCCGACTCGAACGGCGCGTACAGGTGGCGCACGGCTTCCCAGTACGGCTCGAGATCGCTCACCGCGCCGAGATCGATCCCCGTGTCCCGCTCCGTGTGGGCGAGAGCCGCCACGAGCGCCGAGAGCGAGGGCTGGCTCGTCGTTCCCGACAGCGGGGCGGCCGCGGCATCCACGGCGTCCACACCGGCCGCGCTCGCTGCCAGGAGTGTCGCGAGCTGTCCCCCGGCGGTGTCGTGCGTGTGCAGGTGCACGGGCACATCGAAGCGCTCGCGCAGCGCCGAGACCAGCTTCGCGGCGGCGGCCGGTCGCAGCAGTCCGGCCATGTCCTTGATCGCCAGGATGTGTGCTCCCGACTCGACGATCTGGTCCGCCAGACGCAGGTAGTAGTCGAGCGTGTAGAGCTTCTCGGCGGGGTCGAGCAAGTCGGCGGTGTAGCAGACGGCGACCTCCGCGACGGCTGTGCCCGTCTCAAGCACAGCGGAGATCGCCGGGCGCATCTGATCGACGTCGTTGAGGGCGTCGAAGATGCGGAAGATGTCGACGCCGGTGGATGCCGCCTCGCGGACGAATGCATCGGTCACCTCGACGGGCCGAGGCGTGTAGCCGACGGTGTTGCGGCCGCGCAGGAGCATCTGGATGGGGATGTTCGGGATCGCCTCCCGCACGGCTGCGAGCCGCTCCCACGGATCTTCGGCGAGGAACCGCAGAGCGACGTCGTACGTCGCACCACCCCACGCCTCGACCGACAGCAGCCCGGGAGTCATGCGGGCCACATGCGGGCCGACGCGCACGAGGTCGCGTGTGCGCACGCGCGTCGCCAGAAGCGACTGGTGCGCGTCGCGATAGGTCGTCTCGGTGACCGCGAGCGGCACCTGCTCCCGCAGCGCACGCGCGAAGCCCTCGGGACCCAGCCGGCGCAGACGGTCGAGGTTGCCGGCCGGCGGAGGCGTCGACAGGTCGATGACCGGGAGCTTGCTTCCCGGCGACACCGCGAGCGGCTTGTCGCCGTGGGGACGGTTCACGGTCACGTCGGCGAGCCAGTTGATGAGCTTGGTCGCGCGGTCGCGCGACGGGTGGCTCGTGACGAGGGTGGGGCGCTCCTCGATGAAGGCGGTGCTCAGGTCGCCGATCACGAACGAGGGATCGTCGAGCACGGCCCGCAGGAACGGGATGTTCGTCGCGACGCCGCGGATGCGGAACTCGGCGAGGGCCCGCTTGGCTCGGGCGACCGCCGCGGGGAAGTCGCGACCGCGGCACGTGAGCTTGGCCAGCATCGAGTCGAAGTGGGGGCTGATCTGCGACCCCGCCGCTGTCGTGCCGCCGTCGAGACGGATGCCCGCACCGCCGGGCGAGCGGTACGTCGTGATGCGTCCGGTGTCGGGGCGGAATCCCTGCGCCGGGTCCTCCGTCGTGATGCGGCACTGGAGGGCGGCACCGCGGAGCACGATGTTCTCCTGCGCCAGACCGAGGTCGCTCAGGGTCGCGCCGGCGGCGATGAGCATCTGGGACTGGACGAGGTCGACGTCGGTGACCTCTTCCGTGACGGTGTGCTCCACCTGGATGCGCGGGTTCATCTCGATGAAGACGTGCTGTCCGGCGCGCTCCCCCGCCGTGTCGACGAGGAATTCGACGGTGCCCGCGTTGACGTAGCCGATCGACTGGGCGAAGGCGACGGCGTCCCGGTGGATGCGGCGGCGCAGCTCGTCGTCGAGGTTCGGCGCGGGGGCGATCTCGATGACCTTCTGGTGCCGGCGCTGCACCGAGCAGTCGCGCTCGAACAGGTGGACGGTGTGGCCGGTTGCATCGGCGAGGATCTGCACCTCGATGTGGCGGGGGCGGACGACGGCCTGCTCGAGGAAGACGCGGGGGTCGCCGAAGGCGGCGCCCGCCTCGCGCATCGCCTCGGCGATGGCCGGCGGCAGCTCGGCGGGCGTCTCGACGCGGCGCATGCCGCGGCCGCCTCCGCCGGCGACGGCCTTGACGAAGATCGGGAAGCCGATGTCAGCGGCCTGTGCGACGAGCTCGTCGACGTCCTCGGACGCTTCGGTGGACTTCAGCACGGGCACGCCGGCGGCGATCGCATGCTGCTTCGCCGTCACCTTGTTGCCCGCCATCTCGAGCGCCTTCGACGGCGGCCCGATGAACGTGATGCCGTGCTCGGCGGCCCGGGCGGCGAGCTCCGGGTTCTCCGAGAGGAACCCGTATCCCGGGTAGATGGCGTCGGCACCCGATGCCAGCGCCACCCGGATGATCTCGTCGACGTCGAGATATGCCCGGACGGGATGCCCCTGCTCGCCGATGACGTACGACTCGTCGGCCTTCTGCCTGTGCAGGGACCCGCGGTCTTCGAAGGGGAACACGGCGACCGTGCGCGCCCCCAGTTCGAACGCCGCGCGGAATGCGCGGATGGCGATCTCACCACGATTGGCGACCAGGATCTTCCGGAACATCGGCACCTCGTTCGGACGTCCACATGCGGGGGCTGAGTGTGCTCTCAGCCTAGGGGACGGTAACGTAGACCCTTGTGCACGTACTCTCGGTGAGCTCGCTCAAGGGCGGGGTCGGAAAGACGACCGTGACTCTGGGGCTCGCATCGGCCGCGTTCGCTCGCGGAGTCCGCACGCTCGTCGTCGACCTCGACCCTCAGTCCGACGTGTCGACGGGCATGGACATCCAGGTGGCCGGTCGCCTGAACGTCGCCGATGTGCTGGCCAATCCGAAGGAGAAGGTCGTCCGGCAGGCGATCACCTCCAGCGGCTGGGCGAAGGTGCACCCGGGCACGATCGACGTCATGATCGGCAGTCCCTCGGCCATCAACTTCGACGGCCCGCACCCGAGCGTCCGCGACGTCTGGAAGCTCGAGGAGGCGCTGGCGACGATCGAGGCCGACTACGACCTCGTGCTCATCGACTGCGCTCCCTCCCTCAACGCGCTGACGCGCACCGCCTGGGCCGCGAGCGACCGCGTCATCGTGGTCACCGAGCCGGGGCTCTTCTCCGTCGCCGCCGCCGACCGGGCGCTGCGCGCCATCGAAGAGATCCGCCGCGGACTCTCTCCGCGCCTCCAGCCCCTCGGCATCGTCGTAAATCGCGTCCGTCCGCAGTCGATCGAGCACCAGTTCCGCATCAAGGAGCTGCGCGACATGTTCGGGCCGCTCGTGCTCTCGCCGCAGCTTCCCGAGCGCACGTCGCTTCAGCAGGCGCAGGGCGCCGCCAAGCCGCTGCACATCTGGCCCGGCGACTCCGCTCAGGAGCTCGCCGCCGACTTCGACGCGCTCCTGGACCGCGTCATGCGGACCGGCCGTATCCCCGTCCCCGGCGAAGCCCGCGCCTAGGGCGTTCGGCAGGGAGCGGCCAGCGGCGAAGGCTCCGGCGAAGGGCCCCGCGGGAAGGGACTGGCCGGAAAGCGCGGGTCAGGCGCTGCGCGCCGCGCGACGCGCCGCCAATTCGTCCATCGCGTCGGGCGCCTGCGGCTCGAACTCCACGAGCGTCGACTCCACTTCGCGCAGGACGTTGCCGACCGCGATCCCGAACACGCCCTGGCCGCGGCTGATGAGGTCGATGACCTCGTCGTTCGACGTGCACAGGTAGACCGAGGCGCCGTCGCTCATGAGCGTCGTGCCGGTGAGGTCACGGATGCCGGCGGCGCGCAGCTGATCGACCGCCGTGCGGATCTGCTGGAGCGAGATGCCGGTGTCGAGGAGACGCTTGACCAGCTTGAGGACGAGAATGTCGCGGAAGCCGTACAGGCGCTGCGACCCCGAGCCGCTCGCACCGCGAACGGTCGGCTCGACGAGCTCCGTGCGGGCCCAGTAGTCCAGCTGTCGGTAGGTGATGCCCGCGGCGCGGGCGGCGACCGCACCGCGGTATCCGACCTCGTCGTCCATCGCCGGAAGACCGTCCGTGAACAGGAGGTCGCTGGCGAACTGCGGCTCGTCGGCAGCTGTCATGCTGAGCCCCCTCCCGGACCGTGTCCTTCAACGCTAGATGAGGTGTGCGCCCCGGGCAACGACATCCGCTCCCTCGGCCTCGGCGTGTCGCGGAGATCGGCGCTGTGGACGAATCGATCAGGACAGAAGGCGGTCCAGCGCGCTGCGGACGAAGATGGCGCGAAGCTCCTCGAGGCGCTTGGCGAGCTCGGGCGCGAGCTCGCTCGCACGGGCGCGGCTCGAGGCATCCGTCCGCCGCAGCAGAGCCGCGAGAGCCGATTCCACGAGCGCCACATCGCGCTCCGCGCTCTGCCGCAGCGTCCGCACGTGGCGAGGCTCGATGCCGTGCCGGTCGAGCGCGACGAGGGCCCGCAGGATCGCCACCTGCTGCTCGGTGTACGCGTCGGACCCGGCCAGGACCCCGGTGCCGATCGCGTCGTTCAGCAGCTGCGGCGCGGCGCCGGTCGCCGAGAGCAGCTCGTCGCGCCGATAGCGGCGAGGAGCGGGGACGATCGAGGGCGGCGGCGCCGCCACCGGCGTGGCGGGGTCGCGGCCGGCGTCGACATCTTCGAGGTACTCGCGGATCACGACGAGCGGCAGGTAGTGGTCGCGCTGCAGCGTGAGCGCGAGGCGCAGCCGTTCGAGGTCGGACTGCGAGAACTTGCGGTAGCCCGACTCGGTGCGCACGGGCGTCACGATGCCCTGCACCTCGAGGAAGCGCAGCTTGCTCGAGGTGAGGGTGGGGAACTCGGGGGCAAGCCGTGCGAGGACCTGTCCGATGCTCAGAAGGCCCGCGGACGATGAGCGTTCGCGGGCAGCAGACGACGACATCAACCGTCCGCGGCCTGCGGGAGGTCGGCGGGCGAGACGAAGAAGTTGAGGCGGAACTTGCCGATGCGCACCTCGGCGCCGTTGGACAGACGCGCGCGGTCGACCCGCTCGCCGTTGACGTAGGTGCCGTTGAGCGAGCGCTGATCGACGATCTCGAAGGACGAGGCATCCCGCGTGATCTCCGCGTGACGCCGCGAGACGGTGACGTCGTCGAAGAAGATGTCAGCCTCGGGATGGCGGCCCACCGTCGTCACGTCGGTGTCGAGCAGGTAGCGGGCGCCGGCGGTCGGACCGGAGCGGACGATGAGGATCGCGACCCGCGACGGGAGCGCGTCGATCGCATCGAGCTCGGCTGTCGAGAGATCGGCGCCGAACGGGATGAACGAGAGATCCGAGTCGTGCCCGAACGTCTGCGTCGTGTCGGAGGCGCGCTCGCTGCCGCGTCTGTCGTCCGATTCCGCAGCGCGGCGGATCTCGTCGGGTCGGCGATTGTCGTCCACGCTGCTCCTCCTCGTCGATTCAGCCTATCCGATCGGCTCCCTGCGTGAGGAGCCGTCGCGAGCCCGCTGTCGCCGCGAACCGAGGGGTGCGCATTGTTTCGGCGTGTGTCGGTTCGGATGCCGCGACGGGCGCCCTTGCCTAGCCTTGGCGGGGTAATCGAACCTACTGATCGGAGACAGCCGTGTCGACCCCGCACTCGCACATCCCGCCCCTCGAGGTGCGTGAGCGTGCGGCGTGCATGTGCGTCCACGGCCGGGCCTGCTCGACCTTTGCCCCGGGTCACGCCCTCCACCTGATCCAGGCGCGCCTGGCTTCGGCGACGCCGTCGGACTGGGTGGACGCCATCGTCGACGTCGTGAGTGCGGACGGCACCGTCGTGCTCCGCACGATCGCCGACGCGGCGCCCATCACCGTCTGGAGCGGATCGGGCGCCGCGCAGGAGATCTCTTCCGGCACGCCGGTGGCCTTCCACGAGCGCTACCACGTCCTGGCCGCCGGTCAGCGGCGCTTCAACGTCGCGCCGCTCGCCCACCAGCCGTAACGAGAAGAGAGAAGGCGACGGGCTCAGCCCATCGCCATCATGCTGTCCTTCATGGCCATGCACGCGTCCATGCACGCCTTGCAGGCCTGAGCGCACATCTTGCAGATGTCGCTGTGGTCCGCGTGCTCCATGCACTCGTCCATGCACTGCTGGCACATCGCGATGCAGGCGTCGAGCATCGCCATCATGCTCGCCTGGTTCATGCCCTGCATGCGCAGCATGGCGCGCATCATCGTGTTGCACATGTCGGCGCAGTTCATGCACGCGGGCGCGCAAGACATCATCTGCGTCGAGCACACCGTGCAGGCCTGCTCGCACGCCGAGCAGGCGTCCATACACGCCTGCATGACCGACATGTCCATCATGTCCATGCCGGGCATCGACTTCATGTCCTTGGACATCATGTCCATCATCATCGAGTCCACCCCGCACCTCCGTCCGTTCTCCGGTCAGTCGCACGGGCCGGCGGTCCCGCGCCTGCCGTCATCGTATTGCGACTCCTCTCGTCAGAGAAGAGGCGGATAGGCTCTGCCGGGTGTCGTCACACGGAATTCACACAAGCCCGCTCCGCCGGCTCGCCGGCGCCCTCGCCGCGATCGTTCTGAGCCTTGCTGCGACCGTCCTCGTCACCGCTCCCGCGAGCGCCCACGACGAACTCGTCGCCACCGACCCGGCGGCAGGCTCGAGCGTCGCCGCCCTCCCGGCAGAGATCGCGCTCACCTTCAGCGGACTCCTCTCGACGGAGTCGGGTGCGACCGAGATCTCGGTGACGGATGCCTCGGGCCCGTCCCTCGTCGACGGGGAGCCGACCGTGAGCGACACCGTCGTGACGCAGAGGCTCACGGGCGCGGCATCCGGGGATATCACCGTCCTGTGGAAGGTCGTCTCCAGCGACGGGCACCCGATCTCGGGCGAGTTCTCCTTCGCGGTCGAGGGCTCTCCCACCCCGACGCCCACATCCACATCCCCGGCGAGCACCACCCCCAGTGCGAGCCCGTCGCCGACGCAGCCCGTCGATACCCCGAGCGACACCGCGACGCCGACCGCTCCTCCGGCTCAGGATGCCTCGGCCGCGGTGTGGCCGTGGGTCGTCGGAGGCATCATCGTGCTCGCCGTCGCGGGCGCCCTCATCTACCTGTGGACATCGCGCGCACGGCGGGAACGGAGCCTGACCGAGGACCGCTCAGGTGGGACGCCCACGCCTCCCGGCGACGGAACTGAGCCTCCGCTCGACCGATAGGCTTGAGGCATGCCTCACTACGACGTCGTCATCCTCGGTGCCGGCCCCGGCGGCTATGTCGCGGCCGTCCGCAGCGCGCAGCTCGGCCTCTCCGTCGCGATCATCGAGGAGAAGTACTGGGGCGGCGTCTGCCTCAACGTCGGATGCATCCCGTCGAAGGCGCTTCTGAAGAACGCCGACCTCGCCCACCAGTTCCACCACAAGGCCGACCTCTTCGGCATCTCGGGCGACGTCTCGTTCGACTACGGCGTGGCGTGGGACCGCAGCCGCACGGTCGCGAACGGCCACGTCAAGGGCATCCACTTCCTCATGAAGAAGAACAAGGTCACCGAGTACGAGGGCCGGGGCACCTTCACCGGCCCCAACGCCATCACGGTGACCAAGGCCGACGGCTCGACCGACGAAGTGACCTTCGACAACGCGATCATCGCGACCGGCTCGAAGGTGCGGCTCCTGCCCGGCGTCACGATCGGGGGCAACATCGTGACGTACGAGGAGCAGATCCTCACGCGCGATCTGCCCGAGTCGATCGTGATCGTCGGCGCGGGCGCCATCGGCATGGAGTTCGCCTTCGTCATGACGAACTACGGCGTCAAGGTCACGATCATCGAGTTCCTCGACCGCGCGCTCCCCAACGAGGACGTCGACGTGTCGAAGGAGATCGCCAAGCAGTACAAGAAGTACGGCGTCGACATCCTCACCTCCACCAAGGTGGACTCGGTCACCGATCACGGCGACCGGGTCACCGTCACGTACACCCCGGCTGCCGGCGGCGAGACCCAGTCGATCGATGCCGACAAGGTCATGATGTCGATCGGCTTCGCCCCGAACGTCGAGGGCTTCGGGCTGGAGGCGACGGGCGTGAAGCTCACCGACCGCGGCGCGATCGAGATCGACGAGTACATGCGCACGAACGTGCCGCACATCTACGCGATCGGCGACGTCACGGCCAAGCTCCAGCTCGCGCACGTCGCCGAAGCCCAGGGCGTGGTCGCGGCCGAGACGATCGGCAAAGCCGAGACGATGCCCCTCGGCGACTACCGCATGATGCCGCGCGCGACGTTCTGCTCGCCCCAGGTGGCGTCGTTCGGCCTCACCGAGCAGCAGGCCCGCGACGCCGGCTATGACGTCAAGGTCGCGAAGTTCCCGTTCTCGGCGAACGGCAAGGCCAACGGCCTCGGCGAGCCCATCGGCTTCGTCAAGCTCGTCGCCGACGGCGAGCACCTCGAGCTGCTGGGCGGCCACCTCATCGGCCCCGACGTCTCGGAGCTCCTCCCGGAGCTCACGCTCGCCCAGAAGTGGGACCTGACCGCCCTCGAGGCTGCGCGCAACGTGCACACGCACCCCACGCTGTCGGAGGCGCTGCAGGAGGCGTTCCACGGCCTCGTCGGCCACATGATCAACCTCTGACCCGTCGTTTCAGACAGGTCGAAGGCCCCGGCACCCCACGGTGACCCGGGGCCTTCGCACGTCGCCGTCGCTTCCCCGTCGGATCCGTCGACAGCGCCCCTGCGGGCGGGGTACGCTCCGGCCATGACCGGCTCGCCGTGGTCACGGACGCTCGCGATTCTCGCCCTCGTCGGCGCGCTCGCGGCCGGCTGCTCCGCGGAGCCTGAGGGAGTGGCCCCGCCCGACCTCGAACTCAGCTGCTCGGGGCTGGGATCGCCGGTGATCCTTCTCGCACCCGGATCGAACACGCCGGCGTCGGCGTTCCATGCGCTGCAGGGTGCCCTCGCCACCGACACCCGCGTCTGCAGCTACTCCCGCGCGGGAATCGGCGGCAGCCCGCCCTGGCCGAGCGACGCGCCGGACCCCTCGATCGGCATGATGGCCGAGCAGCTGCACGCCACACTCGCCGACCGAGGCGTCTCGGGGCCCTACATCGTCATGGGCTGGTCGCTCGGCGGGCTCGTCGCGCAGGGCTTCAGCGCACGCTATCCGGACGAGGTCGCCGGTCTCGTCTTCGAGGACTCTTCGATCCCCGCGCAGTTCACCCGCGAGGATGTCGATCGCGACAGCTGGGTCGAGGCGGGGGTTCCCCTCGACATCGAGACGTCCGCGGATGACCTCCTCGGGCTCGATCTCGGATCGCGGCCGACGATCGTGCTGACGCAGGGGGAGGACGGCTTCGACGATCCGGACCTCAGCTGGTGGCGCGATCGCCATGACGAGCTCGCCGCGCTGTCGACGGACAGCATCCACCTCATCGCGCCCGACGCAGGCCACGCGATCCACGAGATGTCCGGAGCGCTCGTCGAGAAGTCGCTCCGGGCGGTCCTCGAGGCCGTCCGCGCTGAGGAGGAGCTGCCGGAATGCGACGACTCGGAATGGGGGCCGTACGCCGGCGAGTGCCGCGTGCCGTGATCGACGCTCGGTGCGGACGGGCACGAGCGCCCCACCCCCCGACGTCGAGGACGGCTCAGCGACCGAGGGTGCGGGCGAGCTTGGAATCGGATGCCGCGGGACGGGCACCCGCGGCGCTCACGGCCGCCTCGACCGCTGTGAAGAAGGCGGCGATCTCGTCTTGCTCGCGCGGCGCCGCCGCGCCCAGCTCCATCTCCCACTCGCGCCAGGCGCGCTCGATGCCGGTCCGCTCGTCGGTCGCGACGACGTGGTCGTCGACGAACTCCGCGAGGACTCCCCCGCCGGCGCCCCGCAGGTGGTACGCCGTCCGGTCGTTGCGGATGCGGGCGAGCGGGAGAAGCGAGGCAGCCGCCGCGGAAGGCACCGCCGCCCGCACGGCCTCATGCACTCCGGCGGGGATCGTCGCGTCCTCGCCGAGAGGCCAATGCAGCTCGGTGCGCGCGTCGCCGTCGCGCGGACCCTTGATGTGCCAGCCGGCGTCGGGACCGCCCGTACGGCGGCGCAGCGCATAGCCGGCGCGGGCGAGAGCGAGATCGTCGGTGTCGAAGTACCGCGCGTCCAGAGCGCGGGGCTCGGGCGCCGAGATCGAGGCGACCCCCGGAAGGTCCGTCCAGTCGGGCAGAGGCGTGTCCCCGTCGACGTCGAACTTCAGCTCGACCTCGCGGGAGCTCGACGGCCCGTCGGACTGCACCGCGTCCGAGGGCTCGGAAGCGCCTGCCACCTGCTCAGTCGTCGGCGGAGTTGCCGATGTCGTCGGTGGCCTCGATGAACCAGAACTCGGCCTCGGTGGGCCCGTCCGCCGAGCCGGTGTGCTGTGGCGCGCCGTCGCGACGGTAGACGATCTGCCCCTCGCCGTAGGGGACGATCAGCGAGTCGAGCTCGGGCTGCTCGAGAGGAAGGATCTGCCCGTCGAGCGGGCCTCCGTGAAGTCGTGCGATGGCCATGGATCGAGCCTACTCCCGGCTCCGCGACGGAGCCGGGAGGGTTGACACCCGCGACTCAGTGGGTCGGGAACCCGAGGCTGATCTGGCTCTCGCTCGGCTCGGGCCAGCGGGTCGTCACGACCTTGCGGCGCGTGTAGAAGTTGAACGCCTCGGGGCCGTACATGTGCGTGTCGCCGAAGAGCGAGTCCTTCCAGCCGCCGAACGAGAACGACCCGACAGGCACGGGAATAGGCACGTTGACACCCACCATGCCGACCTCGATGTCGAATTCGAACTGGCGGGCCGTCTTGCCGTCGCGCGTGAAGACGGCCGTGCCGTTGGCGTAGCGGTTGGCGTTGATGAGCTCGACCGCCTCGTCGTAGCCGGCGACGCGCACGACCGACAGGACCGGACCGAAGATCTCCTCGTCGTATACGCGCATGCCCGGCTTGACGTCGTCGACGAGCGAGGCGCCGATGAAGAAGCCGTCGCCCTCGAAGGCGTGATCGCGGCCGTCGACGACGACCTTCGCCCCCTCGGCGGGCGCCCCCTCGACGAAGCCGGCGACGCGCTCCCGCGCCTCGCGCGTGATGAGCGGTCCCATCTCGGAGGCGGGGTCGGTGCCGTCGCCGATGACGAGCCCGCCGATGCGCTCGGTCACCTTCGGGATCAGCTGATCGGCGACGTCGCCGACCGCGACGACGACCGAGACGGCCATGCACCGCTCCCCCGCCGAACCGTACGCCGCCGACACGGCGGCGTCCGCGGCCGCGTCGAGGTCGGCATCCGGCATGACGATCATGTGGTTCTTGGCGCCCCCGAGGGCCTGCACCCGCTTGCCGTTCTCCGCTGCGCGCGTGTAGATGTACTTGGCGATCGGGGTCGAGCCGACGAACGAGACGGCGCGGATGACCGGATCGTCGAGGATCGCGTCCACCGTCTCCTTGTCGCCGTGCACGACGTTGAAGATGCCGTCGGGGAGGCCCGCCTCGCGGAAGGCCTCCGCCAGCCAGACAGCCGCCGAGGGGTCGCGCTCGGACGGCTTGAGGATCACGGCGTTGCCCGCGGCTATCGCGGTGGTCACCATCCACAGCGGCACCATCGCCGGGAAGTTGAACGGCGTGATGCAGGCGACGACGCCGAGCGGCTGGCGCACCTGGTGCACATCGACGCCGCTCGCCACCTGCTCGGAGTACTCGCCTTTGAGGTGGTGCATGAGGCCCGTGCAGAACTCGACGTTCTCGAGGCCCCGCGCAACCTCGCCGAGAGCGTCCGCGACGGTCTTGCCGTGCTCGGCGGTGATGATGCGAGCGAGCTCCTCCGCGCGGGAGCTGATGATCTCGCGCAGCCGGAACATGACCGCGCTGCGCTTGGCGAGGCCCGTCTCGCGCCAGACCGGCTGCGCTGCCTTGGCCTTGCGCGCAGCCTCGTGCAGGAACTCGGCGCTCGCGAACCCGACCTGCGAGGTCTGGGCCCCCGTCGCGGGGTTGAAGACGGCGCCGAAGCGCACGTCGTCGCCGCTCGGCGTCACGCGCTCTCCGACCACCCAGTGGGGGATCGTCGGCAGGGTGCCGGATGCCTCGGCGGTCGGCGTCTCGATCGTGGAAGTGCTCATCATCGGGTTCCTTCTGGTGGGGTGGAGGTCACGCGTTCGCCGCGACGCGGTCGAGCGAGGGGTCGTACCCGCGGAGCGAGCCGTCGGGCGTCGCGAGGCGGGCGACGAGGGTGCAATCCTTGCCGCCGAGACCCTCCTCGGCGAGCTGCACGAGCTGCGAGAGCGCGAGCTCGGCGGCCGGGAGGTGCACCCCGGTCGCCTCCCCCGCCTGCACGGCGAGGGCGCAGTCCTTGCGGGCGAGATCGACCGAGAAGGTCGCGTCGAAGTTCTTGTTCGCGGCCGACGTCGGCACGATGCCGGGCACGGGATACCAGACGCGCTGCGGCCAGGACCCGCCCGAAGAGGCGTTCGCGACCTGCCAGAACGTCTGCTGGTCGAGGCCGAGCTGCTCCGCCAGCTGCGAACCCTCGGCGACGGCCATCACGCCGATGAAGAGCATCATGTTGTTGACGAGCTTGGCCGCGATGCCGCTCGTGGCACCGCCGCACAGCACGATCGAGCCCGCCATCGGCGCGACGAGCTCGCGCGCGCGCTCGACGTCCTCCGGGCGGCCGCCCAGCATGAACGTGAGCGAGTGGGCCTCGGCGCCGGCGGTGCCGCCGGAGATCGGCGAGTCGACGAAGACGAAGCCGCGCGCCTCCGATTCGGCGTGGCACCAGCGGGACGTCTCGATGTCGACGGTGGACGTGTCGAGCAGCAGCGTGCCGGGCGCGGCGTTCGCCCAGATGCCGTCGGGACCGTCGTAGACGCCGCGCACGTGCTGCGGCATCGGTAGCGAGGTGAAGCACGCGTATGCGCCGTCGAGGGCTTCGGCGATCGACCGGACGAGCGTGACGCCGCGGGCCTCAGCGGCCGCCGCGGCCGCCGGATTGATGTCGTAGCCGCGCACGGCGTGGCCGGCGGCGACGAGATGGGCCGTCATGGGCGCGCCCATATGGCCGAGGCCGATCCAGGCGATCGTTGACATGGAGGTCTCCCGGGGATCCTGCGTCGTCGGATGGATGCGACGCCAGCATAGGCATCCTCGGCACTTGCGTTCAATGCACGACGACGCACCAATCTTGCACTCCGCCCGTGCACTGACGCACAATCGCGGAATGACCTCCCCGACCCGCGAGCCGCAGCTCGAGGCGCTCATGACGTTCCTCGCGGCGGCTCGGCTGGGCCGGTACACCGCGGCGGCCGAGGTGCTGGGCGTCAACCACTCCACGGTCTCGCGGCGGATCGCCTCCCTGGAGGAGGCGATGGGCGGGCGTGTGCTCGTGCGCACGACCTCGGGCTGGGAGGTCACCGACCTCGGGCGCCGCGCCCTCGCCGTCGCTGAGCGGATCGAGGCATCCGTGCGCGACCTGTCGGGAGACGGAGAAGCAGTGCAGGGCATGGTGCGCATCGCCGCGCCGGATGCCTTCACGTCGGTGTTCCTCGTGCCCGCGATGGTGCGCCTCAGGTCGCAGCATCCCGCGCTCGCCGTCGAGCTCATCGCCGCGACCCAGCGCGTGCGGCAGAACCGGTCGGGCGTCGACCTCGAGATCGTCGTCGGCCGGCCCCAGGTGCACCGCGCCTTCGCGACGCCGATCTGCTCGTACTCGCTGCGGCTCTACGCCGCTCCGGGGTATCTCGAGCGGGCCGGCGTCCCGGCCTCGATCGGCGACCTGGCGCGGCATCCGCTCGTCTACTACATCGAGTCCTCGCTGCAGGTCGACGACCTCGACCGCGCGGTGCAGGCGCTGCCCGCCTCGCCGGCGTCCGTCCGCTCGACGAGCGTCTTCGCTCACGTCGAGGCGACCGCGGCGGGCGCAGGGGTGGGTCTTCTGCCCGACTTCCTCGCCGACGCCGACCCGCGACTCATGCGGGTGCTCGACGGCGGGTTCGCGCATCCCCTGCGCTACTGGGCGGTCACGCGCGACGAGGGCCCGCGCAATCCCGTGGTCGCCGAAGCGCTCGACGCCATCCGCGCCCACATCGCATCGGTCTCCTGAGGGTCAGAGGACCGGCGGCGTGTGCCAGATGCGGTCGATGTAGTCCCGGATCGAGCGGTCCGACGAGAAGAACCCCGTGCGGGCGACGTTGAGGATCGCCGAGCGGGTCCAGGCATCCTGATCCGCGTACGCCTCGTCCACCCGCGCCTGCGCCTTGATGTACGAGGAGTAGTCGGCCAGCACCATGAACCGGTCGTCGTACAGCAGGTTCGACAGGATCGGCTCGAACACCGTCCGGTCGCCGCCCGAGAACGCGCCCGATGCGATGAGGTCCATCGCGCTGCGCAGGTTCTCGTCGCCCTGGTAGAACTCCGTCGGGTGGTACCCCTTCGCCCACAGCGCCTCGACCTCGGGCTCGGACATCCCGAAGAGGAAGAAGTTGTCGTCGCCGACGAGCTCGCGGATCTCGACGTTCGCGCCGTCGTCGGTCCCGATCGTGAGCGCGCCGTTGAGGGCGAACTTCATGTTGCCGGTGCCCGATGCCTCCTTGCCGGCGAGCGAGATCTGCTCGGACAGGTCGGCGGCGGGGATGACCCGCTCGGCGAGCGTGACGTTGTAGTTCGGCGGGAAGAGCACCTTGAGCTGCCCCTCGACTCGCGGGTCGGCGTTGACGACCTCCCCGACGGCGTTGATGAGATGGATGATGCGCTTGGCCATCACATACCCCGGGGCCGCCTTCGCGCCGAAGATGAAGGTGCGCGGAGTGATGTCGGATGCCTCGACCCGGCCGGAGACGATCTTGTCGTACTCCGTCACGATGTGCAGCACCTTGAGCATCTGGCGCTTGTACTCGTGGAGGCGCTTGACCATGACGTCGATGAGGTGGCCGTCGCCGAGGGCGAGCCCGTCGCGCTCGTGCAGCACTTCGGCGAGACGCTTCTTGTTGCCCGCCTTCACGGCAGCGAAGCGCTCCCGGAACTCGGGGTCGGCCGCGAACGCCTCGAGCCCCCGGAGGCGTTCGAGGTCGACCGTCCAGCCGGCGCCGAGGGCCTCGGTGATGAGGTCGGCGAGATCCGGGTTGGCGAGGCGGAGGAAGCGGCGCGGCGTCACTCCGTTGGTGACGTTGGTGAACTTGCCGGGGTAGAACTCGTCGAAGTCGGGCAGCACCTTGTCGCGCAGGAGCTGCGAGTGCAGCTCCGCGACGCCGTTGACCTTCGACCCCGCGACCGTCGCGAGATACGCCATGCGGACCGACCGGTAGGGGTGCTCGCCGATGATCGACATCGCGCGGATGCGGAGCTCGTCGTCGCCGAACCGCTCTCGCACCTCGGCGAGGAAGTCGTCGTTGATGCGGTAGATGATCTCGAGGTGGCGAGGGAGGAGACGGCCGAGGAGGTCGACGTCCCACACCTCGAGCGCTTCGGGGAGGAGCGTGTGGCAGGTGTACGCGAAGCACTCCTGCGTGATCTTCCACGCGGCATCCCAGTCCATCCTGCGCTCGTCGACGAGGACGCGCATGAGCTCCGGCACGGCGATCACGGGGTGGGTGTCGTTGAGCTGGAAGATGACGCGGTCGGGCAGCTTCGAGAGGTCGAAGTCCGCCGGGAGGATGTTGTCGAGGAAGTCGCCGATCGAGGCGGCCACGAAGAAGTACTGCTGCTGCAGCCGCAGCTCCTTGCCCTGAGGCGTCGAGTCCTCGGGGTACAGCACCTTCGAGATGTTCTCGGCGAAGGTCTGCGCCCGCACGGCCTCTTCGTAGTCGCCCGAGTTGAAGATGCGCAGGTCGAACGCGTCCGTCGCGACGGCGCTCCACAGGCGCAGGGTGTTGACGCGGCCGTTGTGGTAGCCCGGCACCATGTAGTTGTAGGGCACGGCCTGCACGTTCCAGCCCGGGACCCAGCGGCTGCGCTCGACGCCGTCGTCATCGTCGTAGGTCTCGGTGTGGCCGCCGAACGAGATGAGCTGCGCCGCCTCCGGGTGCGGGAACTCCCACGGCGAGCCGAGCGTGAGCCACGCGTCGGGCTGCTCCACCTGCTGGCCGTCGACGAAGGTCTGGCGGAAGATGCCGTACTCGTACCGGATGCCGTAGCCGATGCTCGGCACGCCGATCGTCGCAAGCGAGTCGATGAAGCACGCTGCCAGCCGCCCCAGGCCGCCGTTGCCCAGACCCGGCTCGACCTCCAGCTCGCGCAGGACGTCGATGCTGATGCCGCACTGCTGAAGCGCCTCCGTCGCGATGTCGGTGAGCCGCGTGGCGAGGAGGTTGTTGTCGAGCTGGCGCCCGAGGAGGTACTCGGCGGAGAGGTAGCAGACGCCCTTCGCCTGCAGCTCGCGCTGGCGCTCGCTGTCGTCGAGCCACCGCGCCATGAGATAGTCGCGCACGGTCACGGCCAGCGCGAGGTACTGGTCGTTGGTGCTGGACCTCGAGAGCGGGACGCCGATGTCGAAGTTCAGGTTGGTCAGGAACTGACGGACGAAGCCGTCGACGGTCACGGCCGGCGAGGTGACGGGCGCCAGAGCGAGGGGGTGCGTCGCTCCGAGCGGGTGCGGCGCGACGCGGGAGGCGTTCTTGTCTTCGTGCACGGTGGAACGCTACCCGCTGATCCTTCAAGTTCCGAACTCAGGGATCACCCGTGCATGAGAGTTTCCACGGCCGAAACATCGCGCCGGGACGCGCCCCGCGGACGTCTATGGTCGGACTGTGAAGCCGTTCGTCCTCCTCGCCACCCGGGCCGAAGACCTTCCGGCCGACGAGGAGTACGCGCTGTTCCTGCGCTATTCCGGGCTCGAGGAGCGGTCCCTCCGCCGCGTGCGGCTGGAGGCCGGCGCCATGCCCGACTTCGATCTCGACGAGCTGTCGGGCATCTTCGTCGGCGGCGGTCCCTTCAACGCCTCGGATCCCGCCGACAGCAAGTCGCCCGTGCAGCAGCGGGTCGAGGCCGAGTTCGCCGCACTCCTGGACCGGGTCGTCGCGCGGGACTTCCCGTTCCTCGGCGCCTGCTACGGCGTCGGAACGGTCGGTGCGTACCTCGGGGCGACAATCGATCGCACCTACAGCGAGCCCATCAGCGTCGTCCCCGTGACGCTGACCGAGGACGGGGCATCCGATCCCCTCCTGGAAGGGATGCCGCGCACCTTCGAGGCGTTCGTCGGCCATAAGGAGGCTATCTCGGCACTCCCCGAGCGGGCCGTGCTGCTCGCGTCGTCGCCGACGTGCCCCGTCCAGATGTTCCGCGTCGGCCGGAACGTCTACGCGACGCAGTTCCACCCCGAGCTCGACGTCGAGGGCATCACGACCCGCATCCACGCCTACGCGTCGCACGGCTACTTCGAGACCGACGAGCTCGACCTCACCCTCGCCGCCGTGCGCCGCGCGCCCGTGTCGCACCCGAGCCGGATGCTGCGGACGTTCGTCGAGCGCTACGCCCGGTAGGGCGCCGTCGGTAAGTCGTCGGCCATCCGTCGATCCGCCGTCGGTCAGTCGTCGGTCAGCCGTCGATCCGCCGTCGGTCAGTCGTCGGTCAGCCGTCGGTCAGCGTCGATCTGCCGTCGGTCAGCCGTCGATCAGCCGTCGGTCCGCCGTCGGTCAGCCCTCGATGATGCGGGCGACAGATGCCTCGGCCACCGCCGGATCGTCGGCCAGCCCGTCGCCGAGTCCGAGGTCGACGAGCACGATCGAGCCGGCGTACTCGGGCCCTCGCCGCAGGACGAGCCCGGCCTTGACGGCGCCGAAGGTCACCGTGACGGATGCCGGCAGCACCGTGTCGTCGGCGGTCGAGCCGTCGTCGGGCTGCAGGCCGCTCGGCAGGTCGACCGCGACGACGCGCGTTCCCGCGTCGCGGACCGCAGGCAGGAGCGTCTCGACCGCGTCGCGGGCGAGCCCGCGCAGTGCGGGGTCGGCGCCCGTGCCGATCCCGAGGATGCCGTCGAGCACGAGGTCGTAGAGCGCCGCCCCGTCGCGGACCTCCTCCAGCCGGACGAGCTCGGCGCCCTCCGCGAGCGCCGTCGCCAGGCCGTCCTCGTGGATCCGCGATCCCGTCGAGAGGACGTGGACGTCGGCGCGGCGGAGCGCGGCCGCGGCGAAGAGGGCGTCACCGCCGTTGTCTCCGCTCCCGGCGAGGACGAGCACCCGCACGCCGGCTTCGGGGCGCTCGTCGAGCTCTTCGTCGATCAGCTCCTGGACGACCTGGGCGAGCGCGGCGGCCGCGCGGCGCATGAGCGGCTCGCCGGCGTCGAGGAGCGGCCGCTCCGCGGCGCGCACCTGGTCGGCGGTGTACGCGGGCACCGTGAGGTCCGCTCCCGTCGGATCAGGCACGAGCCGGCTCCTTCGTCTTCTCGGCGTCATCGTCGCCGCGGCGCTCCTTCTCCTCGTCGGCGCGCGCGTGCCGGAGCTCCTCGGTGGCCACGCGGACGGATGCCTCGGCCCGCCGCACGCGTCGCTGGGCGAAGGTCGAGGCGCCGTGACGGGCCTTCACGCGGTCGGTCTCCTCCTCGACGCCGGTGATGATGTAGGCGCTCGCGATGAGGATGACCTGCGCGGAGAGGTTGAACCACAGCAGCAGCGCGATCAGCGAAGCGAAGGACGCGAGGAGGGGGTTCGATGATGCGCCGCCCACGAAGAGGCCGGAGAGCTGCTGCAGGATGATGAGCCCCACGGCGCCGAGGACGGCTCCGCTCCACAGCGACCTGGCCGAGGGCTTCACCCCCGACAGCGCGAGGAAGAGCACCGCGATTGCCACGGCATCCAGGACGAACACCACGACGATCGACACGACGCGCGCAGCGATCTCGCCGAGGACGTCGTTCTCGCTCACTCCGAACCATCCCAGGATGACGTTGACCCCCGCCGTTCCGACGAAGCTCACCGCCGCGGCAGCCGCGAAGGCCGCGCCGATCCCGATCGCGAGCAGGAGGTTGCGCAGGAGCACCCACACCCAGAAGACGTCGTCGTGCACCTTGTCGGCCAGGATGTGCAGGGCCGCGCGCAGCGACCCGATGGCTCCGATGCCCGCGCCCACGAGGCCGACGAAGGCGAGGATGCCGGCGACGGTGAGGCCCGCCGGCGCCTTTATGTCGTCGGGGTCGATGAGACCGTCTTCGCCCAGGAGGCCCGGAATCGCCGCGTTGACGCCGTCGATGAGCGCCTGCCAGGCCGTCGGGTTGCCCGACAGCCACAGCGCGGCGAGCGAGAAGCCGAGCAGGACGCCGGCGAACACGCTGAACAGGGTGCGGTACGTGACGCTGTCGGCGAGCATGGGGCCCCGGTGCTCGCTGTACAGCAGGAACGCCCGGACCGGCTTGACGCTCAGCGCCCACGCGGTGACTCGCGCGATGAGGTTGCGGTCTTTCGGAACGGATGCCGCGGTCTCGGCCATGCGGCCAGGCTAACGGCGCGGCATCCCTCCCTGCCGGGCTTGACAGTCGTTCTCCGTTCTCACAGCCGCGGATTGCGCGGTCTCGCCTATGATTCAGGTGGGGGTTTGGGGACTCCTATGGACTTGGGGAGATCCGATGAGGGGACTCGCACAGACGCTTGTGCTGACCGGAGCCGTGCGAGCGGCCGACATGTCGGCGGCGCTCGCCGAAGTGGGCGACGGACCGGAGCTGAGGGAGCACCTCGTGACGTCGCGCATCGCCACCGAGGCGCAGGTGGCGGAGGCGATCGCGCTGCACACGGGGCATCGCTATGTCGAGCTGGCCAACATCCCGCTCGACCCCAACATCGTCGCGCTGGTGCCGGGCAATCTCTGCCGCAGGTACCAGCTCATCCCGCTGGACAAGCGTCGCGACCGGCTCGTCGTCGGCATCCTCGATCCGAACGACATCGTCGCGCTCGATGACGTCGCGAGCGTGACCGACCTCTTCGTCGAGCCCGTCGTCGTCGCGCGCGACGCTCTCGAGCAGATGTTCGAGCGGTTCCTCCGATCCGACGAGGAGCTCAGCGAGCTGTCCATCGCGATCGAGGAGAACGTCGAGTCGAGCGCGGAGTCGTTCACCGAGACGATCGAGGATCAGGATGCCGATGCCCCCGTCGTGCGGTTCGTCAACCTCCTCATCTCCCAGGCGATCAACGACCGCGCAAGCGACATCCATGTCGAGCCGGGTGAGAGCCAGCTCACGGTGCGGTACCGCATCGACGGCGTGCTGCACGAGATGCAGAAGGCCGACCGCTCGATCCAGGACGGGATCATCTCGCGCCTGAAGATCATGAGCTCGATCGACATCGCCGAGAAGCGCCGCCCGCAGGACGGCAGGCTCTCGGTCTCGCACGAGGGCCGCCAGGTCGACCTCCGCGTCGCGACGCTGCCGACGGTCTGGGGCGAGAAGATCGTCATGCGCATCCTCGACAACACCGGCCAGCGGATGTCGATGGCCGACCTGCTGATGTCGCCGCGCAACCTGGATCGTTTCGAGGCCTCGATCACGAGGCCGCACGGCATGGTGCTCGCGACGGGACCGACGGGTTCGGGGAAGTCCACGACGCTGTATACGGCGCTGCGAGCCGTCGCCAACCCCAAGATCAACGTCATCACGGTGGAAGACCCCGTCGAGTACCGTATCGGCGGCATCAACCAGGTGCAGGTCAACAACAAGGCGGGGCTGACATTCAGCAACGCGCTGCGGTCGATCCTGCGCTCGGACCCCGACGTCGTGCTCGTGGGCGAGATCCGCGACAATGAGACCGCCGTCATCTCCATCGAGGCGGCACTCACGGGTCACCTCGTCCTGTCGACGCTCCACACCAACGACGCTCCGTCGGCGCTGACGCGCCTCACCGAGATCGGGTGCGAGCCGTTCCTCGTGGCGACGGCGCTCGAGGCGGTTGTGGCCCAGCGCCTTGCTCGCCGGCTGTGCACGCGATGCCGCGAGCCGTTCACCGAGCCGACCGATGTGCTGACGTCGCTCGGCTTTCCGCACGACCCCTCGGATCCGCCGCAGATCTTCCGTGCGGCCGGCTGCCCCGCCTGCTCGGGCACGGGCTACCGCGGACGCGTCGCGCTGCACGAGGTCATGACGCTCACGGAGGAGCTCGAGCAGCTCGTCGTCACGCGCGCGACGGGCACCGAGATGCGTCAGCTCGCCCTCGCACAGGGCATGGTGTCGCTCCGTGAGGACGGCTTCAGCAAGGTCGCACAGGGCCTCACGACGATCGAAGAGGTGCTGCGCGTCTCGGTGTGACGGCGGCGCTCGGGCGACGCCGTCCACGCTCTGCCCGTGAGATCGCCGGGCCGTACCGGATCGGGCCGCACCCGATCAGAACGGGGCGTCGGCCGCATCTGTCGGACGGAAGACCGGCACTCTGCGTTCCGGGCGCACGACATAGCGGCGCCCCGATGGTGAGATCCATTCGAGCGAGCCGTCGGCGAGCTGAGTGACGACCCACCCGCCGTGATGCTTCACCGTGTGATGACCCTGACAGAGCGGCCCGAGGTTCCACAGCGCCGTCGCTCCGCCGTGCTCCCAGGCGATCGAGTGGTCTATCTGACATCGCGACGCCGGCATCGAGCATCCTGGCGCCTGACATCGATCCGCGCGCCACTGCACCAGCTTGCGGAGCCAGGCAGGCGTCTCGTAGCGGTCGCGTCCGACGGAGAGGACCATGCCCGTCTCGGGGTGGGTGAGGATCCGCATCATCGCGCCGTCGCCGCCCGCGAGCTCCCGTGCTCGGTCGACCGGGACCGGACCCACGCCCTCGACGACGGCGGGTTCGTCGGTCGCGGCACCCTCCTCGAGGAGCGCCAGCGCGGGCACGGTGACGAACACGGTCGCGCGGATGCCTCGCGCCTGCTCGGGGTGCGACGCACTCCCCCCGTCGATCAGGAGGTCGCCGAGGATGTCGGCGCGGATCTGGTCCAGCGTTCGCGCCTCTCCCTCGGAACCCGCGATCACCTTCGCCATCGCGGTCAGGCGGCCGAAGGCTGCGTGGGCCTCGACGGCCGGAAGGTAGCCGCCGAGGAACGCCATGCCGTCTTCGCCGGGGTCGACGAAGACCCGCCGCTTCGAGAGGGCGCGCTCGTGGCGCTCCGCGAGCGTCTCGGAGCGTGCGGCCTCGACGAGAGCCCGAACCTTGCGGCGGAAGGTGCCGACGGGCTCGGCCTCGGCGAGCGCGATCGCCTCGCGGACGAGCTCCGCGGCCAGCTCGGGCTCGATCTCGTCGAGGACGTCGACGAGCACCGTCGCGTGCCGCTCGGTCATGCCCGCGTGCGAGAGCGAATCGAGCACCTCGGGATAGCGGTGCACCAGGGCCTCGGCGAGCCGGACGAGTTCCGCCGCGGCGTACTCCGTGACGCGCAGCGCCGCCGCCAGCTCCAGCCGAAGCGAGCGCTCGGCGATGTCGCTCGACCCGCGCCCGTATCGTCCAGCCTCATCCAGCGCCTCTCGGCGCATCGCATCGACCCGCGCGTACTGCTGCGCCCGTATGACCGACATCATGTCGGCGACCTCGACGACGAGGTCTATCGCGTCGGGGACCGGCGGGTGCTCCTCGGTGAACATGCTCCGAGAGTAGAACATACCTCCGACATCGGGATCGCTCAGTCGGCGCCCCTGGCCATCTCAGCGGGCCCGCCCGCCGGGGCCGGCCCGCCGAGGCCGGCGCACCGAACAGCGACGGGGCGGCGACGCCCTCCCCGCGTCGCCGCCCCGCCTTCTCCCCCAGAGACCTCCGGCTATCCCTGATTCGCGAGATCGCCGTACAGCGTGAAGATCGGCAGGTAGAGCGAGATGACCATGCCGCCGATGATGATGCCGAGGCCGACGATGAGCACGGGCTCGATCGTCGCCGAGAGCTGCGACGTCGCTGTCTCGACCTCGTCCTCGTAGAAGTCGGCGATGGAGGCGAGCATCTCCGAGAGCGTGCCCGACTCCTCTCCGACGGCGACCATCTGCGACACCATCGCCGGGAAGACCCCCGCCTTCGCCAGCGGACCTGAGAACGAGCGCCCCTGCCGCACCGAGTCCTGGATGTCGTGGACGGCCTGCTCGACGGCCCAGTTGTTCGACGCCTGCCCGACGATGGCGAGCGCCTGGATGATCGGCACGCCCGCATCGAGCATCATCGAGAGGTTCCGGCTGAAGCGCGCCACGGCCATCTTGGTGAAGACCTTGCCGAAGATCGGCATCTTGAGCTTGAACGGGTCGAGGACCTTCCGGACGCTCTCCTTGTTGCGGTTGCGCAGCCACCAGATCCATGCGCCACCGACGGCGACGATGAGAAGCGGAAGGATCCACCACATGTTCCGGGAGATGTTCACGAGGATCTGCGTGGGCAGCGGCAGTGACGTGCCGAGCCCCGCGAACATGTTCTCGAACACGGGCACCACGAACGTCACCATCGCCAGCACGCCGATGATCGCGATGATGAGCACGATCGTCGGATAGGTGACGGCGGCGCGGATCTTGTTCTGCAGCTCCGCTTCCTTCTGGTAGTTCTCGGCGAGCGAGTGCATCGCGCGCGCCATGAACCCGCCCGTCTCGCCGACCCGCACGATGCTGATCATGAGCGGAGGGAAGACATCCGGATGCCGCGCCAGGGCCTGCGAGAACGATGACCCGCTCTCGACATCCGCCTGCACCTTGATGAGCGCCGGCTGCAGTCTCTTGTCGTCGGTCTGCTCGATGAGGATCGACAGCGTGCGCATGAGCGGCAGGCCGGCGTTGAGCAGCCCCGCCATCTGGCGGGTGAAGAGCGCGAGCGACTTGGCCTTGACGGTGCCGCCGAAGCCCGGGATCTTGATCTCCCGGCTGAGGCCGGTCTTGGACAGCGCCCTGATCTCGAGCGGCGTCAGGCCCTGCGCGCGCAGCTTGCCGGTCACCGCCGTCTCGCTCGCGGCCTCCATCGAGCCCTTGATGACGCCACCCCCGCGGGGGTCGACCGCGCGGTAGGTGAATTCCTGGACGATCGCCATGGTCAGCTCCCTGCGTACTGACGCTCGCCGGCGTGCATCGACCACGACTCGGCGTCGAGATCGCGGGGCCGCACATGCACGCCGTCGAGGTACTTCGGATCGACCGCGAACATGCGGGCGACGTGGTTGGCGATGACGCCTTCCTCGACGAGTCGCCGCAGATCCTGGTCGAGCGTGTGCATGCCCACCTGCGCGCCCGCCTGCATGGCGGTGTACAGCTGCGCCACCTGCCCCTCGCGGATGAGGTTCGCGACGGCCGGTGTGTTGATGAGCACCTCGGTCGCGATCGTGCGCCCGTTCGTCTGCGCGAGCGGCATCAGCGTCTGGCTGATGATGCCCTGCAGCGTGTCGCCGAGCTGCGTCCGGATCTGGTGCTGCTGATCGGCCGGGAAGACGTCCACGATGCGGTTGACGCTCTTGGCGGCGCCCTGCGTGTGCAGGGTCGACAGGACGAGGTGGCCCGTCTCGGCCGCCGACAGCGCCGTCTGGATCGACTCCGGATCGCGAAGCTCGCCGATGAGGATCACGTCCGGGTCCTGACGCAGCACGCGCCGGAGCGCTTCGGCGAACGACGCGGTGTCGGCCCCGACCTCGCGCTGATGGATGAGCGACCTCTTGCTCTCGTGATGGAACTCGATCGGGTCCTCAATGGTGATCACGTGCGCCGGCAGCGTGTTGTTGATGATGTCGACCATCGCCGTCAGCGTCGTCGACTTGCCCGACCCGGTGGGGCCGGTCAGCAGCACGAGGCCGCGAGGCTTTAGCGCCAGATCGCGGGCGATCGCGGGCGCGCCGAGCTCCTCGAGGGTGAACACGCGCTGCGGGATGAACCGCAGCGCGACGGCGATCGACCCCAGCTGCCGGAACACATTGACACGGAAGCGCCCGAGTCCCTCCGATGCGTGCGCGAGGTCGACCTCGTGACGCTCCTCGAACTCGTCGCGCTGGCCCGGCGCCATGAGTCCGAACGCCGCGGACTCGACCCACAGGGCGGACAGCGGTTCGGCGTGTCCGGGGATCGGCACGAGGTCGCCGTCCACGCGCATGAGCGGCGGAGCATCGGCGGTGAGGTGGACGTCGGATGCGTCGTATCGGAACGCGGCGTGGAGCAGCGCGTCGAGCGCGGTGGTGCTCATGCGATCACCCTTCCTTCGGCATGACGAAGGTGAGCGCGGAGAGCGTCACGTCGAATCCGGTCCCGGTCGGCGAGACCGTGGTCTGCACCTGGCCGAGCAGTCTCGGCCCCTCGCGCAGCGCGTCGAGGAAGGCCACGACCTGATCGATCGAGCCGGCCGTCACGTTGATCGAGAAGTCGACCTGGGTCCGACCGGCCGGCGCCGCGGCCGTGCCGTCGGCGGGGGCGGCGGCGTCGGCGGGGGCGGCGGCGTCGGCGGTCGGGGCTCCGTCGGTCGTGGGCGCCGGCGTCCCCTCGGGCGCCGCGGCATCCGGGGCGGGCTGAGCGGCAGCCGCGTCCGCGGTCTCGTCTATCGCGGTCGCTGCGGTCCGCTCGACGAAGGCCGAGGCATCCCCTGCGGTGATGCCCGTGATGGAGACCCCCGTCGCATCCGCCGCGTTCGCGACGATCTCGAACACGTCGTCGAGGTCGCCTGCCGGCGTGATCTGCGTCTGCAGGCCGGCGACGGATGCCTCGATCTCGTCGAGGCGCTCCTGCTCCGCGGTGAGGTCGTCGACCTGAGCCTGGTAGAGGGCGTTGGTGTTCGCGACCGTCGCGGTCTGGCCCACCACGTCGAGCGCCTGGAAGGCCACGGGCGCCGCGACGAGAAGGATGCCGAGTGCCAGCACCACCACCATCACCACGATCCCGATGAGATTGATGAGCGACCGAGGCATCAGTTGCCGCCTTCCTGCGTCGCGTACTGTCCGGAGTAGATCGACTGGTCGAGCGTGAGGTCGAGCTCGTAGACGTACGAGCCGACGGTCTGCTGTCCGGTCGAGAGGGAGCGACCGTCAACGAGCGTGACACCGGGAAGACTCCGGATGCCGCGCACCGTCGCCGGCAGGTCGATCGGCGTCGGGCTCTCGAGCGTGAGCGTGCCCGTCAGCCCGACCTCGGCCGCCGCGTCGTCGGACTGCGGCACCCCGCCGCTGACGACATCCCATCCCGTGAGCGTCACGTCCTGCGGGAGCGCGCTGCGGAGGGAGGCGACGACCGGGGCCCAGGCGTAGTCGCCGCCGAGCGCGTCGGCCCGGAACGACTCGAGCTCCTGCTCGGCGGCGAGGGCTCCGCTCACCTCGGAGAGACCGGACAGCTCGGTGATCAGCGCGTTGGTCTGCGCCTGCTCGGCGGCCAGCTGCTGGTCGGCGACGAGCTTCAGCGCGAAAGCCCCCATGATGATGAGCACGGCTGCCACGACAGCGGCGAGCACACCCCACACCCAGCCGCGCGCGAGCGAGGCGCGGCGCCGCCGCTCGATCTCGGCCGGCGGCATGAGGTTGACGCGCGGCACGCCGGCGAAAGCCAGCGCGGATGCTGCGTTGGCCATCAGCTTCCCTCCCCCAGCAGCACGCCCAGGGTGCTCACCGCGTTGAAGGCGAGCTCCTCGGGCAGAGCGAGACCGCTCCTGATCTTGACGACGTCGGCGACCTGGAGGCCGCGGACGGGGATGTCGAAGGCCCGCGTGAGCGATTCGGACACGTTGGGGGCGAGATAGCCCGCGCCGCTCACGGCGATGGCCGAGATCCGCGGTGCGCCCGGACGGTTCGTGAAGAACGAGACGGTGCTGCGGATGCGCCCCACGAGCTCTGCCACCGACGCGTCGGCGGCGCCGCCCGTGCGCAGGGCCGCTCGGGTGCGGGTGACGCTCGCCGGCATCGGCGGCATCGGCGGCACCGTCTCGAGTGCGAACTCCTCGACCGGCACCTCGACCAGGTCGGTGAGGACCTCTTCGCGTCGGCGTACGGCCGGCGTCGAGACGTCGGCGGGGAGGATGCGGACGAAGTGCGGCACGCCGTCCGTCGCGATCACGACGTGCGAGGTGTGGTCGCCGATGTGGATCAGCGCGACGGTGTCGCCGGGGACGGCGATGCGCTTGGCGACGCGCGCGAGCCCGAAAGGCACGAGATCCACGGCGTCCGTCTTGAGCTTCGCGCGGTCGGTCGTGGCGATGAGCTGCTCGATCGTCTCGGCGACGGCTGCGACGAGGAGGCCGGACACCTGGTCGCCGTTCTGCGCCACCGGATAGAAGTCGAGCACGGCCTGGTTCGCCGGCACGGGCAGGAGGTCCTGCACCTGGTAGGGCAGGGCCTGGCGGAGCATGTCAGGCGCCATCGCCTGCGTCGTGTACTCGCGGACGAGGATCCGGCGGCTGCCGATGCCGAGAGTCACCTCCCTCGCCTTGAAGTCGAACGTCGACCACAGCTGACGCAGCGCCATCGCCACGACGTCGCGGTCGAGCACCTCCGAATCCCGCGCCGCCTCCGCCGGAAGGGCGATCTCCCCCGCGGCCACGAGCAGGGGCGTCTTCCCGCGCCGTAGCTCGACGGCGCGCACACTCTCTTCTGTTATCTCCAGGCCGACCAGTGTCGATGCCATGTTCTCCCTCTCCCCTGCCTGCTCAGAGACCGAGCAGGCTGACGTACCAGGCGCCGAGCGCCTGCCCCATAAAGATTCCGACCCACGCTCCGGCGAGCATCCACGGGCCGAAAGGAATCGCCGAGCGCCGCCCGGCGCGACGCACGGCGATGAGCGCGAGACCGAACAGTCCCCCCAGCACGAACGCTGAGAACGCCCCGACGGCGAGGGCTCCCCAGCCCAGCCATCCGAGATAGATGCCGACGACGCCGGCGAGCTTCACGTCGCCGCCACCCATCCCGTCGGGACGGATGAAGCGGATGACGAAGTAGAACGCGTAGAGGATCGCCCCGCCGACCCCGGCGGACAGCAGGCGACTCCAGTCCGCCCCCAGCACGCACGCGGCGGTCAACAGCACGCCGGCGACGACGTAGCTCGGCAGGACGATGGCGTCGGGCAGTCGGTGCGTGCCGAGATCGATGAGTGCGAGCACGACGCTGATGGCCGCGAAGTAGAGGAACGCGACCAGCACCGCATACGTCGCCGGGAGGGGTGCGGTGCTGGTCGCGAGCATGAGCCAGGCCACGACGGCGAAGAGAACGCCCGTGATGGCCTCGACGATCGGATAGCGCGGCGAGATCGCCTCGCCGCACGACGCGCAGCGTCCGCGCAGGAGAAGCCAGCCGCCGACAGGGATGTTGTGCCACGGCTTGATCGCCGCATCGCATTGCGGGCACCGGCTCTCGCGGGTCAGCGGTGCGCCGACCGGCACACGAACTGCCACCACGTTCAGGAACGACCCGATGAGCAGGCCGAGGATTCCCGAGACGACGACGGTGAAGGGCAGGAGGAGTGACACGCGCTACTTCTCCGACTGGTAGACGAGACCGTCGAGACGCTTCACGAGCGTGCTCGAGTCGATGATGCCGCCGGACCCTTTGATGGTGCAGCCGAGGCTCGGTAGGGCGGTCCCCCAGTTCATCGGCTTGCAGGTGTAGGCCGAGCCGGAGTGGAAGTTCGTGGTGTCGTCGGTGTAGAGCTGGCCCGAGAAGCTCGCCGTGACCGTGCCGTTGAGCCCGCACGGCGAGTAGATCATCACGCTGATGTTCGAGGCGATGGTGCCCGTCGTGCCGAAGCGGTCCTGGGTGTTGCGCGTGCCGCTCGAGCCGCAGGTGGGCTTCGGGTCGCCGCTCGAGTCGCGGTCGTCGCGGTTGCCGTCGGCGTGCACGAAGAGGACCTGGTAATTGCTGCCGCTGGACGCGGTCAGGCCGCCGAGCGTCACGTCGAGCAGCTGGTCCTTGGGCGTCACGACGACGACGTTGCGCGTCACCGGCACGGAACCCGTGAGGTCGAGCTTCACGTCCTTCGTGCACGCGCTGAAGTTGAGCACGAGCGGCGTCGTGCCGGCCGAGAGGAGCGGCTTGACCTTGGCGGTCGCGGAGTTGGCGTTCTGCAGGTCGCTGGCGCAGTTGATCGCGGCGGAGGTGCCCCAGCTCGACGCGCCGTCGAGGTCGATCCACTTCGTCGCCGCGCGCAGCCACTCCAGGGTCGGATCGAAGACCGGATCCGAGGGCGAGCCCTGCGTCACGGCCCCCGTCGTCCAGGCCGGACTGTCGACGATCGCCGTGCCCTTGGTCGTGACCGTGCCGCCGACGGAGGCGCTGCCGCCTCCGGTGGCGTTCAGCTTGATGTTGCCCTTGGCCGAGATGTAGCCCGCGACCGTGGGATTGCCGTTCGCGTCGAAGGACACGGTGCCGTTGGTCGTGATGTTGCCGGCGCTCGTGCTGCCCGATCGCGCCTTCACCTTCCAGGACTGCGAGTTGCTCGACACGTTGCCGCTCGCGTAGATGTCGCCGTTGACGACGCAGTCGTTGCTGAGGCTCACGGTGCCGTTGAGGACGTACAGGTCTCCCGTGAGCGTCCCGCCCTGCGGGCACGACCAGTTGCCGTTCCGCAGCACGAGGTCGCCGGTGTAGTGAGAGACGCTCTGCGAGACGCTGCCCGAGAAGTAGGTGACGACCCCGCCCGGGACATTCGAGTACGACACCGTGTAGGGGTAGACCGAGTCGATAGTGACACTCGAGCCGTTGGGGCCAGTTCCCGTGGATCGCAGCACGACGTATCCCGGCTGCGTCGGACACCCCACGGCGACTCCCGCGTCCGTGGCAGACGTCGGCTTGCTGCCCGTCGTCGAGTAGATGGTGGTCGTGTAGGTCGGGCTGGTGCCCGTGAGGGTCGTCGCCGAGCACCCGGCCGTGATCGCCGCGACGGCGACATCCCGACCCGACTCCGCCGCGATGAACGCCTCGGTGCGATCCAGGTTCGTGTCATTGGCGCCGATGGTGAACATGACGGATGCCGCGATCGTCGCCGCGACGATGAAGCCGATGAACATCACGACGACCACCGTGACGAGGATGGCGCCGGACTCGTCGCCGCGCGTCTTCCCGCGGTGCAGGAGTCGATTGATCACCAGCATCCGCCGTTACCTGTTTCCTGATCGGAGCGGACCGCGACGTCTCCGCTGATCCGCACGGGGGCGGACTCGGTCTGGACGTCGAAGCTGTAGGAGAGCACGCCGTTGGTCAGCGTGAAGTAGGGAGCGCTGCCCACGATCTTGATCGCGGGCTGCCATGCCGGCCACGTCGTGCCGATGGAGGTGGAGGACGTGGCGATCTGCACACCTGTTGAGGCGACTTTGAAGCCTTGGCACTTGAGCGCGGAACCGCTCAGCGAGGTGCGGACCCGGAGTTCGTCGCCCGCGCTGTTGACGCTCAGGTAGAGCGAGTTCCGGACCGCCTGCTCGATCATCGAGCCGACGACCTGCCCACGGTTCGTGCCGCCCGTCTCGCTCGTCACCTGGTCCTGCGTCTTCCAGGAGTTCACGAAGATCGAGACGATCGCCGCCATGATGATTCCGGTCACGACGATGACGACGATGAGCTCGATCAGGCCGAGGCCGGAGTCGTCATGGCGGGCGGAGGTGCGGTTCGTCATGGGATGAAGATGAGTGCTGTGGTCGAGGCGAGGACCTTGCCGCCGCCCGACACGTTGAGAGTGAGCCGAGCCGTGCTGCCCGAACTGCAGTTGGTGACCGTGCCGGAGACCGTGAGGTCTCCGCCGCGGCCGTCCTCCATCGGCGTGGCCGATGACGGAGGCGTGGCGATCGACGTCAGGGCGGTGCACGAGTGCGCCTCCCTTGCGTCCTCGACGAGCGAGTTCAGGTAGCGGGTCGCCGTCGCTGTGGACGATTGAGTCGCCGTCTGGGCGATGCCCTGCCAGAGGGCCGGAAGGATGGCGACCGCGACGATCGCCAGGAGGAACATCGCGATGATGACCTCGACGATTCCGAAGCCGCGTTCGTCTGCGTGTCGCTGCATGCCCGCCTCCACGGTGGTGTCGCCCGGTTCAGGCTCCAGGTCGGCGCCTGAACCGGGCGCCCTGCACCGCTGTTAGCAGCTGGCTCCGCCTGCCGCGGCTCCGGGACCCGCGTAGCGAGTCGTGGTGCCGTCCGTCGCGCTGACGCACACGTTAGAGACGTCGGTGCTGTTGCCCGCCGACGTGACGAGGGCAGTCGTGATCCCGTTGCTGCCCGCGGAAGCCGCCGCTTCAGTGGGCGTCGGGGACGCCGGCGTGTCGGCGAACGCCGCAGCAGCGGCGGTCGCACCGTTGGCCGCGGCCGCGTTCAGCGCGTTCAGCTGCGCCTGGGCCTGGATGTTCGAGAAGATCGGGATGGCGATCGCGACGAGGATGCCGAGGATGACCACCACGATGATGAGCTCGATCAGCGAGAAGCCCTTCTCGCCGTTCTCCTCGCGACGCGCCTTCGCAGCCTCGAGGTAGTTGTGAATTGTTGCACGCACGTGCGTATCTCCTTGTTTGAGGACAGGTGAACAGACAGCACTGAATCGACCGGCTGCAAGCACCAGTCCTCGAACAACCCCAAGTAGCGATCTACCGGCGCACCCCAAGCGGCCGGCCCCCAGATATCCCCAGTTACGTGTCCCAGTCTTTCCAGAGCTGGGTCTTGGAATGCACGCGCTGCGTGGATCCCCTCCCGGAAGAAAGCATGAGAGGTTTCTCATCGCAGGTCAAGCGGTGGCCGTCACGTTTGGGCAACGCTGAGCTTCTCCTGAGACTCGGTGTCGTGCCGCCGGGGATCGCTCATGCCGGCCCGGCGCCTGAGCGGCGACTATCGGGCAAGACGCATGCGCGGGAATGATGTTCGCACTTTGTCCGGTTGGTTGCGCTTCAGGGCTCCCGGCGGGCACCTCAGGACGCGGTGCTTGCACATCAGGCGGAACGGGTGTATTCCAGTCCTGTTGGACACCTCGCACTTGGGAACTTCCGCACGATGGCGTGCCGAAAGCGAGGGAGGCGAAACAGAGCTTCAGCGAGTGCGAGCAGCGAGGGCTGGCAAGACGCGCGCCGTGATCACCCGAACGATCACGTCTTCACGGAGTGCGCCACGATTGCTGTCCGGATGAGGGGCCGGACCAAGCTGCTTGTCGAAGGGCCGTACCCCGGGGCAACTCCGGGGGCTTGGGTGCGGCCCTTCGACAGGCCCAGCCCGAGGGTCGGCTCGGAGTCGATCGTCGCATCAGGGACGTCCGGGGGGTTGTCCGGTTCGTGCGGGCGCGGCCGCCCTATGCTCGCGGCATGGACGATCCCACTCACCCGCTGCGGATCGTGCCGGCGAACGAGGCGTCCTGGGACGACCTCCAGCTCATCCTGACCGGCACGGCGAGGCGCTGTCAGTGTCAGCGCCCGCGGCTCGGCGACCGCGACTGGTGGTACATGCCCGAGAGCGAGCGGGGAGCCATCCTGCGCGAGGAGACCCACTGCGGCGATCCGCGCGCGACCGAGACGATCGGGGTGGTCGCCTACCTCGGCGATGAGCCCGTGGGGTGGGCCGCCGTCGACCGTCGGACGGTCTACGGCCGCCTTCGCGGCTCGCCCGTGCCGTGGCAGGGGCGCTCGGAGGACAAGGACGACGACACCATCTGGTCCATCCCGTGCCTCGTCGTGCGCAAGGGCTACCGCCACCAGCACCTGACGTACGACCTCGTCGCGGCAGCCGCCGCCTTCGCGCGATCCCGGGGCGCCGCAGCCGTCGAGGGCTACCCGCTCGTCACCGGCGGCGCCGAGGTCACCTGGGACGAGATGAGCGTCGGCGCGCTGGGCCCCTTCGCCGCAGCAGGGTTCCGCGAAGTCAGCCACCCCACCAAGCGCCGCCTCGTCATGCGCCTCGACTTCTGACCGAGGCACCCGTCCTTCCGGCGCCTCAGCGACAGGCAATCGCCGGAAACGTCATCCGGCGCGGGTGATCCTCGGCCGTGTCGCGTCGACGCGCTCGGAGCGGCGACGCGACCATCGGAGGAGAGGCGCGGTCCACTCAGCGCCTCACGCAGGCTCGCACGCTGCGAGTCTCTTCAGAAAGGAGTCCCCCACCTTGTCGAACACACAGCAGTCCGGATGGGTCGGCTGGGCCGTCTTCGCCGGCATCGTCCTCATCATCGTCGGCGTCTTCAACGCCCTGTTCGGCCTCACCGCCGTCATCGGGCCCGACAGCAGCTTCTTCGTCACCGACGAAGCCGTGTGGGCGATCGACGTCAACGGGTGGGGCTGGTGGCACCTGATCCTCGGCATCGCGCTCGTCGTCGTAGGCGTCTTCGTCACGCGCGGCGCGACGTGGGCACGCACCATCGCCGTGATCCTCGTGGCGCTCAACGCCATCAGTCAGTTCCCGACGCTTCCCTACCAGCCGCTTTGGGCCCTGCTCATCATCGGCCTGGATCTGCTGATCATCTACGCGCTCGTGGTCCACGGCCGGGAGCTCCGCGACCGGGCGTAGCCGAGAACCCTCACGCAGGCGTCGCACCCTTCGCAGGGTGCGGCGCCTGCTTCACATCGGGCTTGAGCGCGCTCCCACGAGTTGGTTACAGTGCAGTAAGTAAACGCGGCAGCACTGCCGGTCACCTCGATGGAGAGGACACGTCGCATGATCCCCCCGACCGATACCCCACGCCGCTCCCGGCATCGCATGCGGCTGATCGCAGCGATGGCCACGGGCGCGGCAGTCGTCGCAGGAGCGCTCCTGGCCGCCCCAGCCTCCGCCGCGCCCCCGCAGACGATCGACCCGGCGAATCCCGATTTCGGCCCGAACGTCACGATCTTCGGTCCGAGCACCCCTCTCGACGAGATCCAGGACACGCTGGACGCTCTCGCCGACCAGCAGCGCGACGCGGAGATGTCGAGTGAGCGACACGCCGTCTACTTCCTCCCCGGTGCCTACGGCACCGCCGTCGACCCGCTGCAGTTCGAAGTCGGCTACTACACCGAGGTCGCGGGCCTCGGCGCTTCGCCGAGCGACGTCGTGATCCGCGGTGCGGCGGAGGTCTACAACCGGTGCCTCGAGAACGGCGGCACCGCCAACTGCATCGCCCTCGTCAACTTCTGGCGGACGCTGGCGAACCTCACTGTCGACGTCGACAAGTCGGGCCAGGACGACTGCCGCCGCTCGGCCAACTTCTGGGCCGTCTCGCAGGCGGTCTCGCTCCGCCGCGTGCAGTTCTCCGGCGCCAACCTCTCGCTCATGGACTACTGCACCGCGGGACCGCAATTCGCCAGCGGCGGGTTCATCGCCGACTCGAAGCTGCCCTTCACGATCAACGGCTCGCAGCAGCAGTGGCTCACGCGCAACAGCGACATCGCCGGCTGGAGCAACGCCGTCTGGAACCAGGTCTTCTCAGGGGTCGCCGGCGCTCCCGACGACTCGGCCTTCCCGAATCCTCCGTACACGACGATCGACAAGACGCCGATCTCCCGCGAGAAGCCCTTCCTCTACGTCGGCGCCGACGGGCGGTACGGGGTGCGCGTGCCGGCTGCGCAGACCCTGACCAGCGGCACCTCGTGGGCCGGCGACGTGACCTCGGGTCGCAGCATCCCGATCACGGACTTCTACATCGCGAAGCCCGGCGACTCGGTGCAGGTCATCAACTCCAACCTCGCGCGCGGCAAGCACCTGCTGCTCACGCCCGGCGTGTACGACATCGGCAGCACGATCGAGATCAAGCGCCCCGACACGGTCGTGCTCGGCATGGGGCACGCGACCCTCACGGCCGTGGGCGGCGCGGTTCCGCTGGAGATCAAGGATGTCGCCGGGGCCATCGTCGCCGGCGTCACGATCGACGCGGGCGAGACCCTGTCTCCCGCGCTGATGCGCGTCGGCAAGGCGAAGGGCGCGAGCAGCAAGGCGCAGCCGGCCAACCCGGTCACTCTCAGCGATGTGTACTTCCGCGTCGGAGGACCGCATGTCGGCAAGGTCACGACGGCGCTCGAGGTCAACTCCGACAGGGTCCTCATCGATCACATCTGGGTGTGGCGCGCCGACCACGGCATCGAGGGCTTCTCGGGCGACACCGAGCGCTGGAACACCAACACCGGCACGACCGGGGTCATCGTGAACGGCGACGACGTCACTGCCACGGGCCTGTTCGTCGAGCACTTCCAGACGTACAACACAATCTGGAACGGGGAGAACGGCCGCGTCATCCTCTACCAGAACGAGCTGCCCTACGACCCGCCGACCCAGGCGGACTGGACGCAGCCCGACGGGACGCTCGGCTACCCCGGCTACGCCGTGGCGCCCGGCGTGAAGAAGCACGAGCTCGACGGCGGGGGCGTGTACGTCTTCAACCAGAACGACCCGTCGATCGTCACGGCGAACGGCTTCACTGTTCCTGAGAGGCCGGGCGTCAGGCTGCACCACATCATGACGGTGAACCTCTCGGCCGGCACGATCGAGCACGTCGTGAACGGCGTCGGCGGCACGGCCGACACGACGAAGATCGGCGTACCGCAGTACATCGTGGACTACCCCGGCTGACCCTGGAGGCGGTGAGGGATGCCCCGGCCCGGCGCTCGCCGGGCGGGGCATCCCCCGCACCATCCCGCTGCGTCAGCCGTCCCCCTCACCCTCCGCGAGTCGAGTCCCGGGGTGTGGGTCCCGGCCCGGCGAAGCTCGACTCGCGCCCCGGACCTCGACTCGGGGAACGGGATGCGGGCGGGACGTGAGCGGGGCGGGACGGGCCGCGAGCGGGACGGAGCGGGGCGACGCCGGGCGGCCGTCACCACAGAGGGTGGATGGCCTCGCGCAGACGGCGGTCGTACACATCGCGCACCACGGCGTCGAAGGCTGCCAGGTCGAAGCCCGAGCCCTCCCCGGCGAGCAGGGCGGCCGCATCCGCGTTCGACTGCGCCTGGGAGACGTTGCGCGCGCCGGGGATGACCGACGTCACTCCCGGAAGCGAGGCGATCCAGGCGAGCGTCGCCGCCGGCAGCGGCACATCGGACGGGAGCGCGGCGGCGAGCTCGGCCGCGGCATCCAGGCCCGTCTCGTAGTCGACGCCCGAGAAGGTCTCACCGCGGTCGAACGCCTCGCCGTGGCGGTTGTAGCTGCGGTGGTCGTTCTCGGCGAAGGTCGTCGACGACGTGTACTTCCCCGACAGCAGGCCCGACGCGAGCGGCACGCGCGCGAAGATCGCAACGCCCGCCGCCTCGGCCGCCGGCAGCACCTCGTCGAGCGGCTTGAGGCGGAACGGGTTCAGGATGATCTGCACGTTCGTCACGTTCGGGCGCGAGATCGCGGCGAGCGCCTGGGCCGAGGTCTCGACCGAGACGCCGTAAGCGGCGATCGCACCGCCGGCCACGAGGGCGTCGAGGGCGTCGTAGGTGGCGTCGTCCTCGATGACGGCGGTCGGCGGGCAGTGCAGCTGAACGAGGTCGAGCGTCTCGACGCCGAGGTTGCGCCGCGAGCGCTCCGTCCACGCACGGAAGTTCTCGGGCGTGTAGTTCTCGGGCTCCTGCTCGAGCCGGCGGCCCATCTTGGTCGCGACGACGATGTCGTGGCCGCGCCGCTCGGCGAGGAAAGCGCCGATGATCGACTCGCTGCGCCCGTCGCCGTAGACGTCGGCGGTGTCGAAGAGGGTGACGCCGCGGTCGGCGGATGCCTCGAGCACCGCCCGCGCATCGCTCTCGCTCACGTCGCCCCAGTCGGCGCCGAGCTGCCAGGTGCCGAGGCCGATCGCCGATACTTCGCGGCCGGTGCGGCCGAGGGGACGCTGCTGCATGACGGGACTCCTTCGAGGGGGATGAGGATGCCTCCATCCTGGCCCCTTCCCGGAGCCCTGAGCGCGTGCGCTCGACCCCTTGACAGCCTCAGGGGAGGATGCCGGCCGCGCGGGCGGGACCGGAGTACGCCTCGGCGAGCGTCGCGACCGTGTCGTGGGCGTTGAGCCCGCTCGGGTTGGGAACGACCCACAGCTCGGCCGCGCCGAGCATCTCGGGCTGCCTTCCCGCGGTCGCCTTCGGGCGCGCGAACCCCTGCCGGTACGCCGTGAGCCCCACCACGGCGATGACGCGGGCGCGCCAGTGCGCGGCATCCGTCGCGAGACGCTCGGCGCCCGCGCGCAGCTCTGCGCGGCTCAGCTCATCCGCGCGCACCGTCGCGCGCCGAACGAGGTTCGAGATGCCGATGCCCCGGTCGAGGAACAGACCCCGGTCGTCGTCGGTGAAGCCCTCCGAGAAGGCCAGCACGCGCGGGATGATCCCGGCCGCCGCGAGCGCGGGGTAGAAGCGGTTGCCGGGGTGCGCGAACGGCGTGTTCGTCGCCGCCGTCCACAGCCCCGGGTTGATGCCGACGAAGACGAGGAGCGGATGCTCGGGCATGAGGTCGTCGATGACGGCATCCCGGTACGACTCGAGCTCGGCGCGCGTGTACTTCATCCCGCCATCCTCCCGCCCTCGCCGGGGCGGCGTGGGAGCGGGTCAGGCACGGATGAAGACCGGTGTCCCGACGGGAAGCTGCGCGAGCCTCTCGATCGCCGCGGGGTCGAGGCGGAGGCATCCGTTCGAGATCTGCCCGGAACGGTCGTCGTGGTAGTGGAAGGCGGTCACGGCGACGCTCGATCCGCCGAAGCCGTCGAGGGTCGGCGACTGGACCGACAAGTAGACGATCGGGTGCCCGCGGGTGTACCAGAGGCTCGGGTCGGACCGCACGAGCATGACGAACGACCGCCCGAGCGGCGTCGGCGTCGACGCCCTGCCCCACGCGAAGTCGCCGGCGATCCGCTCGGGCGAACCGCCGCGCCACACGTCGACCGTGCGGGCCGAGATGCTCACCTCGACGACCGTGTCGAGCGGCGCGAGCGCGACGTCCTGCGCCCGCAGCCAGCCGGCCACCTGCCCGGGATTCCCCTGCGACGGCACCGACTGCCTGCCCGGCAGGAGCACCTTCACCCAGGAGTCCTGTCGTTGCACGACCGGCACGGTCGTGCCTCCGTACACGAACTCGCGGTGGAGGCGCGCGACGGGGTCGCCGAGAGGGTCCGCGAAGACCGGGATCGCGTCGACGAGCGGGGTCGCCGTCTCGCCCGCGAACGGCGCGTAGGGCGCATCGTCGACGAGCATCGAGCCGTTGACGGCGAAGACGTCTGCCGAGGGCAGCGCCTCGAGGTCGTACACCGCCGTGTTCGCGGGGAAGCCCGGGGGCGTGGGCGTGGCCGAGGGCGTGGGCGCCGGAGTCGCGATCGCGGTCGCCGCGGGGATTGCGGGAACCGGAGGGCGGGGGACGGATGCCTCGGCCCCCGGGCGCTCAGCCACCCAGGCCAGAGTCAGCCCGACCGCGAGCACGAGCGCGAGTCCGGCCGCGACCCACGCGGCCCGGCCGCCGGTCCTCCCCATCCCTCCATCGTCGGGGGGCGATCGGAATGCCGCAACCGCGCTGTCGGCGCACGTCGCTACGATCCCGACATGCCCGAGCATCGCGTCACTCCCCCGTCGCCGTCAGCCGAGAAGCCCAAGGGTCCGGCGTCGTACTTCCCCAGCATCGAGAAGACCTACGGACGGCCGATCCAGGAGTGGCTCGACCTCGTGGCCGACCAGCTGGACACCAAGAAGCACATGGAGGTCGTTCAGTACCTCAAGGCCGAGCACGGGCTCGGCCACGGCCACGCACAGGCCCTCGTCGGCTACACCAAGGCGCAGCTCGACGGCTGAGAGCGCGGACGCGATCCCGCCCGAGGGCGGCATGCCTTGCGGAGCGGTCGCCGGGGTGTGATCCTGCACTCGACCCCACTCCGGAGGAGCTTCCTGCGGAAGGACCGCCCATGGCCGCACCACGCCGCGCCGCCGAAGATCACGGCGCGCTCGTCCTCGATCTCTCCCAGCTCACCTCCGACGACCTCCCGGCCGTCGGCGGGAAGGCCGCCAACCTCGGGGAGCTCCTCCGCGCCGGCTTCGACGTGCCGCCGGGATTCTGCGTCACGACCGCGGCGTACCGTCGCGCCGTCCTCGGCACGCCGGTCGAGATGGGCGCGGAGACCGATCCTGCCCTCGCTCGGGCCGCGGTGCTCGGCGCGTCGTTCCCCGAAGACGCCGCCGAAGCGGTCCGCGCCGCCTACGCCCGGCTCGAACCGCGCGACGGCCCGGTCGCGGTGCGGTCCTCGGCCACGGCCGAGGACCTGCCGGGCGCGAGCTTCGCCGGGCAGCAGGACACCTTCCTGAACGTGACCGGCATCGACGACGTCCTGGCGGCGGTGCAGCGCTGCTGGGCATCGCTGTGGACCGACCGGGCCGTGGCCTACCGCGCCGCACACGCCATCGACGGATCCGGAGTCGCACTGGCCGTCGTGGTGCAGAGGATGGTGGATGCCGCGGCCGCCGGCGTCCTCTTCACCGCGGATCCGGTGACCGGCCGGCGGCGGCAGGCGGTCCTCGACGCGGCGCCCGGCCTGGGCGAGGCCGTCGTCTCGGGCGCCGTCGATCCCGACCACTTCGTCGTCGACACCGCGAGCGGCCGCATCCTCGAGCGACGCGCCGGCGGGCCGGACGGCGCACGCGCCATGAGCGTGACCGACGAGCAGGTGCGCGACCTCGCGTCGCTCGGGGATCGGATCGAGACGGCGTTCGGCAGTCCGCAGGACATCGAATGGGCCGTCGACTCGGCTGGCCGCGTGTGGGTGACGCAGTCGCGGCCCATCACGACCCTGTACCCCGTTCCGGTACGCGGCGCGCCCGCGCCGCCCGACGACACGCGGGTCTTCTTCTGCATCAGCCTCGCGCAGGGTCTCCACCGGCCCATCACGCCGCTCGGGATCGCCTCGTTCCGTGTGATCGGGTCGGGCTTCCTCGACCTCGTCGGCCGGCGGCCGGCGAGCGTGACGGCGGGGCCGGACGGGTTCGCCGTGGGCGGCGACCGGATCTTCCTGGATGCCACGCCGATCGTGCGGTCGGCGGCCGGACGCGAGATCTTCCCGCGCGCGCTCGACTTCATGGAGACCCGGTCGGCCGTCGTGCTCCGGGGGCTTTTCGACGACCCGCGATTCTCGGTGCTGCCGTCGTCGCGACCCGGCTTCGCCCGAGGCGCGCTCCGCCTGGCCGCCCGCGTCCGGCTGCCCCTCGTCCTCGCCCAGGCCGCGATCAGTCCCGCGGCGGCCCAGCGACGCGTGCGGAGGCTGGCAGCGGAGGTCCGGCGCCGCGAGGTGCCTCCGGAGGGGGACATCGCTGTCCGCGTGGATGCCGTCGTCGACCTGCTTCTGCGCACGATGCCCCTCGCCCCGCGGAGCCTCCCCGGCGCGGTCGTCGGCTTCGCGGCGCTCGGGATCGCCGGCCGCCTCCTGCGCGGCTCCACCGAGCCGGGAGACCTGCAGACGGTGCTCCGCAGCGTTCCCCTCAACGTCACCACCGAGATGGACCTCGAGCTGTGGCGCGTCGCGGTGCGCGCCCGCGGCGACGATGACTCGTCGCACGCTCTCACCACGCGAACGCCGGCCGAGCTGTGCGCCGATTACGCGGCCGGAGCCCTGCCGCCCGTGCTGCAGCGCGCGATGGCGCGCTTCCTCGGCCGCTACGGCCAGCGAGCCGTCGCCGAGATCGACCTCGGCATGCCCCGGTGGTCCGACGATCCGACACACCTCTTCGGCGTGCTCTCGGGCTACCTCCGCCTCGGGCCGGACGACCCCACGCCCGAGGAGCGATTCTCGGACGGCGCGCGGGACGCGGGCAACATGGTGCGCACGCTCGTCGGCCGGGCACGGCGACGCGGTCGCATCCGGGCGGCCCTCGTCGCCTTCTGCCTCCGCCGAGCGCGCGTCCTCGTCGGGATGCGGGAGATGCCCAAGTTCCTCGTGATCACCGGAATGGGAAACGCCCGCGCAGCGCTCGCTCGTATCGGCGCGGAGCTCGCGGAGACCGGCCGGCTCGCCGCGCCCGACGATGTCTTCTTCCTCGAGTTCGACGAGATCAAGCGGGCGGCGCGCGGTGACGACCTGGGCGGCGTCGTGCGCGAGCGGCGGGAGCGCTACGACACCGAGCTGCAGCGCCGGCACGTCCCGCGCGTCCTGCTGTCGGACGGGACGGAACTCGAGGCCCTCGCCCGGGCTGAGGGCGGCGACCGGGCGGGGGCGCTTCGCGGAACCCCGGCGTCGGCGGGAGTCGTCACGGCGCGGGCCCGCGTCATCCTGGATCCGGTCGGGGCGCGCCTCGAGCCCGGGGAGATCCTGGTGGCTCCCTCGACCGACCCCGGCTGGACGCCGCTGTTCCTCACGGCCGGAGGACTCGTCATGGAGATGGGCGGCGCGAACAGCCACGGGGCCGTCGTCGCGCGCGAGTACGGCATCCCCGCCGTGGTCGGTGTGCCCGGAGCGACCGAGGCGATCGCGACGGGCGTCGAGGTGACGGTGGACGGGGCGAGCGGCGTCGTCGACGTCCCGGCGCGTGGCGAGGTGCCGTCCGCCTGACCGCCCGCCCGGCGGCGTCACGGCCGGGAGGGGAACACCCCCTCGAGCGCGATGCACCAGTTCAGGACGACGTACGGCGGCATGTTGTCGTGGGGCTGCCCCGAGCCCCCGCCGCCGATCATCGCGGCGTTCATGGTGAGATCGCCGGTCGTCCCGTACGACGATCCCGCTCCCGTGACCGCCGGGAACGCGCCGGACGGATTCTTCGACGTGGCCGCCGACGACGCGGCCACCGTGTGGCCGTGTGCCGGGATGGTCGCCGCCGTGAGCGTGACGGTCTCCGTTCCGGCCTGCTCCCCCTGGGTCCTGTTGGACAGCCCGGGGCCTTGACCGAAGGCCAGCGACACCCGGCCGCGCAGGTCCGGCAGGCCGAAAGTGGTGGTGCCGTTTCCGCCGTACGTGGTGCCGAGAAGTGAGAAGAGCGCGGTGTTCTGGGAGATCGAGAGCAGCTGCCCGTTGCAGAGCGCCCACCCTCGCGGCGCGAAGTTGAAGCCGAAGCAGCGCAGCTCTCCGATGAAAGGGTCCATGCATCCTCCTGGGTCGAGACGAGTCTCCCCACCTGCAACCCGCCCCCGAGGTCTGTACAAGGGCCCGATCGCAGTCATAGTGTGCCGTCACAGGACAGTGTCCGCCAGCCCTCGCCATGCCGGCGCCGCAGCGAAGCGGATCCCACCAGAGAGCGCAGACCATGGCCAGATCCCAAGCTCGACGTCACGCGACCGCGGTTGGAGAGGACGCGCGGCGCGTGCTCGCGGCATCCGTCGCCGTCGCCCTCGTCCTGATCGGGATCGTCGTCACGCCCTCGGCGGCCCAGGCGGCCGGCCCGACGACGTTCAGCAACACGGCGTCGATCGCGATCCCGGCCGCCGGGTCCGCGGATCAGATCGGCACCGCCAGCCCGTACCCCTCCGACATCGTCGTCTCAGGCATGCCGGGATCGGTCACGAAGGTGCAGGTGGTGTTCAACGGACTCACGCATGCTTCGCTCAACGACGTGGACGCCATGGTCGTGGCACCCTCGGGCCAGAGCCTGGTCGTCCTGTCGGATGTCGCGGACCCGGAGTCGACGATCGCCTTCGCCTCGAATGCGACCCTCACCTTCGACGACACCGCGGCCGGGGCGGTGCCGACCGGCAACGTCCCGACCGGCACCTACCGCCCGACGAACAACGGCGGCGGGGACGCCTTCCCCGCGCCCGCACCGGTGCCGTCCGCCCAGACGACCCTGGCCGGAGCCTTCACCGGCATAAATCCCAACGGCACGTGGCGACTGTTCCTCGTCGACGATGCGACCGGCGACCTCGGAACGATGGCCGGCGGATGGAGCCTCGTGATCACGACGGAGGAGGCGGCGGTGCCGACGGTCACGACCGTGACCACGTCGGGCTCCCCCTCCGCGACCGGGACCCCGGTGACGTTCACCGCGACCGTGACGGCTGCCGGCAGCCCCGTCACCGCCGGCACCGTGTCGTTCAGCGTCGACGGCGCGCCGCAGGGCGCCCCGGTCGCCGTCAACGCCTCGGGCACGGCGACGTTCACGACCAGCGCCCTCGCAGAGGGGACTCATCTCGTCACCGCGACCTACTCCGGGAGCACGGGATTCCTCACGAGCAACGGCTCCCTGTCGCAGCGCGTCGACAATGCCACGGTCGTGACCGGCAACACGTTCTGCAACCCCGGCGCCGTGACCGTTCCTGGTGCGGGCGCGGCCGTGCCCTACCCCTCCAACATCACGGTGTCCGGCCTCGCCGGCCCTGTCGCGAAGGTCACCGCGACCCTGAGCGGGCTCTCGCACACCGCTCCGATCGACCTCGACGTCCTGCTCTCCGGTCCGACCGGCGCGAACGTGGTGCTGATGAGCGACGTCGGCGGGACCACCCCCGTGAGCGGGACCACGGTCACCTTCGACGACACCGGCGCCCCGGTGCCGACCCCCCTCGTCTCGGGAACGTTCCGCCCGACCGACGACGACTCCGACGTGCCGGATGCCGGGTTCCCCGCGCCCGCCCCGATCCCGAGCACAGCCACCGCCCTCGCGACCTTCGACGGCACGAACGCCAACGGCATGTGGAGCCTGTGGGTGGTCGACGACGCGACCGGCGACGCCGGATCGATCGCCGGAGGGTGGTGCCTGACGATCACCACGACGACGCCGACGACGACGACCATCACGTCGAGCGTCAACCCCTCCACCTTCGGCGACCCCGTGACCTTCACCGCCACCGTCACGGCGGCCGGTTCGACGGTGACGACCGGCACCGTCCTGTTCAGCCAGGGCGGGACGCCCCTCGCCGACGTCGCCGTCGGGCCGACGGGACAGGCGACCTTCACCACCGGTGACCTCTCGGTCGGGAGCCAGCTCATCACGGCGACGTATTCCGGGGCCACCGGCTTCGGCGGCAGCAGTGGGACCCTGGAGCAGTCGGTGCTGCCGACACCGACGTCGACCGTGCTCTCGTCGAGTCTCACCCCCTCCGTCCTCGGGAACCCCGTGACCTTCACCGCCATCGTCACCGCGGGCAGCGGAGCCACGCCCACCGGGTCGGTTCAGTTCGCCGACGGCGGCACGCCGCTGGGCTCGAGCGTCCCGCTCGCTGCCGACGGCTCGGCGACCCTGACGACCAGCAGCCTGGCCGTCGGGCCGCACGCGATCACCGCCACGTATCTCGGAGCATCCGCCTTCGGCATCAGCTCGGCCGGCGTCCAGCAGGTCGTCCTCGGGCCGGTGGTCGCTGACGCGGGCGGGCCGTACTCCGCTGCCGAGGGGGAAGGCGTGACGCTCGACGGGTCGGGCTCGACCCCCGGCGCGACCCTCGAGTGGGATCTCGACGGAGACGGCGACTTCAGCGACGCGAGCGGTCCGTCGCCGACCCTGACGTGGTCGCAGCTGCAGGCGCTCGGGATCAACGACGGCCCGTCGGCGCATCGGGTGGCGCTTCGGGCGACTCTCGGCGCTCAGCAGGCGACCGACACGACCGAGCTCGACCTCCTCAACACCGGACCCGAGACGATCGTGGAGGGAGCCCTGACCGCGACGGCGGGTGAGCCGTTCACGGTCAAGGTGGGCGCCGACGACCCCTCGCCGAGCGACATGGCGGCGCTGTTCACCTACACGATCGACTGGGGCGACGGCTCGCCGGCCGAACAGGTCGTCGGACCCGCCGACCCGCCCGCCACGCACACGTACGTCGCCGCCGGCGCCTACACGGCCTCGCTGAGCTCGACGGACAAGGACGGCGGGACGGGCGCGACGCTCAGCATCGTGGTCGTGGTCGCCGCTGCCCCCGTGACACCGCCGACCGCTCCGCCGACGACACCGCCCACCGGCTCATCGGCCGGCTCCTCCGGCGGCGGCCTCCCGGCGACCGGTGCGGACCCTCGCGCGGCCGCCCTCCTCGCAGGACTTCTGCTGTTCGCAGGCGCCGCGGCGGTGCACATCGCGCGGCGCCGCGCACAACGCGGGTAGGCCGTCGGCCGGGTCACCCTCGGCAGGCGCGAGACGCTGATCAGGGGGCGTTCACCCGCAGATCCCTCACTCCGAGCGTGATGGGCGCGTTGTTCGCCGACCCCGACAGGTAGCTGTACACGCCGACCGCCCCCGCTGCCTGCAGCGCCGCCGTCGAGTCGGTCGCCGTGGTCCACGTCGTCGGCTCGGCCGTGCCCTCGGCCCAGACCCGCGCCTGCAGGGTCGTCGGCCCCGTCCCCGTGACGCGGAGTCTGAGGTTCCAGACCGCACCGGGGGCATACACGAAGCCGGCGAGAGGCTGCGACGCCAGCGCGGTCTCCGCGCCGTTCACCGTCCGGACCAGACTCAGGGCGGTCCCCGTCGCGGTGATCTGCAGCTTCGCGCGGTAGTCGGACGTCCCTATGCGCCGCGCCACGAACGACGTGTAGATACCGCCGCCGCTGCCGGGCTTGTCGTAGCCGAAGCTCACCAGCATCTCGCTGTCGGCCGCGCTCACCGAGCCGAGATAGGCCGACGGCCCGGATCCGGCCGCCATCCTCAGGGTTCCCGATCCCGCGCCGACGGCGAAGTCGCTGAGCGACCCGCTCAGGGCCCACGCGCCTCCGACATCGGCGCTGCCCCATCCGTTGCTCACCGTTCGATCGAACGCGTCGGAGGCGATGACGGATGCCGCGGCGACCGTGACCGGCTGCGTGCGGGTGGCGGTCGCCCCGGCGTTGTCGGTCACCGTGAGCGTCACCGAGTAGGTGCCGGGGTTCTGATAGGTGCGGCTCGTGGTGCGCTCCGTGCCGGTCGTGCCGTCGCCGAACGTCCAGGCGTACGACGCGATCGACCCGTCCGGGTCCGTCGAGCCGCTTGCATCGAACGACGCCGTCAGCCCGTTGGTGCTCGATGTGAAGGCCGCCTGCGGCGGCTGGTTGGGGACCGGCCCGCCGCCGGCGCGGGCGGCGTACAGCGCCTGAACGTTGCTCGCCGTGAGCGCCGTCGGGTAGATCGCGACCTCGTCGACGCTTCCGATGAAGTTCGGCGTGCTGGGCGCGCTCGGCCATCCGATCAGCGCGCTCCCCGTCAGCGCGTCGCCGCCGAGGCGCCAGTAGCCCAGGTATCTCTCTCCGCGCGTCGTGTCGGTGCGCTGCGCCACGGCGGCGCCGTCGACGTACAGCACCATCCCCTGCGCGCTCATCGTGGCGGTGACGAGGTGCCACTGGTTGTCGCGGTAGGTCGCGGGCGACGTCACGATCCGCGCGACGCCGGCCTCGTCACGGACTCCGAAGATCAGCCGCCCGGAATTGTCCATGTAGATGTGCCGGTCGTGGTGATCCGAGACGCCGTTCTGGAGGTCCCCGAATCCGAGGATCCGTCCGCCGCGCGTCGTCGTCGTCTTGATCCACACCTGCGCTGTGAAGGTGTCGGGCGCCGTCTCGGTGCTCAGGCTGCACGACGCCGTCGCCGGGCAGCTGCCCGTGTAGATGCGACTGAAGTCGTTGTCGCCGAGGGATGCCGCGGTGTCGCCCGTGATCGCGCCGGCCTGGTTCCAGGTCACGCCGTTGTCGGCGCGGCCGTCGGTGACGCCCAGGTTCGGCGGCGACGTGGGGCTTGCGGCGCGATCGGTCGCCACGAGACCCGATTTCTCGTTGAGTGGCCAGTAGATCCGGGCTCCGAGGCTCCGCACCAGCGCGGAGTACGTGTTCGCGGCGGGGAAGGAGGTCGGCATGGTGACGGCGGTGTTGGCGCCGAACACGGTGTTCCCGTCGCCGTCGCTCACGACCACCTGGTAGGTGTACGTCTGGCCCGGCGACAGACCCGTGTCGATGAAGCCGTGTGCCGGGAGCGTCCACCAGTTCGAGTTCGCCGTCGAGGTGCGCACGGTGGCGCCGTTGCGCGTGATCCGGTAGTTGAGCGCGTAGTCGTCGCGGTCGAAGCCGGCCGGCCAGCTCACCCGCAGCGCCGTCGTCGAGACGGGGACGAGCGTCGGCACCAGCGTGCCGTTGACGAAGCGGGGTCCCTCCCGCGCGGGGGCGATCGGCTTGCGCGCGAACCGCACGAGCCCCTGCTGCCCGACTCCGTTGACGGTGGGGAACTCTCCCCCGAAGACGATGTAGTCCGCGTTTCCGGCAACGCTCCACGCCGCCTGGTACTGCTGTGTGTAGGTCCCGAGCGTGAAGTCGGGGTTCCAGTTCACCAGAGCCGGCCCCTGACGGCCGCGCCAGTTCGTGTAGTTGAGCGGGTCGTTGAGGATGTCGCCGGTCTGGGTGTCGTTCCACGCGAGCGCATACTGGTACCGCCACTGCTCGAACTGAGGCGCGCCGTCGCCCATGTTGCCGCAGTAGTGGGAGTGGCCGGCGCCGTAGACGATGCCGTTGCTCAGGAAGCTGTCGTAGGTGTCGCCGTGGCAGTCCATGACCCACTGGAGCGTGCCGGGATTGGCCACCGACGCCTTGAAGATGCCCTCCAGGTTTCCGCCGCTTCCGAAGACCCAGCCCGTTCCGTAGAGGTGGTCGCCCGACACGCGCAGGCTGGTCCACCCGGCATTCGGTCCGGCGTTCCGTGGCGAGGGCGGCGAGGTCACGCGCGCCAGCTGCCACCCCGTGTCGAGGGCGCCCGTCGACGCGCTGATCTTGGCGAGGCCGTAGGCGGACTGTCCTCCCACATTCTGGAACGATCCTCCCGCGAAGACGGCCGTCTGGTCGCCGCTGACGGCGAGCGCCCAGACGGTGTAGTCCGCGTTCGGGTTCCACGGCAGGAGGGAGCCGTCGGCGGCGGAGAAGGCCGCGAGGTTGTTCCGGGGTGTGCTGCCGGCTCCCGCGAAGCCCCCGCCGACGTAGACCGCCGTGTCGGTCGCGACGACGGTGCGGGCGGATGACGTCACCCCCACCGGGCTGAAGGAGCTGATGAGCGCGCCGGTGGCGGTGCTGTAGGCCGCGATCCGCGAGCGCACCTGCCCGTTCGCCATCGTGAAGTCGCCCACGACGTAGATGCGGGAACCGTCCGGCGACGCCGCGACGCCGCGCACCTGACCGTTGAGGTTCGGCGCGAAGGCCGTGTTGAGGTTGCCCGTGGTGATGTCGTACGACAGCAGATTGTTCCGCGCCGTCTGATTCGTGCCGGGCGCCGCCCCCGCCGGGCGCGCCTGGGTGAACGAGCCCCCGGCATAGACGGTGTTGCCCACGACCGCCTGGGACCACACGACGCCGTTGATCTGCACGGTGGGCAGCCTGTCCGCCGTCACCGCCGAGGGCGGGCGGGGCTGGATCGGCGTCGGCACCGCCGACGCGGCCCATGCCGGTCCGAGCAGACTCAGCACCAGCGCCGCAGCAGCGGCGGCCACGAGTGCCCGGAATTTCCTCGACGTGCGCATCTCCCACACCCCTTCCCCCGGAGGGCGGTGATCAACCCGGGGTCGATGGGCGGAGCCTCGTCGGCAACTCGAGCGACCGTCGCGCTGATCGGGTTCAGCTGGTCCCCCAAGCGGGGCCTCGGCCCCGCTTGGGCAGAACGTTAGCGCAGGACCTCTCTCGAAACCAGAGGAAGCGCGAGCGGTCGAGCGCGAGCGCTTCTCGACGGCTGGGAGCGGAATGAAGGCGGCGGGATCAGTCTGCGCGCGGCGCGCGGCCCGCAGGCGCGAGGCGGTAGAGGACCTGCGGGCGCCCGCGACGCCCGTACCGGTGTGCGAGGTCGATCACTCCCACCTCGGTCAGGTAGGTGAGGTACCGGTGAGCCGTCCCGGGCGACATCCCGCACGCCGCGGCCACCTGCTTCGCCGACCTTGCCGCGACCGGGTCGAGGGCGGCGACGATCCGCTCGAGGGTCGGCTCCGCGAGGCCCTTCGGCAGCGGCGCATCGGACCGGCGTCGGACCGTCCGGATGCCGCCCGTGAGCAGGCGGTCGATCTCCCCCTGCGCCAGAGGGCGTTCCTCGAGGCCCTCCATGTGCTCGTCGCGGGCGGCCCGATAGAGCTCGAGTCGCTCCTGCAGCGCCGCCTTGGTGAAGGGCTTGACGAGGTAACCGACGACGTGCGCGGCCATCGCCTGCCGAACGGTTGTCTGGTCGCGCGATGAGCTGATCACCAGGACGTCCGGACCATCCCCCCCGACCGTCCGCAGCCGATGCAGCACCTCGACGCCGCTGATGTCCGGCATCCGCATGTCGAGCAGGATCAGGTCCATCCCGGCCGCCTGCGACAGCGCTTCCGCTCCCGTCGCCGCCGTGCCGGCGACGACGAACCCGCTCGTGTCGGCGACGAAGCCGGCGTGCAGAGCGCGTGCACCACGGTCGTCGTCGACGACGAGCACCCGGATGCCGCCGGTCACCGACGGGCCGCCATCTCGAACGAGAAGCGGGCCCCGCCGAGCGGGGACGCCCCGACCTCGATCGCTCCCCCGCGGGCGGAGACGATGCGCCGCACCAGATCGAGTCCGATACCCCGCCCGCGGCCCGAGGCGTCCGGCTTGGACGTGAACCCGCGTGAGAAGATCCGCGACGCGGTCTGCCCGTCGATGCCCGGACCGTCGTCGTCGACCGCTCCGAGCAGCCGCTCGTCGGCGACGTGGAGCGTACAGCGCACCCTCGAGGCGCCCGCTTCGGCGGCATTCCGGCTGAGGTTGGTGAGCACCGACACGACATCGTCATCGAACTCGACAGCCGACCCGAAGTCGAACTCGGCAAGAGCGCCGTGTTCGAGCAGCTCGGCGCGCACCGCGTGCATGGTCGCCTCCCGCAGCCCTCCCGCCCCGTGCGCGCCCGCCCCTCGGTCGGAATCCGCATCGCCCACCGCGACGAGATCCTCGATGTAGTCCAGCGCGTCCCGCGAGGCGCCCCCGGCCACGAGGCCGTGGACCACGTGAAGACGGGTGTGGAACTCGTGCGCCTGCTCCTGGAGCGCAGCGGTCGTGCGCTGCATCTGCGCCTGCTCGGCGGCCACCTCGTCGAGCCGCCGGAAGCGGCGCTGCACCACCGCGGTCACGAGCGAGCTCGCGAGCACCGCGACGACGAGGGCGCCCGCCGCCCACGGCAGAAGGCCGCCGAGCGCCTCCGTGCGCTCGGCCTCGATGTCGGATTCGAGGATGCCCACCGAGACCATCCCGACGACGTCGCCCTCGTCGGACCACACCGGAACCTTCGCGCGCAGCGATCGGCCCAGGGTGCCCGTCTCGGTGCCGAGGAACGGGGTGCCCGCGAGCACGGATTCATTGGTCGTCGACACCTTCACGCCGCGTTCGGAGGGGACCGGGTGCGTGATGCGCACACCTTCGTCGTCCGTGATCACGACGTAGTACACACCTGCCGACTGCCCTACCAGATCGGCGATCGGCTGCAGCGTAGCGGTCGCCGCTCGCAGATCGTCGGCATCCGCGAGGCCGCTCGGGGTTCCGGCATCCACCTGCGCTTCGAGCGTGGACCGCACCTGGGGCAGCGCCGCGATACTCGACGCGACACCTTGGACCCGCTCCGCCGTGGCATCCCGGATGCTCCTCTCCTGGAGCGACAGCGCGAGCACCACCGTTCCGGTCAGCAGGGCGAGCGTGATCACCGACGGCAGCAGGATCATCCCGAGACGGATCGCCCTCGGACTCGGCCGCTTCGCCATGGTCATCACTCTCCCGCCGGGGCCCCGGTGCGCGGGGGCCGGCCGACGCATCGGCACTTAAGAGAACAAAGAGCGAACGGCCTTCCGCGTCGGACCGGCGGTGCCATCCTAGGTCGATCCCGCGGCGACGAAGACGTCCGCGCGAAGGGAGCAGAGATGACCCAGGAGTCCCCGGCCGCCCGCCGGTCCCGTGCCGGACGAGTGATCGGCCGTACCGTCGGCAGCCTCATCGCGGCCGTCGCGGTGGGCGTCGCCGTGTTCGGTTCGATCAGCTCGGCGGCGTCCAGCCAGGAGATCAGCGCCTCCATGACGATCATCGCCCCCGCAGCCGCCGGCGGTGGATGGGACGGCGTGGCGCGCGAGATGCAGCAGGCGCAGAAGGCGAACGGCCTGGTGAACAACGTTCAGGTGGTGAACATGCCCGGCGCGGGCGGGACGATCGCCCTCGGGAACGTGTCTGTCCTCAACGGCCAGGCGAACAACCTGCTCGTCGGCGGCACCGGCCTTCTCGCGGCGACGGTCCAGTTCGACTCGGCGGCGACCCTCGGAGACGTCACCCCCCTCGCGGTGCTCGTCGAGGAGTACGACGTCATCGTCGTGCCCGCCGACTCGCCGTACGAGACGCTCGACGACCTCGTCGCCGCCTGGCGGGACGACCCGCGAGCCCTTCCGTGGACCGGCGGCGGATCTTTCGATCAGCTCGTGGTGACCGACCTCGCCCTGGCCGCCGGCATCGACCCGGCCGAAACCACCTACATCTCCTCGGACGGGGGCGGCGAGGCCATCCAGGCGCTGCTGAACGGCACCGCCCGGGCTGCGGCGGGAGGGTACCCCGACAACTTCGACCAGATCGAAGCCGGTCGCCTGCGGGCCCTGGCCTTCGTCGCGCACGAACCCGTCGCGGGTATCGACATCCCGACCGCCGCTGAGCAGGGCTACGACGTCACCCTCACGAACTGGCGCATGGTGGCCGCCCCCGCTGACCTCGAGGAGGGCGCCGTGGAGGACCTGACGCAGCTCGTGCTCGACACCCTCGACACGCCGCAATGGCGAGACGCGATCGATCGCTATCACTGGACCGAGCGCGTGATCACCGGCGACGACCTGACCGCCTTCCTCGCCGACGAGGAAGCACGCATCCGCACCCTCTACGAGGAGATGGGCCTGTGACCTTTCCCACCAATCCCACATCGGCATCCGCCGTCATCGGCGATCGCCTCCGACTGGTCTCCCGGCCGGGGATCGCCGCACTCCTCAAGGGGCTGACGATGCCCGTCGTCGTCGTCGCCTTCGCGACGTATCTGCTGGTCGGCATCTTCACGATGCGCGTACCGAGCTCGACCGTCTTCCCCGGCCCGCAGTTCTTCCCGGCGATCATCGTCCTCGGGCTCTACGGCTTCGCGATCGCGCTGACCGTGTCGGCGCTCCGCGAGGTGCGCGGGATGCCGGATCCCCAGGTCGCAGCACTCCAGATCGGCGCGGGCGACGAGCCGGCGCCGGCCCCCCGCAACGTCCGCGTCGACGTGCGCTCGCTCCTGTGGGTGGTCGGCTCGTTCTTCGTCTTCGCGCTCGTGCTCGACGTGCTCGGCTGGGTCATCGCGGCCGGCCTGCTCTTCTGGTGCGTCGCCAGGGGCTTCGGATCCACGAAGCCCGTCTCGAGTCTCATCGTGGGCTTCACGGTGAGCGCGCTCGCCTATATCGGTTTCGACATGGTGCTCGGGCTGCCGCTGCCCTCCGGCATCCTCGGAGGTTTCTGACGATGGACGCTCTGCAGATGCTCGGCGAGGGGTTCGCCGCCGCCTTGACGCCGATCAATCTGATGTGGGTGGTGATCGGATGCCTCCTCGGCACCGCGGTCGGCGTCCTGCCCGGGCTGGGCTCGTCGATGGCGGTCGCCCTCCTCCTCCCCATCACCTTCTCCCTCGACCCGACGGCCGCGTTCATCATGTTCGCGGGCGTCTACTTCGGCGGCCTCTTCGGCGACTCGACGATGGGGATCCTGATGAACACCCCGGGCCAGGCATCGGCGATCGCCTCGACCTTCGAGGGGCACAAGATGGCCCTCAACGGTCGCGCCGCGCAGGCGCTCGCGACCGCCGCGATCGGCGCGTTCATCGGCGGGTTCGTCGCGTGCGTCCTGCTGGTCTTCCTCGCCCCCGCGCTGGCCGAGTTCTCCAGTCGTTTCGGCCCCGCCGAGTTCTTCGCCCTCGCGATCTTCGCGTTCGCGGCGACGTCCTCGGTGGTGACCGACAACGCTCTGAAGGGCCTCACGTCGCTGTTCATCGGGCTCGGCATCGCCGTCATCGGAATCGACGCCGTGTCGGGTGCCCCGCGCTTCACCATGGACTCGCCGTACCTCTTCGACGGGGTGTCGCTCGTCACGGTGAGCGTCGGCATCCTCGCCCTCGGCGAGGTCATCTATGTGGCCTGCCTCGAACGACACACCTCGAACGGGAAGCTGCTCCGCGCCAAGGGGCGCCCCTGGCTCAGTCGGAAGGAGTTCAGGGAGGCCACCCCGGCCTGGCTTCGCGGCACGGCGATCGGGCTCCCCTTCGGCGTGATCCCCGCAGGCGGCTCGGAGATCCCGACCTTCCTCGCCTACGGGCTGGAGAAGCGGCTGGATGCGCGTCGCCCCGAGCCGCAGTTCGGGAAGGGAGCGGTGCGGGGTCTTGCAGCACCCGAGGCCGCCGGCAATTCGACCACCGGCATGGCGATGGGTGCCCTGCTTGCCCTCGGGCTCCCGGTGTCGGCCACCGCCGCGATCATGCTGGCTGCGTTCCGCCAGTACGGACTGCAGCCCGGTCCGCTGCTCTTCGACCGCGCCCCGGCCCTGGTCTGGTCGCTGCTCGCCAGCTTCTTCATCGCGATGATCGTCCTGCTCATCCTCAACCTGCCGTTCGCGATGCTGTGGGCGAAGCTGCTTCTCATCCCCCGCCCCTACCTCTTCGCCGGCATCACCGTCTTCTGCGCGCTGGGGATCTACGCCACGTCGGGGTCGGTCATCGACCTGTTGATCCTCTTGGCCATCGGGGTGGTCGGATTCCTCCTCCGGGCGATGGCCTTCCCCCTCGCACCGCTGATCATCGGCATGGTGCTCGGCCCGCTCGCGGAGACGAGTCTGAGGGATGCCACGATGAGCTCCAACGGCGACTTCTCCGTGCTCGTGCACAGCCCGATCACGATCGGTCTCTACGTGCTGCTCATCGCCGTGCTCGCCTTCGCGATCCGCGGTCGCATCGTCGCCCGGGCCCGCGCACGAGCGGCCGAGAAGAGCGGCAGCGGGCAGAAGGACCCCGTCGTGCGCTGACCCGGATCGGGCCGCTCGGTCCGATCACACGGTCCGGAGGATAGAAGAAGGGCCGGCCTGACGGCCGACCCTTCTTCTTCCGGTCGGGATGACAGGATTTGGCCGCGCCGCTCCTCCACGCGCCGCTCCGCGTCGCGCGGAGCCTCTGCGGCGCGGGACCGCCTGAAGCAGGTTCCACTGCAACGGTCACCTGCACCAAAGGATGAAGGGCCGGCCTCACGGCCGACCCTTCATCCTTTGGTCGGGATGACAGGATTTGAACCTGCGACCCCTTGACCCCCAGTCAAGTGCGCTACCAAGCTGCGCCACATCCCGATGCCCGCAAGCGGGCAACTCGACTATCCTACCCGCTCGTCCGCGCGCTCGCGAACCGATGGGATCGGCCGGGCGTGGCGCTCACCCTGCCCGGTGTCCGAGGGCGCCGATAGGTTCGCCCCATGCCGACGATCACGACCGAGCCCGCGACATTCGCCCGCTTCGACGACGTGCAGCACGCCTTCGACGGGGGCGGCGACGGCCGCGGATGCCAGTGCCAGTGGTTCACGCTCACCAACGCCGAATGGAACCGCACCAGCCAGCCGCAGCGGCGGGAGCTGTTCGAGCACGAGATCGCGGCGGGTCCCCCGCCGGGATTCGTCGCCTACGTCGACGGAGAGGCGGCCGGCTGGGTGCGGGTCGGTCCCCGCACCCTGCACCGGCGGATCACGCGGACGCGAGCCATCGTGGCCGCGACCGCCGAGCCGCTCGACGACGCGTCGGTGTGGACGGTGAGCTGCTTCGTCGTGCGCAAGGAGCATCGCGGCAGAGGACTCAACGCGAAGCTGCTCGCGGTGGCGATCGACTTCGCGAGGGAGAACGGCGCACGCGTGATCGAGGCGTATCCCATCGACGCGACCGTAGGGAAGCATCCCGTCGACGACCTGTACCACGGCGTTCTCACGACCTTCCAGGACGCCGGCTTCCGAGAGGTCGCGCGGCAGAAGCCGGACCGCCCGGTCGTCGTCCTCGATCTCCGCTGACACGGTCACCGACACGGTCACCGACACCGACACGGTCACCGACTTACGATTGACCTCGTGTCCACCCTCCCTCGCGCGCGCTGGTGGTGGGGCTTCGCGCTCTACGCGGGCATCGCCCTTCTTCATATCGGAGCGCTGGCACTGGGCGCCCGGGACGCCGCCGCGGCCACGAAGCTGCTGCTGATGCCCCTCCTGGCGCTCGCGGTGCTCTGGGCGGGCCGTGGATCGCGCTGGGGCACGACCTACACGGTGCTCTTCCTCGCGCTCGCGTTCTCATGGCTGGGGGACGGGGCGGCCACCTTCTTCCCGACCGCTCCGGAGCTGCCCGTGATGCTCCTCTGCTTCGGCCTCGCGCACGTCTGCTACATCTGGCTGTTCTGGCGGGTGCTCGCCGTCCGGCCCCTCCCACTGTGGTCTGCCCTCTACGGCTGCTGGTGGATAGGTCTCCTCCTGGTGCTCTGGCCGACGCTCGAAGCACTCCTCATCCCGGTGGCGCTCTACGGCCTGGTGCTCGCCGGAACGGCGGCCGCGGCATCCCGCTGCCATCCCCTGATCGCATGGGGCGGTGCGCTCTTCCTCGCATCCGACACGCTCCTCGCCTTCCGGCTCTTCACCCCCGAGGCGATGCCCGGCTGGACGAGCCCGCTCGTGATGCTCACCTACTGTCTCGGTCAGGGACTGCTGGCGGCCGGCGTCGTCGTCGCCGACCGGCTCCGCGACGCCTCCGAGCGACATCGGGCGGTCGAAGCCGCATGACGGCGGGATCGACGTCGGCGCGCGTGGACGCATGGCTGTGGGCCGTGCGGGTCTACAAGACCCGCTCGGCCGCCACCACCGCATGCCGTGCCGGGCATGTGCGCGTCAACGGGGAGCGCGCGAAGGCCGCCCAGCCCGTCCGGCCGGGCGACGAGCTGCGCGTGCGGATCGCGGGCTTCGATCGCATCCTCGTGGTGAAGCAGCCGATCACGAAGCGCGTGGGAGCGGCCGTCGCGGCCGAGGCGATGGAGGACAAGACACCCCCTCCGCCTCCGAGGGAGATGGCGGCGTTCGTGCCGGTGCGCGACCGTGGCGCCGGACGACCGACCAAACGCGAACGGCGCGAGATCGACCGCCTTCGCCGCCGTGACTGACTACGGCAGCAGATCCAGCAGCCAGCGCGCGCCGCGGACGGATGCCCCGGCATCCGTCACCCGGTCACCCAGACCGCGGTCGCTCGTGACGACCGCGACCCGCCGCCCGGCGGCGATCAGACGCTCGGTCTCCGACACGATCGCGTCGTCGCCCGACGCCGGGGCGTGCACGAGGCGGACCGCGTCCCAGCGGGACGGCACGTCGCGCGCCCGACCCTCCACGACGACCGACCACTCGGGGAACCACGTGTGCTCCGGCAGCCCAAGGGCATCGGCGGGAACCCCCGTGGCGGCCAGCGCGGCGACGCGGGAGAGCAGCCGTTCCGCCGCCCCCGCCCGATCGCGCCACCACCCGTCCGGGACGGAGCCCACGACATTCGCCGCATCGACGACGACCGCGGGGCGCACGTCGAGCAGCGGCTCGAGCTTCGCCCACGACTCCGCGAAGCCCGGGTGAAGAGGTCGCGAGACGACCTCCCTCCCGGGAACCCACGCCAGCTCGTGGCTCTCCGGATCCGAGATCCGCGGCTCGAACGGCCGCGCCACGTCCCCGACGAGCGTCGTGTAGCTCCAATAGCCCAGCTCGAGGAGGCTCAGGAGGCGGGGGCGGATCGACCCGTCGGGTACGCCCGCCTCCTCCGCCGCCTCGCGCAGCGCCCCGTCGCACGCCGATTCGCCCTCGTGACGCGCGCCGCCGGGAAGCGCCCACGTGTCGCCGTGGTGGCTCCATGTCACCCGGTGCTGCAGCAGCACGCGGCGACGGTCGTCCACCGCCAGCAGGCCGGCCGCACCGAAGCGTCCCCAGTAGCGGGCGCCGTCGGGAGCGACGACCCAGGCGTCCCCCGGATCCCGCGGACCCGATGGGCGGCGCGGCTCACTGGGTGCGGGCGGCTCGATCCTCACCCCTCCAGCCTGTCACACCGCTCGCGCCCGGGGTCCGCTGCGCGACCCGCCGTGGCGGGTGACGACAGCGCGCGACCCGCCGTGGCGGGCACTCCCAGGTTCATCCCGAGAAGCGCAGGACGGGGTCCCCGATCAGCACGAACGGCGCCCAGTGCAGCAGGTCCCTCGTCTCGGGTTCGCGCACGGTGACCGGGATGCCCAGCTGACTGTCGACGGGAGTGAGGTCCCGACCGTCCCGGGCGTGGGCGGTCGCATCCCCCACGGGCCGTCCGATGTCCGAGCTCGCCTGAGACGCGGGCTCGCCGGAGAGCCAGCGGCGCAGGCCGGAGCGCGCGGCATCCATCACCGCCCGCAGATCGACCTGGTCCTGGCCGTCGCGCGCGCGGGACAGGGCGGAATAGAACTCGATCATGAAGACCGCCGCGCTCCGGTCGTTCACCGGCCACAGGCTCGCGATGGTGGAGAGCGCACCCGCTCGCGTGGCCAGCTGCGCGATGCCGTACAGGCCCCTACCGTCTCGCGGACCGCCGACCGCCGTGCTGCAGCCGGAGAACACGATGAGGCGAGCACGCCACGGCAGCACGGCCAGATCGTCGAATCTCGCCCACTGGGCTCCGCCCTCGTTGCCGGCGAACAGCAGACCCGCGCGACCACCTCGGCGGGCGTCGGCGCGACCGTGCACCGCCAGGTGCACGATCTCCACGTCCTTGCCGCGGATCGCCGCCGCGAATGCGTCGAGCGTGCAGTCGTCTCGGAGCAGGGGCCGCGCCTGGAGCACGTCCCCGACGTGCGCGCATTCCTGAGCCGCGCCCGGAAGGTCGCCCGCCGAATCGCCCGCCACCACTGAGACATGCGCGGGTCGCTCGCGCGGCGCGTATCGCAGCATCGCGATGGCGGGGATCCTGCCGATCGAGCGCACATCGCTCCAGTAGCCGCCGCCGAGCGCGACGGCGTGGAAGGGAAGGTTCGCGAGGCCGTCGTCCACGGAGAGGAGCACCGCCACGCCGGGCGCCAGCGCCGACTCGACGCGCTTGACGAGGTCGCGAAGCAGCGTCGACGTGCGCACGAGCTCGACCGTCTCGGCGGCGCGCTCGCGGACGTCGCCCGCCATCACGGTCCAGAGCGAATCGGGGTCGCCGGAAGCGTCGACGCGCGCGACGCCGCCGGCCTGCACGATCAGCGCCGTGAGTCCCGACTGTCTCACGAGGATCTCCACGGCAGCCGTCGGGCGGGGAAGGCCGGCGAGGAGGGCGACCGTCTCCTCGAGCTTCGGCGGTGTGTACGCGCCGGCGGCGCCGACCTGTGCGTGAAGGGACTCCATCACGGTGCGCGCCCGGGCGACCTGCAGGTGCTCGTACGCCTCCTGGGCCGGCGCGTCCGAGCCGTCCGACTCGAGCAGCGCCTCGACGAGCACGGGATAGAGCTGATTGACCGAGTCGAATCGATCGAGATCGGATGCCGCCGCCCCGCGGGCGCTCCGCACCCGTTCGAGGGGTTCGACGGCGGCGCGCAGATCCGCCACTGCGCGAGAGGGCTCGCCGTTGTACGCCTCGTGCTCGCCGAGACTCAGCAGCGCGCGCAGTCGCACGTCATCCCGTGCCGCCGTGTCGGCGAACTCGCGCAGCCGCTCGAGGACGACGTGCAGGAGGTCGGGATCGCGCTTGCCCGCGACGAGTGCGCGGCGAAGCCGATCCAGCCTGATGACGATGGATTCCTCCCGCCCCAGGGCGATGGCGAACTGGAGAGACTCGAAGAGGTACTCCGTCGCCCTCGCATACGCCAGGGAGCGCATGGCGGCCGTCCCCAGCCGCTGCGCGAGCACGCCCGGATCGGCGCCGGTCAATCGTGCTCGGATCTCCTCGGGGTAGCTCTCCATCTGCTCGGCCAGGAGGTCGATGAGGAAGCGGCTCTCGAGCGACACCGTGACGAGATCGGTGTTCCGGTCGACGGGTTCGACGCCGCTCGCCAGGAGAGCGCTCGCCGCGGCGTTGGCGAGCACGACCGGAGTCGCCAGTCCCTCGGCGAGAGCCACCTGGCGCACCTCCGATGCGGCGGACAGCGCGGCCCGCTGATCCCGATGGATGATGACGGCAGCGCCGGCGGCCAGGCAGACCAGCTGCGTGAGCCGGTCGCCCGCCTCCCGGGCAAGCGAGGCCGCGCGTCGGTACTGCTCCTCGGCTCGATCGTCGTCGCCCGCCTCCGCGTACTCCACCGCGGCGACCCGCGCTCGCCACGCCTCGCTGTCCGCGGGGACCAGGTTCTCGACGGCTCGATCGAGGCTGGCGGCGAACACCTCCGGAGAGATCCGCGCCCGCACGTCCTCCTCGGCGAGCGCGAGGATCTCCTCGAACACCGCGGCCGCCGCCTCGGCATCGCCCTTCCTCGAGTGCGCCAGGGCACGACCGTCGGCGTTCACCTTCCGCACCGCCGGGGGCGAGTCGCGCAGGTAGCCCCGCGCGCGCTCGTACGTCTGGAGGGCGTCGTCGAGCCGCCCGAGGCTCGTGTAGGTGAGTGCGAGGTTGTCCAGGACGAAGCCCGTCCGCTCGCCGGCAAGGGCTTCCGGGAGGCCCTCCAGGATCTCGAGGCTCCTCACGTACGCCGCCGCGGCCAGCCCGTACTCGCCCGCCTCGCCGTACGCGCCGCCGAGGTTGCTCTCGATCGCTGCGAGGTGCGCGGCGCTCGCCTCACGCTCCTCGCTCGTGCGGAGGTGCCGTGCCCGCTGCTGCTCCACGTCGCGCGCCGCGATCACATCGGCGATTCCGTCGTCGACCTCGCCGAGGCTGAAGAGGGCGAGCCCGCGATTGTCGTGGCAGGTGGACAGCAGCTCGTCCATCGCGGGCCGGCACTGCTCGAGCAGCTCGATCGCCGAGCCGTACGCGGCGATGCACCGGCGGAGGTCGCCGAGCGCGTAGTACGACGAAGCCGCCCACCTCAGCTGGATGGCGGCGTCCGGGTATGCCTCGGGCCCGCCGAGATCGACGAGCAGCTGCGCCGTCGCCACCCCCAGCCGGGTCACCGGCCTGTGCTCCTTCGCGGAGACCAGTCGGCTGACCTCGGCCATCGCCTCGCGCACGAGCCGGTTCGCGGCCACGATGAAGCCGGGCATGGCCGCCCGCGCCGCCGGGTCGTCGGCTTCGACGGCGTCGGCGAATCCCTCGAGATGATCGACCGCGACCAGGCCGGCGCACGCTCTCGGAATGCTCGCGAGCGCGGGACCGGTCGATCCGGTGACGTCGGGGCCGATGCCCAGCGGAGCGCTGCCCTCCGCCCACCGGAGGACCACTTCGGCGATGGTGGGCGGCTCGACCGGGTGCCGTTCTTCTGCCATGCGAAGAACTGTGCCAGCATGGCGACCACAAGGCGAGGGGGCCGAGCGTCAGGGGGCGACGTGACGACATACGCATTGCTGGTGGGGATCGACGAGTATACGGGCACCGTCGGGCGGCTGAGGGGTTGCGTCGCCGACGCCGAGGCGATGGCGCACCTTCTGAGAGAGCGTGTGCCGGGCGTGCAGATCCGCATGCTGAGGAACGCCGAGGCCACCCGCTCCGCCTTCGTCGGCGCGATCGAGGAGCACCTCGGCCGAGCCGGGACGGGTGACACCGCCCTGCTGTGGTACTCGGGTCACGGCTCCCAGGCGCCCACGTCCTCGGGGACCGATCTCGAGCCGGACGGGTACGACGAGACTTTGGTGCTCGCCGACAGCCGCACCCCCGGGGGGCGGGATCTTCTCGACAAGGAGCTCGGGACCCTCATCACCGCGATCGCGAGCAGCGGGGCGGAGGTGATCGTGGGCCTCGACGCGTGCCACTCCGGAAGCGGGACGCGGGAGGAGCTCGCCGAAGACGTCCTCATCCGGCGTGCGCCGACCGCCGACCGCGTGATTCCGCGCCCCGCCGGAGCGCTCTCCGACGCCGACGGCGCGTGGTCGCTCGCCGGCCCGCACGTCCTGCTCGCGGCATGCCGCCCGGATCAGCGGGCGAAGGAGCGCCTTCTCGGCGGCGTCCACCGCGGCGTGTTCACGGCAGCCGTCGAGCGCGCCCTGCACACGGGCGCGGCACGCAGCTACCGGGAGCTCATGCCTCTGGTGCGGGAGGCCGTCGTCGCGATGGGGATCACGGATCAGACACCGCAGCTCGAGGCGATCGAGGGGGCGACGGTCGAGGCATCCGTCTTGACCGGTGCCTTCCGAGGCGCGAGCGGATTCGTCGTGACCTACGATCGGGCGTCCGGTCAGGGATCGATGGATGCCGGAGCCGTCCACGGCGTCCCCTCCGCTGTCGACGGCACCACCGTCATCGAGGTGCGGCGGGGTGACCTCGCATCGGATGAGCCGCCGGTCGCGACGATGACCCCGCTCGATGTGCAGCCTCAGCGGACCCTCCTGCGTCTGGTGACCGGGGAACTGGAACCCGGGATCGCCTACGCCGGCAGGGTCGCGGGGTGGAACGTCCCGCGGACCGGGGTGGCCCTGCCCGCCGACGAGCCGGAGCTGGAGCGTCTCATTCGGGAGTCCGTCCTGGTCGAGGCGGACCCCGCGGGGCCGTTGCGCGTGGAGAGGACGGACGTCGGCTACGCCGTCTTCGACGCATCCCCCTCGACCGACCCGGCGCTGCGGGTGACGGCTGGGCCGCTCGGGGCGCAGACGGTCACCGCGACGCTCGAGCGGATCGCGCGCTGGCGGGCGGTGGAAGCGCTCGCGAATCCCGGCGTCGCGGGCGAGGCCGCGGGCGTGACGGTCGACGTGGTCGCACGCGGCCCGGTGTCGCACGAGCCGGACGGCATCGTGATCCCCTACGTGCGCCGCGGCGACGTCCACGAGCCGCAGATCGTCGACGTCGTGGTGACGAACCACACGGACTCGGCTCTGTACTGCGGCCTGTTCATCCTGTCGCGGTCGTACGCCATCACCTCGGCGCTGGCGGCCGGCGTACCGCTCGTCCCCGCCGGCGGGACCACCCGACGCACGTTCAGAGCGCACCTTCCCGCCGACGCTCCCGCCGGCGCCAGGCGGAGCATCGACACGCTCAAGCTCATCGTCTCGACGGAGTCGTTCGATCCGTTCCCGCTGCTGCAGCCTCCCCTCGACGAGGGCGACGAACGCGATGCGGGTCCCGCCTCGCCGCCGGCCCCGCCGGGAAACGCACTCGACGCGCTCCTCGGCGCCGTGCGCGCGAGAGACCTGACGCCTGTCGACGACGCACCGCGCACCGACTGGTCCGCCACCACCGTCCGCCTGATCGCCGAGCGCCCCGCCGACGACGTCGATCTCAGCGGCGGTGCCGCCGTGGTGGGAGACGCGACGATCATCGCACCTCCCGGGCTCGGCGGAACCGCGCGGCTCGTCAGCTCGACGCAGGTGACACGCGATCTCGGAGCGCCCCTCGTCCCGCCGCTTCTGCTGGACGATCCGCAGGAGTGGGGGGCGCTGTCGCTGGCTCCCACGAGAGATGTCGATGCGCCGCTCGATGTCCTCGAGCTCACCGGAGTGGACACCTCCGCCGTATCGCGCGAGACGCCGCTCGTCGTCCAGCTCGGCACGGCGCTCGCACCCGAGGAGCACGTGCTGGCGATCGCCTTCGACGGAGTGGACTACCGCCCGGTGGGATTCGTCGCGGGCACCGCAGCGGCCGATCGTCACGGCGACGGCGGGCGCGCCCCAGGCACCACGATCCTCATTACGTCCCTCCCCGACACAGCAGCGGAGAGGGGGTTCGTCGGATCGGTCAAGCTCCTCTTCCGACGGCTGTGGCATCGCGTGACCGGACGCACCGGCACGGTGACGCGGCTGGCCATCGCGACCCTCGTGGACCCCGCCGGCGACTCCTCGATCTCGTACGAGGACGACGCGGCCGTGGTGCGCCGTGCCGTCGGCCGGGCGCAGCGCATCCTGCTCGTCGTCCACGGGATCATCGGCGACACGGAGGGCATGACGCTCGGCTGCTTCACGTCCGATGACCGCCGCACCGTGGCCGACGGGTACGACCTCGTGCTGACGTACGACTACGAGAGCATCAACACGCCGATCGAGGTCACTGCGCATGATCTCGCCGCGAAGCTCGCCGCGGCGGGCCTCGCCCCCGGTCACGGCAAGAGGCTCGACATCGTGGCGCACTCCATGGGCGGGCTGGTGAGCAGGTGGATGCTCGAGAAGGAGGACCACTACCCGGAGGTCTCACGGCTCGTCATGGCGGGGACCCCGAACGCGGGGTCGCCCATTCCGGGCGTCGTCGACCTCGCGACCGTGTGGCTCGCCTTCGCGCTGAACAAGCTTCCCGAGCTCGCCTGGCCGCTGCGGGTCGTCGGCGGCCTCCTGACTGCGGTCGAGAAGGTGGACGTCGCCCTGGATCAGCTCGCGCCGTCGTCCCCCTTCTATCAGCAGCTTCGCGAGGGCGCCGACCGCGGCGTCCCGTACACGGTCATCCTCGGCGACCGGTCGCTGAAGGCCTGGTCGAGGGACGGGCGCGCTCCCGGTCTCGTCGTCAAGCTTCTCGGGGACGTCATCGACGTCGGGGTGGGCGGCATCTTCCGCGGCGCTGTCAACGACATCGCCGTCTCCCAGCAGAGCGGGAGCGACCTGGCCCTCACCGGCGGACGCCTGTCGCCCGCGGCCGTGAGGACGGGTATCGCGTGCGACCACATGACGTACTTCTCGCTCCCCGAAGCGCGCGCGGCGCTCCGCGAAGCGCTCACCGCACCGCCGCGTCCGGGATCCTGACGGCGGGGAGGCGGACGACGGATGCCTCGGCATCCCTCGTCCACCGCGCTCAGCGCTGCCTGCGCTCGCGCACCCGCATGTTGATGACGATCGGCGATCCCTCGAAGCCGAAGAGCTCACGCAGCCGTCGCTGGATGAAGCGGCGATAGCCCTGGTCGAGGAACCCTGTCGTGAAGAGCACGAAGGTCGGCGGACGGGTCGCCGCCTGTGTGCCGAAGAGGATGCGCGGCTGCTTTCCGCCCCGCACGGGGTGCGGATGCTCCGCCACGAGCTCCGACAGGAACGCGTTGAACTTGCCCGTCGGGATGCGCTGATCCCATGACGCCAGAGCGGTCTCGAGCGCCGGCACGAGCTTGTCGAGGTGGCGGCCCGTGCGGGCGGAGAGGTTCACGCGCGGGGCCCACGACACGTGGGCGAGGTCCTGCTCGATCTCGCGCTCGAGGTAGCGCCGGCGATCGATGTTCTCCATGTCGTCGTCGTTCAGGCGATCCCACTTGTTGAAGGCCAGCACGAGAGCGCGGCCGGACTCCAGCACGAGATCGATGATGCGGATGTCCTGCTCGCTGAGCGTCTCGCTGACGTCGAGGACCACGACGGCGACCTCGGCCTTCTCGAGCGCCGCCGACGTGCGCAGCGACGCATAGAAGTCCGCGCCCTGCTGGAGGTGCACGCGACGACGGATGCCGGCCGTGTCGACGAACCGCCACAGCCTCCCGCCGAGCTCGACGATCTCGTCGACGGGATCGCGGGTCGTGCCCGCGAGCTCGTTGACGACGACGCGCTCCTCGCCCGCGGCCTTGTTGAGCAGCGACGACTTGCCGACGTTCGGGCGACCGAGGATCGCGACGCGACGCGGTCCGCCGATCTCCTGCTTGGCGACGGCGGACGTCTCGGGCAGCACCTTCATGATCTCGTCGAGGAGGTCGGCCACACCGCGGCCGTGGATGGCCGAGACCGGCCACGGCTCGCCGAGGCCGAGGTTCCACAGCGCCGCCGCCTCGGGCTCCTGACGGGCGTCGTCGATCTTGTTCGCGACGAGGAACACGGGCTTCCCGCTCTTGCGCAGGAGCCGCACGACGTGCTCATCGGTGGAGGTGGCTCCCACCATCGCGTCGACGACGAAGAGCACGACGTCGGACAGGTCGATCGCGACCTCCGCCTGCGCCGCGACGGATCGGTCGATGCCGCGGGCGTCGGGCTCCCATCCGCCGGTGTCGACGAGCGTGAAGCGCCGGCCGAGCCACTCCGCCTTGTAGGTGACCCGGTCGCGCGTGACGCCCGGCGTGTCCTCCACGACCGCCTCGCGGCGACCGAGGATGCGGTTGACGAGCGCCGACTTGCCCACGTTGGGCCGGCCGACGATCGCGACCACGGGCAGCGCCGGGAGGTACTCGATGCCGTCCTCGCCGAGCGCGACGCCCGCCAGGAGCGCGGCGTCTTCATCGTCGAGCTCGTAGTCCGACAGCGACGCGCGCAGCGTCTCGGCGCGCTGCTCGGCCAGGTCGTCGTCGAGCTCGGCGAGCCGCTCCGCCAGATGATCGGGCGCGCCCTCGTACTCGTCGTCTTCAGCACCCATCAGGCGCCCTCCTCAGCGTTCGTTCCGACAGCGGGGCCGGGCACCCCGGCCTGTCGAAGGGTCGTGCGCACGACGTCGAGGACCGCGTCGACGGTCTGATCGAAGTCCAGCTCGGTCGAGTCGACGACGGTGACTCCCGGGGCGGCGGTCAGGAAGTCCACGACCCGCGCGTCCGAGGCATCCCGGCGGTGGAGCGCTTCGGCGACCGCACCCGGGTCGTGCGTGTCCAGCTCGGCACTGCGTCGCGCCGCCCGCACCTCGGGCGCGGCGGTGAGGAGGATCCGCACCGGAGCCTCCGGCGCGACCACCGTCGTGATGTCACGGCCCTCCACGACGACCCCGCGGAGCCCGGACTCGGCGACGAGCGAGCGGAACAGCGCATTGACCGTCTGCCGGACGGCGGGGACGCGCGCGACGCCGCTCACGGCATCCGTCACCCGGGGCTCGCGGATCGCGGCCGTGACGTCCGTGCCGCCGACACGCACCCAATAGGCGTCGGGGTCGAGCGAGATCGCGTACTCGAAGTCGCCCGCGACATCGAGCACGGCGGTGGAGTCGGACGTGTCGGCGCCGTGCGCGAGTGCGTGCCAGGCGAGCGCGCGGTAGGCCGCGCCGGTGTCGAGGTAGCCGTAGCCGAGGGCGCGCGCCACCTGCTTCGCAACGCTCGACTTGCCGCTGCCGGCGGGACCGTCGATCGCGATGACGACGGGCGCGATCGACGCGCCGGTCTCGCCCTCGACCCCGATCCCCGGGCGCGTCGAAGGGTCAGTCACTGACACTCGCAATCCTCCAGCCTCGGGCTTCGAGCCCCTCGATGGCACCCCTCAGGGCGCTCGGCACGACCGAGATCTCGGCGAGGCCGAACTGCGCGCCGGGCGAATGCTCCAGGCGCAGGTCCTCGACGTTGACCCCGAGCTCCCCCAGCTCGCCGAAGAGGCGGCCGAGCTGGCCCGGGGTGTCGTCGACCATGACGACCAGGGTCTCGAAGCGGCGATTCTGGCCGTGCTTGCCGGGAAGCCGCTCCACGCCGTCGTTCCCGCGGCGGATGGTGTCGGCGACGGCGCGACGCGCGCCGGGGACGTCGGGATCGCGCAGCGCGTCGGCGACGGCGGACAGGTCGGCGGCGATCGCGTCGAGCACGTCGACGACGGGCGCCGAGTTCGCGCCGAGGATCTGCACCCACAGTTCGGGAGCGGATGCCGCGATCCGCGTCGTGTCGCGCACCCCCTGACCGGCGAGGCGCAGCGATCCCTCGGGCGCGTCGATGAAGCGTCCCGCGAGGAGGCTCGCGACGAGCTGCGGGACGTGCGACACCAGCGCGACGGCCCGATCGTGCTCCTCGGGACTCATCTCCAGCGGCATCGCGCCCAGGTCCAGCGCGAGGCCCTCCACGACGGCGAGATCGGATGCCGAGGTCTCCTCGTCGCGGCACACGACCCACGGGCGTCCGACGAAGATGTCGGCGCGGGCCGAGATGGCTCCGCCCCGCTCGCGGCCCGCGAGGGGGTGCGAGCCGATGTAGCGCCGGAGATCGACGCCGCGCCGGCGCAGCGCGACCAGGGGCTCGAGCTTGACGCTCGCGACATCCGTCACCACCGCTCGGGGGAAGCGCGCGAGCTCCCGCTCGACGACGTCGGCGGTCACGTCGGGCGGGACGGCCACGACCACCAGCACCGGGTCGTCGTCGTCGCGCGCGGCGCGGCCGGCACCGTAGTCGACAGCCAGGCGAAGCTGCGCGGGTGAGGTGTCATCGAGGGCGACGTCGACGCCGTAGGCGGTGAGGGCGTGACCGATGCTCGATCCGAGGAGCCCGGCGCCGACGATCCGCACCGGCCCCTGCACGCGAGCGGAGAGCGCGCCGGTCGCCTGCATCACCGTGTCTCCTGGTCCCCCGGCGACGTCTCGTCCGTCGCCTGGCGCGAGGGTGTCTCGGTCGCGCCGCTGTCACGGCGCGCGAGAGTCAGCAGCGCGCCGCGTTCCACCTTAGTCAACTCGCGTGCCCGGCCGACTGGGAGGGTTCCCAGATGCAGCGGTCCGAACTGGCGGCGGACGAGCTCGACGACGGGATGCCCCACCTCGGCCATCATCCGTCGCACGATGCGGTTGCGGCCGGAGTGCAGCGTCAGCTCCACGAGCGACTCGCCCCCCGCGTCGGAGCTGGACAGGAGACGCGCCTTGTCGGCCGCGATCGGGCCGTCGTCGAGCTCGACGCCGCGGGTGAGGCGCTGGACGGTCTGGGGGCTCACGCGCCCCTCGACCTTGGCGATGTAGACCTTGGTCACGCCGAACGAGGGGTGCGCCAGCACGTGGGCGAGCTCCCCGTCGTTCGTAAGCACGAGCAGTCCGCTCGTGTCGGCGTCGAGCCGGCCGACGTTGTAGAGGCGCTCCGACCACTCCTCCGCGTAGCGGCGCAGGTCCGGCCGTCCGCGGTCGTCCTTCATCGAGCTGACGATCCCGCGCGGCTTGTTGAGCATGACGTAGCGCTTGGACTGGTCGAGCTGCACCGCCGTGCCGTCCACGTCGACGAGGTCGGTGACGGGGTCGATCCGTGTGCCGAGCTCGGTCACGACGGAGCCGTTGACGCGCACCCTGCCCTCGACGATCATCTGCTCGGCGACGCGACGGGACGCGACACCCGCGTTCGCGAGGACCTTCTGGAGGCGGATGCCTTCCGGTCCAGCATCCATATCGGGTGTCATCGTCTCCCCCCATCCGGCGTTCCCGCGGGACCGCCGCGGCTCAGGCTCCGACCGGGCCCGCCGGTCGAGCCCACGCATCGACGCGCGAACCCACGCGCCGGGGTCGCGGGAATGCGAGGGATGAAGCGTGGGTGTGTGTGTTGAGCCTCGGGGCGGGGCCGGGAGTTGGACGACCGGGAATTCATCGGACGATCTCCTCGAAGCCGTCGGCGCCGTCGTCGAGGAGCGGCGAGATGTGCGGAAGCTCGTCGAGGGAGTTGATGCCGAGGTTCACCAGGAGGGCGTCGGTCGTGGCGTAGTGGATGGCGCCCGTATCGGGATCGGTGAAGGCCTCCGTGATGAGGCCCCGCGCCAGGAGCGTCCGTACGACGGAGTCGACGTTGACGGCGCGGATCGAGGCCACCTGCCCCCGGGTGACGGGTTGCTTGTACGCGATGACCGCGAGTGTCTCCAGCGCCGCCTGCGACAGCCGCGACGGCGCCTGCGCGTTGACGAACTCCGAGATGAGGTCGTCGTGCTCCTCGCGCACGTACAGGCGCCACCCTCCTCCCACCTCGCGCAGCTCGAAGCCGCGCCGGGGGCCGGCCGCGCGGCCGTCGTAGTCGTCGACGAGCGACTCGATCGCCTGCCGGACAGCCGGCACGGGGGCGCCGACCGCGGTCGCGAGCGCGACGAGGCTCTGCGGCTCCTCGACGATCAGGAGGATCGCCTCGAGCTTGCGGGCGACGGATGCCTCGTCCCGCGCGCCCGCCGGGATGCGTGCCGCGCCATCCGTCGGCTCCTCGGCCGGCGCGGTCGGGTCATCGGTCATAGTCGGCCCCCAGTGTCGCGAGATTCTCGTCGGACCACCGCTCGGCGGTCCAGCGCAGGGTGAGCTCTCCGAGCGGCTCCAGCTGCTCGAACGAGAGCGCGGCGTGCCGGTACAGCTCCAGGACGGAGAGGAAGCGCGCCACGACGACGCCGGGCTGGGCGACGCCGGCGATGAGGTCGCGGAAGCTCAGCGTGCCCGCGCTGCGCAGCAGGGTGACGACCACCGCGGCCTGCTCGCGGATGCTGACGAGCGGCGCATGGAGATGATCGAGCCCGACGTGCGGGATCTCCTTCGGAGTGAAGGCGAGAAGCGCGAGAGCGGCGAAGTCGTCGACCGTGAGCGTCCAGACGAGCTCGGGCACGGCGCGGCGGTACTTCTCGTCCAGGCGCACCGAGCGCGTGTGCCGCCGGTCCTCGCGGCGCATGCAGCGCTCGAACCAGGCCGAGACCTCCTTGAACGCCCGGTACTGGAGCAGTCGCGCGAAGAGGAGATCACGTGCCTCCAGCAGCGCCACCGACTCGGCGTCCACGACCTCGCCCTGCGGCAGGAGCCCGGCGACCTTCATGTCCAGGAGGGTCGCCGCGACGACGAGGAACTCCGAGGCCTGCTCCAGCTCCTCCTCGGGGTCGAGGTGGCGCAGATAGGAGATGAACTCGTCGGTGACCTTCGAGAGGGCGACCTCGGTGATGTCGAGCTCGTGCTTCGAGATGAGCGTCAGGAGGAGGTCGAACGGACCGTCGAAGACGCCGAGCGACACGCGGAACGAGCGGTCGTCGGGCCCCGGTGTCTCGTCCTCAGGCGACGGCGCCACGGGCGACCAGCTCCCGCGCCAGTCGCAGGTAGGCCTGAGCGGCCGCATGCTCCGGCGCGAACTCGGTGATCGGCATCCCCGAGACCGAGGCATCCGGGAACTTCACCGTCCGCCCGATCACCGTCTCCAGCACGTCATCGCCGAAGGCCTCGACGACGCGCTCGAGCACCTCGCGGGAGTGCAGCGTGCGCGGGTCGTACATCGTCGCCAGCAGACCGTCGAGCGTGATCGTGGGGTTGAGGCGATCGCGCACCTTGTCGATCGTCTCGATCAGGAGCGCGACACCGCGCAGCGCGAAGAACTCGCACTCGAGAGGGATGATGACCCCGTGGCTCGCCGTCAGCGCGTTGACGGTCAGGAGCCCGAGCGAAGGCTGGCAGTCGATGAGGATGACGTCGTAGTCTCCCGACACCTTGCGCAGGACGCGCGAGAGGATCGTCTCGCGAGCGACCTCGTTGACCAGCTGCACCTCTGCGGCGGACAGGTCGATGTTGGCGGGGATGACGTGGAGGTTCTCGACCGCCGTCTCGATGATCGTCTCGCGGGGGTCGCGCTTGGTGTCGATCAGGAGGTCGTAGACGGTCGGGACGTCGTGGGTCTGGATGCCGAGCCCCGCCGACAGCGCGCCCTGCGGGTCGAAGTCCACGGCGAGCACCCTGCGCCCGTACTGGGCGAGCGACGCGGCGAGGTTGATCGTGGTCGTCGTCTTCCCGACGCCGCCCTTCTGATTGCAGAGGGCGATGATGCGCGCCGGGCCGTGGGAGGCGAGTCTCGGAGGCGTCGGGAACCCCTGGTAGGGGCGACCGGTGGGTCCGATGGGTGCATCGTCCGTCGAGGCCTTTCCGGCGCCCCTCTTGCTGCCCGTCACCGACACTCCTGACTGTTGCTTGGTCGATTGTAGCGACCGGCCGCGCCCGCTCCGATTCAGCGCGCCCGGGGGTGCGAGGTCGCGTACACATCGCGCAGGGCGTCGACCGAGACGTGCGTGTAGATCTGGGTCGTCGCGACCGACGCGTGACCCAACAGCTCCTGCACGACGCGGACGTCGGCGCCGCCCTGCAGGAGGTGGGTCGCGAACGAGTGCCGCAGCGTATGCGGCGAGACGTGCGCGCTCAGCTGCGCGCGCTCGGCGGCGTGCTGGATGACGAGCCAGGCGCTCTGCCGCGACAGCGGTGCGCCGCGGGCGCCGAGGAAGAGCCTGCTCGAGGCCTTCCCCCGCCGCGAAAGCTCCGGTCGCGCCCGCGTGAGATAGGCCGCGAGAGCCGCTCGCGCGTAGGAGCCCACGGGCACGATCCGCTCCTTCGACCCCTTGCCCCGCACCCGCAGCGCGTCGCCGGCGGCGAGGTCGTCGACGTCGAGCTGCACCGCTTCCGACACCCGCGCCCCCGTGGCGTAGAGCAGTTCGAGCAGAGCGCGGTCCCGCAGCGCCACGACGTCGCCCTCCGCCGAGGAGCCGGGCGCCGGCCCCGAGGCGTCGAGCAGCTTCTCGACCTGATCGATGGTCAGGGCCTTCGGGAGGCGCCGCGGAAGCTTGGGCGGACGCAGCCGCGCGGACGGGTCGTCGCCCTCGATGCCCTCGCGGGCGAGGAACCGGTGCAGGCCGCGCACGGACGACTGCAGGCGCGCGAGGCTGGATGCCGCGGGCGGCGGCACCGCGGAGGCCCGCTCGGCGGCGAACTCGGCCACGACCGCCGGCGTGACGGCATCCGAGTCCGCGATCCCGCGGGCCGCGAGCCATTCCACGTATCCGGCGAGATCGCGGCGGTAGGCGGCGACGGTGTTGTCGGACAGGCCGCGCTCGATCGACACATGACGCACGTAGGCGTCGACCGCACGTTCGAGGCGCATCGGCGTCCGAGCCGCTCAGCCGCGCCGGAGCTTCTCGGCCGTCGCGAGCACCCCGGCGGTGAGGATGCCGTTGCGCAGGCGTCCCTCGAGCACGCCGGTGACGGCATCCTCGAGCGGCACCCACTCGATGCGGATGTCCGCCTCCTCCGCCTCACGTGCGTGCGCCTCGCCGATCGGCGACAGCCCGCGCGCGAGGAACAGGTGGACGACCTCGTCGTTCCCGCCCGGCGTCGTGAAGATGCTGACGAGCGGCTCCCAGTCGGCCGCCGCGAGGTCGGCCTCCTCCTGAAGCTCCCGCTGAGCCGTCTCGAGCGCGGACTCCCCCTCGTGGTCGAGGAGACCCGCCGGGATCTCCCAGTCCCGATGGCGGATGGGATGCCGGTACTGCTGGATGAGCAGCACGCGCTCCTCGTCGTCGAGCGCCACGATCGCCGCGGCGCCGGTGTGATCGATGTACTCCCGCGTCAGCTCCGTGTCGTTGTACCGGAAGGTGTCGCGTCGGATGTCCCACACCATGCCGTCGTGGACGACGTCGCTCGTGACGATGTCGGGCTCGACCGGCTCGTCGCGGATCTCGCCCGCGGGCACGGCCCCCGTCACGCGGCGGATCCCGGCGCCGCGGCGAGAGTCGGCTCGGGCGCCTCGTCTTCGTCGACGTCGAACAGCTCGCTCGCACGGTGGCGATCGAGCGCTGCCCCGACCAGGCCGCGGAAGAGCGGGTTCGCGTCCGTGGGGCGGGAGCGCAGCTCGGGGTGCGCCTGCGTCGCGATGTAGTACGGGTGCACGTCGCGCGGCAGCTCGACGTACTCGACGAGATCGAGGTCGGGGTTGATGCCCGAGAAGACGAGGCCGGCTTCGGCGATCCGATCGCGGTAACGGTTGTTGACCTCGTAGCGGTGGCGGTGGCGCTCCGACGCCGTCGTCGTCCCGTACACCTCGGCGGCGATCGAGCCGTCGAGCAGCTCGGCCGGGTACAGCCCGAGGCGCATCGTGCCGCCGAGGTCGCCGTGCTCGAGGATGTCGATCTGCTCCTCCATCGTGGCGATCACCGGGTGCTCGGTGTCGGGGTCGAACTCGCTCGACGAGGCGTCGGCGATGCCGGCCACGTGGCGGGCGTACTCGATGACGATGCACTGCAGACCCAGGCAGATGCCGAGGGTCGGAATCCCCTGCTCGCGCGCGAATCTGAGTGCGCCGATCTTGCCCTCGATCCCCCGGATGCCGAAGCCGCCGGGGATCACGATGCCGTCGAGCGGCGCGAGCGCGCGCTCGGCGCCTTCGGGGGTCTCGCACTCGTCGGAGGGGATCCAGCGGATGTTGACGTGCGTCTCCTGCGCGAATCCGCCGGCCTTGAGGGCCTCGGTGACCGACAGGTAGGCGTCGGGCAGGTCGATGTACTTGCCCACGAGGCCGATCGTCACCTCGTGCTTGGGGTTGTGCACGGCGTTGAGGACGCGCTGCCACCGCGACCAGTCCACCTCGTTCGCCGTGCCGAGGCCGAGCGCCCGGACGATGTACTCGTCGAGGCCCTGCTCGTTGAGCATCGAGGGGATGTCGTAGATCGACGGGACGTCGACGGCGTTCACGACCGCACCCTCGTCGACGTCGCACATGAGGGCGATCTTCCGCTTGTTCGACTCCGTGACCGGGCGGTCGCTGCGCAGCACGAGCGCGTCCGGCTGGATGCCGATCGAGCGCAGCGCCGCGACGGAGTGCTGCGTCGGCTTGGTCTTCTGCTCGCCGGACGCGCCCATGAAGGGCACGAGCGACACGTGGACGAAGAAGACGTTCTGCCGGCCGAGCTCGTGGCGGATCTGCCGCGCGGACTCGATGAACGGCTGCGACTCGATGTCGCCGACCGTGCCGCCGATCTCCGTGATGATGACGTCGGGCCGGGGCTCCTCGGTCGCCTGCAGGCGCATGCGCCGCTTGATCTCGTCGGTGATGTGCGGGATGACCTGCACCGTGTCGCCGAGATACTCGCCGCGGCGCTCGCGCGCGATGACCTGCGAGTAGATCTGTCCCGTCGTGACGTTCGCGGCCTCGCTCAGCTCGATGTCGAGGAACCGCTCGTAGTGCCCGATGTCGAGGTCGGTCTCGGCGCCGTCGTCGGTGACGAACACCTCTCCGTGCTGGAAGGGGTTCATCGTGCCCGGATCGACGTTGAGGTACGGATCCAGCTTCTGCATGACCACGCGCAGACCGCGAGCCGTCAGCAGGTTGCCGAGGCTCGCTGCGGTCAGACCCTTGCCCAACGACGAAACGACACCGCCCGTCACGAAGATGTGCTTGGTGGTGTCGTTCGAAGTACCGGATCCCGCTGCGTCAGAAGTCTGCATCACGGGCTTTTATCCTATCAGCCGGCTCCGGTGCGAAGACCGAGCAACTCGCGGGCGTGTGTCAGTGCGGCATCGGAATCGGGCATGCCGGACAGGAGCCGAGCCATCTCGGCCTCGCGGTCGGCTCCCTCGAGCCGACGGACGTCGGAGGCCGTGACCGACCCGTCGCTCGCCTTGACGACCGTCAGGTGGTTGCCGGCGAATGCGGCCACCTGGGCGAGGTGCGTGACGGCGATGACCTGGGATGCCTCGGCGAGCCGCGCCAGCCGGCGTCCGACCTCTATCGCTGCTGCGCCGCCGATGCCGGCATCCACCTCGTCGAAGACGAAGGTCGGGACGGGGTCGACGCCCGCGATCACGACCTCGATCGCGAGCATGACGCGGCTGAGCTCGCCGCCGGATGCGCTGCGGGCGACCGGCCTCGGCTCGGATCCCGCGTGCGGCGCCAGCAGGATCGCGACCTCGTCACGGCCGTGCGCGGACTCGGCTCCGGGCGTGACGGCGACGACGACCCGCGCGTCGGGCATCGCCAGCGCGCGCATCTCCTTCGTGACGGCGGCGCCGAGCCGCTCGGCCGCTTTCGTGCGGGCCGCGGTGAGCGCGGCCGCTGCCGTGTCGAGAGCGGATGCCGCGGCATCCTGCTCGTCCGTCAGCCGCTCGATGCGATCGCCGTCGTCGTCGAGCTCCGCCAGCCGGGCCGAGCCGGTCTCGAGGAGCGCGATCGCCTCGTCGAGGGAGCCGTGAGCGCGAATGATCCCGCCCAGGACCGCGCGGCGCTCCTCGACGGCGGCGAGCTCGTGCGGGCCGGTCTCGTCGAGGTCCGCGAGGTACGCGGCCAGGTCCGCGGCGAGGTCGGCCGCGCGATAGCCGAGGTCGGCGGCCTGCGCCGCGAGGTCCTCGAGACCCGCATCACGCGCGGCGCCGCGATCCAGCGCGCGGCGCGCTTCTGCGAGCAGGATGCCGACGTCAGGCTCGTCGCCGTCGCCCGAGAGCATGTCGTGCGCGGTCGCCGCGGCTGCCCGCAGCTCCTCCGCGTTCGCGAGGCGCTCGGCGCGCGCGGCCAGTTCCGCGTCCTCACCGGGTGCGGGCGACGCCTGTTCGATCTCGGCGATCGCGGCCCGGAGCTCGGCGGCCTCGCGTGCCCGCGAAGCGCGGTCGGTCGTAAGCGTCTCCAGCTCGGCGTGGACCGAGCGCCAGTGCTGATGGGCGCGGCGGTAGGCCTCCAGCGCCCGCGCGACGGGCGCGCCGCCGAACCGGTCGAGCGCGTCGCGCTGCGCCGCCGCCGACCGCAGCCGCAGCTGGTCGGACTGCCCGTGCACGACGACGAGCTCGTCGGCGAGGTCGGCGAGGACCCCCGCGGGGGCGGACCTTCCGCCGACGGTCGCGCGGCTTCGTCCCTCGCTCGAGATCGTGCGACCGACGAAGAGCTCCGCGCGGTTCCCGCCGATCGGCTCGAGGTCGCCGCCGGCTTCGCGCACCCGTTCGGCGACGGCGCCTTCGGCCGGCACGACCCAGACCCCGTCGACGGATGCCTGTGCCGCCCCCGACCGCACGGCACCGGAGTCGGCACGCTGGCCGAGGAGCAGGCCGAGCCCGGTGACGACCATGGTCTTGCCCGCTCCAGTCTCACCGGTGATCGCGGTGAAGCCCGGGCCGATCGGCAGTGTCGCCTCCGCGATCACCCCGAGATCCCGCAGGCGCATCTCTTCGATCACGAGACGCCCTCCGTCGTGCGCCGCCTCATTCGCCGGCCACCGTGTCGAACCGGATCGGTGCGGTGAGGGGCGACGGGCCGCGCCATCCTTCGACCGGAAGGCGGAACTTGCGCACCAGGCGGTCCGTGAACGCCGCCGGGTGGAGGCGGGCGAGACGGACGGGGCGCTCGGAGCGGCGGACGATGACCCGTGCGCCGCGCGGAAGATCGTGGGACCTTCGGCCGTCGCACCACAGCACCCCCGAGCCCATGTTGCGCTGCAGCAGCTCGATCGCGACCGCATGCTGGGGCCCCACGACGAGCGGCTTGGCGAACAGCGCGTGCGCGGACAGCGGCACGACGGCGATGGCGTCGACGGTGGGCCAGATGACGGGACCCCCCGCTGAGAAGTTGTACGCCGTCGAGCCGGTGGGCGTCGACACGACAACCCCGTCGCAGCCGAAGGACGAGAGGGGTCGGCCGTCGACCTCGATGACGACCTCGAGCAGTCGCTCCCGACTCGCCTTCTCGACGGTCGCCTCGTTGAGCGCCCACGTCTCGTACACGACGCGGTCGTCGCCGTCCTTCACGCGCACCTGCAGCGCCATGCGCTCTTCCACGTCGTAGTCGCGGTCGATGACGCGGCGCACGGCGTCGTCCATGTCGTCGCGCTCGATCTCGGCGAGGAAGCCGACGTGCCCCATGTTGATGCCGAGGACGGGCGCGGTGCCCTCGCGGACGAGCTCTGCCGCGCGGAGGATCGTGCCGTCTCCGCCCAGGACGATCGCCAGTTCGACATCGTGCACCGCGACATCGACCCCCAGCGTCGCGACGCCGCTGACGTCGATCGATGCGGCCAGACCCCTGCGGTCGTTCTCGGCGAGCACGGGACGCGCCCCGGCGTCGCGGAGCGCGGACAGCACGCGCTGTGCAGCCTCCACGGTCTCGTCGCGATAGGCGTGCGCGACCACGAGGATGCTGCGCTCCGGATCGGTCATCGGGCTCCCGCCAGTCGGTTCACCGTGCTCAACCATTCTGTCGGATTGGCTCCCCGGCCCGGCGCGAGGTGTGCCACGTACTCCCTGTTGCCGTGGGTGCCGACGATTGGGGAGGAGATGATGCCGAGAGTTCCGAGGCCGCAGTCCCACGCCGCCCACAGGACGCGCTCGACCGCGTCGATCCGCGAGCCCGGATCGGTCACCAGTCCCCCCTTGACCGCTGTGCGTCCGACCTCGAACTGGGGCTTGATGAGCAGGACGAGATCGCCGCCGGCCGCGCACACCCCCGCGGCGGCAGGGAGGACGAGGGTCAGCGAGATGAACGAGAGGTCGCCGGTGACGAGGGACGGCGCCTGCGGGACGCCGGATGCCTGGGCGAGCGACTCGCGGGTCATGAACCGGACGTTGAACCCCTCGACGCCGACGACGCCGGCGTCTTCCCGCACGATGCCGGCGAGCTGCCCGTGCCCGACGTCGACCGCGATCACGGGGTCGGCGCCGCGTTCGCGCAGCACCTGCGTGAACCCACCGGTCGAGGCGCCCATGTCGAGGGCGACCCGGCCGCGCGGGTCGAGGTCGAACGCGTCGAGAGCCGCGAGGAGCTTGTGCGCCGCGCGGCTGACGTAGTGGTCGGCGCCCGCGACGGCGAGTTCGGCGTGCTCGGCCACAGGTGTGGACGCCTTCACCACGGTGCGCCCGTCCACCGAGACGAGTCCCTCCGCGATCAGGGCGGCGGCGTGGGTGCGTGAACGCGCCAGCCCGCGCTCGGCGAGGGCTGCGTCGAGCCGGCGACTCATGGACGCGCGGCGGTGGGGCTGGAGTCCAGCTGCCGGGCGAGGGACTCGGCCAGCGACTCGTACGCCGCTGCGCGCGCGGGCAGCGGTTGGGCCTCGATCACCTCGAGCGCTGAGACGAGATCGGCTCGGGCGTCGGGCTGCGGCTGCGGGCGCTCCATGCGTTCAGGATACTTCCGCACCCGGCATCCGCCCCGGATCGCCGGTCAGGGACGGTGGAAAGGGTCCGCGTAGAGGCGCTCGGGAACCCGGAATCCGTAGATCGCGCGCCCGGTGTCCCAGATCGCCTTCGCGCCGGCACGGAGCAGATCGATCGGCTGGTCGCCCTCGGAGAGGATGCGGACATCCGCCCCGTCGATTCGGACGCTCGCTCCGCGGACGGTCACGACGCCGTCGCGGACGCGCGGTTCGGGGTACGGCTCGTGCAGTTCGCGAAGGTCGCCGAGCAGATAGGTCGGCTGCGAGTCCCGGGGCGCCGCCAGGACGTGCTTCGGCCGATCGATCCCGGTCAGCACGAGTGCGGAGGCGATCCCCGCGCGATTCGCGCCGACGATGTCGGTGTCGAGCCTGTCACCGAGGAAGAGCGGCCGAGCCGCCCCGAAACGCGCGACCGCCTCGTCGAAGATCGGCGTCTCGGGCTTGCCCGCGACGGTCGCGAGGCGCCCGACGGCGGTGTGGACGGCGGACACGAGCGTCCCGTTCCCCGGCGCGACACCCCGCGCCTGCGGGATCGTCCAATCGGTGTTCGTCGCGACCCAGGGGATGCCGCCCTCGTCCTCGGGAAGCTTGAGCGCGTAGGCGGCCTCGGCGAGCTGGAGCCACCCGACTTCGGGTGCGAATCCCTGAACGACGGCCGCGGGGCCGTCCTCCGCGCTCCGCGTGACGACGAATCCCGCCTTCTCCGTTTCGTCGACGAGGCCGTCTCCGCCGACGACCAGGATCGTCGAGCCGGGCGGCACCATCGTCGTGAGCAGACGCATCGCAGCCTGCGGGCTGGTCACGACCTCGTCGGGCGCGGTCGGCAAGCCCAGTTCGCTCAGGTGCGCCGCGACCGAGGCGTCCGTCCGCGAGGCGTTGTTCGTGATGTAGCCGAGCCGGCGCCCCGTCCGGGCGCGGTTCAGACTCTCGACGGCGTGCGGCAGAGCACCCGCGCCGGCGTAGACCACGCCGTCGAGGTCGGCGAGCACCACGTCGACGCCGTCGAGCGGCGCGGCAGGGGCCGACCTGCGGGTGAACAGCGCCATCAGGCGCGATCCTCCTCGTCGCGGTCGCCGGTCTCCACGGGCGCGCCGGTGTCGTCGCCGCCGTCGGCGTCGTCGGCGTCGTCGGCGCCGTCGATGCCGGCGTCCTCGAGGATTTCCCGCACTTCATCGTCGATCGTCACGCCCGCGCCGCCCGCCGCCGGAGCCGCGTCGGCCACCGTGACATCGACGGGCTCGTCGGCGCTCAGCTCCCGCTCGGGGGCGTCCCCGGCGACTCCGTCGTCCTCGTCGAGCGGGACCTCGACGACCTCCTCGACCTCCTCAACCTCGATGACCTCCAGATCGCCGACGCCGGATGCCTCGTCCAGTGCTTCCGCCGCGACGATCGCCCGCTCCTGCCATCTCCGCGCCTCGTCGTCGCGACCGAGCTCCTCGAGCACCGCAGCGCGTGCCGCGAACAGGGCGGGAGTCCACTCGTACGCGCGGTCGGCGTCGAACTCCGGGATCTCCAGTTCCGCCAGGGCGCGCTCCGGCTCGCCGAGATCGAGCCGCGCCCCCGACATCGCGATCGCGAGTTCCACGCGAACGGGGACCGGGAGGATGCTGCGGTCCACCGCGCGACCGACCTCGAGAGCCCGATCGGGACGGCCGACGCCGCGCTCGCTGTCGACCATCAGCGCGATCTGATCCTCGCGCCCCGAGATGCGACGATACGTCCGCAGCTCGCGAAGGGCGAGGGCGAAGTCACCGGTCGCGTACGCGGTGATCGCGAGCGTCTCGCGGACAACCGCGATGCGGCCCGCTCGCCGGGACGCCGAGAGGGCGTGCTGATGCGCCAGCTCCGGGTCGTCTTCTATGAGCTGCGCCGCCATCGCCAGGTGGCGCGCGACCCAGTCGGCGTTCTCCTTGCTGAGCGTCTTCAGCTCGTTGCGAGCCGGAGCCGGAAGATCGCGTGCGGTGATCTCGTCGGGAACGACGGGATCGTCGTGCCGCGGGCGGATCGACCGGATCTCCTCGGGTCGCGTCGCGCGGTCGGGGCGGTCTGCGCCGCCGCGAGTCGGGCGATCCTGGCGGGGCCGGCTGGAGTGCCCCTCGCGGGGGGCGTGAGACCTCGACGCCTCCCGCCGCCCGTGCGGCTTGTCGCCCTCGCGCCTCGGGTAGGGCTTGCGGTCGCCGGACGTACCGAACGGCTTGTCGCCGTCGCGCTTGGCGTAGGGCTTCGAACCCTCACGGCGCTCGTACGGCTTGTCGCCGTCGCGCTTGCCGTAGGGCTTCGAACCCTCACGGCGCTCGTACGGCTTGTCGCCGTCGCGCTTGCCGTAGGGCTTCGAGCCCTCACGGCGCTCGTACGGCTTGCCGCCGTCGCGCTTGCCGTAGGGCTTCGAACCCTCACGGCGCTCGTACGGCTTACCGCTGTCGCGCTTGGCGTAGGGCTTCGCGTCCTCACGGCGGCCGTACGGCTTACTGCCCTCGCGCTTCAGGTGGGGATCGCGGTCGCCGGACCTGCCGTAGGACTTCGCATCGCCCGCGCTCGACGAGCGCCTCGGCGGGTTCTCCGATCGCCGCGCGCGGTGGTCGTCGCGCGGCTCCCTGCGCGACTCGCCGCTTCCGCTGTTCGAGCGCGGATCGGTTCCCCGGGGTCGGTCGCTGCGCGGTCGGTGCTCGCGCTCGTCGTCGCGAGGCTCTCGATCTGCCATTACTCGATCCTCTCGGAGGCGCGCCGTTGCGGCGGTTGACCCCTTGTAACGCGAAATGGCCACCCAGCGTTGGGTGGCCATTTCTCGGAAGAAGTCCGGCGGTGTCCTACTCTCCCACAGGGTCGCCCCTGC